>DAIQOA010000153.1:0-10581 GCA_036788095.1 bacterium | reverse complement strand
GCCGGCCGCTTGTGCGAACGCCGCCAACAACAGCCGTCGCGGCAATGACCGATGGTGCCGAGCAAGGTCGACAACGGCCGGCAATGGCTGCGGCCGGCGGTCATGGGTGAAAAATCATCTTGCTTTTAAGCTGTGACCGTTCTACTTTATTAAAAATAAAGGAATGAAGAGTGCCTGAAAATCCTCGCATCACCCGGCGCCGGTTTTTTCAATCCATGGCGGCTTTGTCCGCACCGGTGCTGGTTCCAGGATCCGCCTGGAGCCGGGCTGACACCGTTCTGCCCAACGATCGCATCACCCTTGGATTCATCGGTGTCGGCAAACAGGGCTATTATCTTTTGCGCGGCTTTTTGCAGCATCGTGCGAGCCGCATCGTTGCGGTGTGCGATGTTGACGCCTTAAAGCTCAGCCGCGCTAAACGCACCGTCGAAGAGTTCTATGCCAAAGAGAACAGTCTTAAGGGCTGTCTGGCCTTCACCGATTACAGGGAATTGCTGCAGCGCAGCGACATCGACGCGGTGGTGATCGCCACTCCGGATCACTGGCATGCGCTTCAGGCCATTCAGGCCATGCGCCTGGGCAAGGACGTCTATTGCGAAAAGCCATTGTCGCTTACCATCGGCCAGGCACGGCAGATGGCTGATGAGGCGCGCCGCTGGGGCCGGGTGGTTCAAACCGGCAGCATGCAACGGTCCGACGACCGCTTTCGTCACGCCTGCGAACTGGTGCAGAACGGCTACATCGGCCGGGTTAAACACGTGCGCGTGAGCGTGGCCACGGGATTTAAAAATCATCCGGTCGATTGCGATCTGCCCGCAGGTCAGATACCGCCGGAATTGGACTGGAACCTCTGGCTGGGGCCGGCGCCCTACCGACCCTACAACGCCATTCTTGCGCCTCCCATCAGTTTTGACGGCTTTCCCAGCTGGCGCGATTATTACGATTACTCGGGCGGCGGCATGACCGACTGGGGCGCGCATCATTTCGACATCGCTCAGTGGGGATTGGGCATGGATCACAGCGGACCGGTGGAGATCATTCCGCCGGACGGCAAAGAATTCCAATATCTCACCTACCGCTACGCCACCGGCACGATGATGACCGCGGATTTTACCGGCAACGTCATCGTCTTTACCGGCGAAGAGGGCGTCGTCGAAGTCAATCGCGACTATCTGAAAACCCAGCCGGCCCATCTGGCGGCGGTCCGGATCGGCGCCGATGAAAAACATCTGGCCCGCAGCACTGATCACGCCGCGGATTGGCTCGACTGCATTCGCACCCGTAACCGCCCGGTGACCGATGTCGAGATCGGCTGCCGTTCGGTGACCGTCTGCCATCTCGGCAATATGGCGGTTCAGCTGAACCACCGGCTGCATTGGGATCCAATGGCTGAACGGTTTGTCGAAGAGGATGCTAACCGGCTGATCGTACGCGCCATGCGCAGCCCCTGGGACATCTGATTAAATATATTTTCAAGACAGGAGAACCTTATGCCGAAACTGTTCATCACCGATGTTCCCAGCGCGGCGGATGTCAAAGTGTTCACAACCGATATCCGCTCCGACGCAGACCTGGTGATCTACGAGACCACGGATGCCTGGGCCGCCACCGAGAGTCCGGTTTGGTGTTATACGGAGGTTCAGGGCGAGGCGGACAAGATCATCTGTTTTGTCGATTCCCAGTGGGAGGCGGACCTGACGGTTTTCAAAACCGATGTTTCCTCCGATGCGGGCTGGAACAACGCCGGCAAATCCGGACTGCTTTGAGGTCCTCCCGGCAGTCCCTGCGCATGACGGGGCATCCGAACCCTGACGTTCGCGCACTGAATGGTTTAGAGTAACCTAAAAAGAGGCGAAATGCAGCAGCCTATCGACCGACGTCATTTTTTCAAACAGCTCGCCGGCGCCGCCACGGCTCTGGCTGCGCCCTATATTATTCCTGATGCCGCTCTCGGCCGCTCAGGCCGCATCGCCGCGGGCGAGCGCATCACCATGGCGTTTATCGGCATGGGCGGCATGGGGACCGGCGATCTGCGCGCTTTTTTACAGAAAGAGCGCGCCCAGGTGATCGCAGTCTGCGATGTGGATGACGCGAACCTTTTTCAGGCGCGCGATCTGGTCAACGCCCATTACGGCAACAACGATTGTCTGGTGTTCAAGGATTTTCGCGCCGTACTGCTGAGGCCGGATATCGATGCTGTCTGTCTGGCGCTGCCGGATCACTGGCACGCGTTGGCCGCCGTGGCCGCCTGCCGCAGCCGCAAAGACATCTATGGCGAAAAACCGCTGGCCTACACCATCAGCGAAGGACGCGCGATTGTCGACGCGGTTGAAAAGCACGGCACGGTCTGGCAGACCGGCAGCCAGCAGCGGTCAGAGCAGATTTTCCGTTTCGCATGTGAGTTGGTGCGCAATGGCTACCTCGGCCAAGTGTCTACGGTGCGTGTGGGCCTGCCCTACGGCAGCAGCATACGTCCCGGCAATTTCAAGCCGTCGCCGCCGCCTGCTGGATTTGATTATGACATGTGGCTGGGGCCAGCGCCCGAGGCGCCGTACTGCGAAGGCCGCTGCCATTGGAACTTTCGCTGGATCAGCGATTATGCCGGCGGCCAGTTGACCGATTGGGCTGGCCATCATATCGACATCGCCCAATGGGGTATGAACACCGAGAGCTCGGCGCCCGTAGAGATCGAAGGCGTGGGCGAGTGGTCAGACGGCCGTGAAGGGCTATTTGACGTAATGAACGGCTATGCATTCACCGGCAAATACGCCGAGGGCTTTACCATGATCGTTGCCGACAGCCACAAACATAAAATGGGCGTCCGTTTCGAGGGAGAAGAAGGGTGGATCCACGTGGACCGAGGCTTTATCGAGGCGAATCCATCCTCTCTGCTGCGTATCCGGATCAAACCTGAAGAGACCCATCTCTGCGTCAGCACCGATCATCATCAGAATTTTTTAGACTGCGTTCTCAGCCGCAAAAAGACCGTGGCGCCGGTAGAAGCCGCGCATCACTCGATCATGGTCGCTCATCTCGGACTGGCGGCCATCAAGCTGGGACGAAAACTGAAATGGGACAACGTGCGGGAACGATTCATCGATGACGTTCAGGCCGATCGCCTGCTGTCGCGTGCCATGCGCAGTCCCTGGCAGCTGTCGTGAATCGCATCCCGTGGATAGCATCCCGCGGATCGCATGAAAGGAGCTTTTTCCTCCTATGCTGGAAATGAACAGAAGACAGTTTATCAAGCGCACCGCTGCCTCTCTCGCTGCCCTTGGCGCGCCCGCCATCGTGCCGGCCACGGTGTTGTCCAGAGCCGGCCGTGTGGCGCCCAGCGATAAGATCGTCATGGGCTGCATCGGCGTGGGCTGGCAGGGTACGGACAATATGCTGAATTTTTTGTCCGAGCCGGATGTGCGAATCGTTGCGGTCTGCGACCTCGACCGCAACCATGCGGAGAACGCGCGCACGCTGGTGAATAAAAAGTACGAGAACGACGGCTGCGCCGTGTACCACGATTTTCGCGAGTTGCTGGCCCGGCCCGACATCGATGCGGTTTCGCTGGGATTGCCGGATCACTGGCATGCCATCCCGGTCATCGAAGCGGCCAAGGCGGGTAAAGACTGTTATGGCGAAAAACCTTTTGCCCACAGCCTGCGTGAAGGCCGCGCCATGGTGAAGGCGTTGCAGCACCATGGCCGGGTGTGGCAGACCGGCAGCTGGCAGCGTTCTGTTGAGCGTTTTCGCTTTGCCTGTGAGCTGGTTCACAACGGCTGCATCGGCCAAGTGCTTCAGGCGGAGGTGGGGCTGCCGGCCGGCTATAGCGATTTCGCCGGCACCTTCGGCAGGGACCGTGTGACGCCCCCACCCGAGGAACTGGACTACGAATTCTGGGTGGGCCCGGCGCCCTATTCGCCCTATGTGGAATCCCGCACCCATAAAAATTGGCGCTGGCATCTGGATTTCGGCGGTGGTCAGCTCACCGACTGGATCGGACATCACGGCGACATCGCCCACTGGGGACTCGGGTTGGATTACACCGCGCCCATCGAGATCGAAGGCTTTGGCGAATATCCCAGCCACCAGGTTTATAACACCGCCACCCGTTACCGCATCTCCACCCGCTACGCCAACGGCGTGCACATGACCATCGCCGGCGGCCACAAGGACATTCGCAGCGGCACTAAATGGATCGGCGAGGACGGCTGGGTGTGGGTGGACCGCGGCGGCATCGATGCTTATCCCAAATCCCTGCTCAACTACCATTTCGGCTCCAATGACCGGCGCCTGTATCGCTCGCCCGGACATTGCCGTAATTTTTTGGATTGTGTGCGCAGCCGCGCTCTAACCATCACACCGGCCGAGGTCGCGCATCGTTCCGCCACGCCCGGCCATCTGGGACAGATCGCCATGCTGCTGGGGCGTAAACTTTATTTCGATCCGGAAAGAGAAGTGATTCTCAATGATCCGACGGCCAACGCCATGCTCGGCAATAGCCTGCGTTCGCCCTGGAAGCTGTGAGGCGGTTTTCCGTTGACAATGAGTTCTTATTCATAACTTGTACAGAGAGGTTTCTATGAACAATCTGCGTTGTTTACCGGCTGCCTGCCTGGTTCTTTTTATTCTCGTCGTATTTGGATCAGGCGTGGCGCAAACGTTGGACCTTCAAAAGCTGGATGCTCTGCTGACTCAAATCCAGGCCTATGACTGGGGCGCCAGTCGCGAACCGCTGATGCAGTACACCGACCTGGAGCGTGCCGCCTACCAGGATCCGGCCATGGTCAAGGAGGTGGAGAAAAAGCTGTTGACCCTGCTCAAGAGCAACGCACCTTTGGCGGCCAAGCAGTTCGTCTGCCAGCGGTTGAGCATCATCGGCTCCGAAGCCTCTGCTTCGACATTGGGCAAAATGCTCAAAGATGAAAAGACCGCGGACATGGCCCGCTATGCGCTGGAACGCATTCCAGGCATCAAGATCACAGAGGCTCTGCAAAAAGCGCTCGGTCCATCCAAAGGTCTGACGAGGATCGGCCTCATCAACACCCTGGGCCAGCGCGCCGACGCCGGTTCCGCCGCTGCCTTGATCAAACTGCTAAATCACAGCGATCCTGCGGTGATCGCCGCGTCCGCCGCTGCCTTGGGCAAAATAGGCACTCCGGTGGCTGTGGCCGCTTTGGAGCAGGCCTTACCCAAGTTGAAAAACGATCTATTGCCCACCGTTCTGCAGGCCATGCTTCAGGCTGCGGATAAACTGGCGCAGACCGGCAACGTTTCCACCGCTCTCACGTTGTACAAAAAATTACAAGCGCCCGAGTATGCGGCGCCTATTCGCGCGGCGGCGTTGAGCGGCCAGGTTTTGGCCGACCAGGCTCAGGGCCCAAAGATTCTTCTCAATACCCTGGAAACCGCGGATGAGGACCAGAAATCCATGGCCATCGCCCTACTGTCTCGCTTGCCCGCTGAGGTGAAAATGGCCCCCTTTGCCGCGCTGTTGACCAGGCTTCCGGCTGAACTCAAGGTGCAGCTGCTGACTGCTCTGGCTGTCCGCGGCGATCGTTCGGTTCTTTCCAGCGCAGTGGCTGCGGTCGGGGATGAGAACCAGGCGGTGCGGATTGCCGCGTTGAAATCACTGTCCGCTCTCGGCGACGCGTCAACGGTTTCTTTGCTGGCCAGAACCGCCGCGGAAAAAAGCGATGACGAGAAAAAAGCGGCTCAGGAGAGTTTGTATCTGTTGAATGCGCCGAATGTGGATGAGGCGATCATACAGGCGATCCGCAGCGCCGACGGCGCGGTCAAGGGAGAATTGATCGCCGCTGTGGGCGAGCGCAACCTCATCGACGCCACGCCGTTGCTTTTCGCCGCTGCCCAGGATGAAAATGCCGCCGTGCGCTTGGCTTCCATCAAAGTGCTGGGCCAGACCGCCGCGGCCGGCGATATGCCGGCCATGATCGATCTGCTGCTGCAGACCAAGAGTGAGAAAGAGCAGAATGAAGCGGTGACCGCTTTGACCGCGGTTTCATCCAAGATCGCGGAACCGGACAAACGCGCGGAGCTGGTGCTGGCCAGACTGGCGCAGGTGAAAGACGAGTCCGGACGGATTGCTCTGTTACGGGTTCTGGGCCGTATCGGCGCCGGCCCCGGACTGCCGGTCCTTCGTTCCGCGCTCAACGACAAGAGCGGTGAGATTCAGGTGGCAGCCATTCGCGCGCTGTCCGATTGGCCCGGCAGCGAGCCCATCGATGATCTCAAGGCCATTGCGGAGAAAAGCGGCGTCAGCCGCAACCAGGTTTTAGCTTTGCGCGGTTTTATCGGCCTGATCAAAAACGACGGCGGCCGGCCGGAAGCGCAAACCGTCGCGCTGTTTCAGCAGGCGTTGGCGCTGGCTCAGGAGGATGGCGAAAAGAGGAGCGTATTGTCCGGATTGGGCGAGTTGAATAGCATGGCGGCGTTCGAAACGGCGTTGGGCTGTCTGAACAATGCCGGGTTGGTCAATGAGGTTGGCGCTGCGGTGCTCAAGCTCGGCCGCAAGCTCTGGAGCAAAAATCCCGAGCCGGTCAAACAAGCGGTGGAACAGGTGCTGGCAGTGGTCGACAATCAGGTGCTGGTGGTGGATTTGAATAATCTCAAAGCCAGGATAAAATAGCGGCATCGGGCGCCTGGACGGCTAAAAAGACCTTGAATAGAATCCTATTTTATGGTAATTTAGATTTTCTATTTAATGCAGAAAGGAATGCGCTGTATGAGTGAAGAAAAAAGCGACCTGACGGGCAAAGAGTTATCCCGACGGCAGTTTCTCGGCGGCACAGCTGTCGCCTCCTCGTTTATTATCGTTCCGCGGCATGTGCTCGGCGGCCCGGGCTACCAGGCGCCCAGCGACAAACTGAACATCGCCTGCATCGGCATCGGCGGCAAGGGCTTTTCCGATTCGGAAAAAATGCAGGGTGAGAACGTCATCGCTTTGTGCGATGTCGATGAAGCAAAGTTGACTGAAAAGCACGGCGAACAGGACCAGGAGAAGAAAAGTCCGGCGGATCTTTTTCCCAAGGCTAAATTCTATAAAGATTTTCGCGTGATGCTGGAAAAAGAGAAAGACATCGATGCGGTGACGGTCTCCACGCCGGATCACACCCACGCAGTGGCGGCGATGATGGCCATGAAGATGAAAAAGCATGTGTTTGTGCAAAAACCGCTGACCCACACCATCAAAGAGGCGCGCATGCTGGCGGCTACGGCCAAAGAGATGGGCGTGGTCACGCAGATGGGCAATCAGGGACATGCGCAAGAGGGCGGTCGCCTGATCTGCGAATGGATCTGGGCCGGCGCCATCGGCGAGATCCGCGAAGCCCATTGCTGGACCAACCGGCCCATCTGGCCGCAGGGCATCAAGGCGCCCAAAGAGACGCCGTCCTGTCCGCCGACGCTGGACTGGGATCTGTGGCTGGGTCCGGCGGGCTGGCGGCCCTATCATCCGGCCTATGCGCCCTTTGCCTGGCGCGGTTTCTGGGATTTCGGCACCGGCGCCATCGGCGACATGGGCGCGCACATCATCGATCATATCTATTGGCCGCTGAAATTGAAATATCCTACCAAGATTTACGCCAGCTCCACCGAGTTCACCGACGACTCGGCGCCATTGGCCGAAGTGCTGGTCTACGATTTTCCCAAGCGCGACAAGATGCCGCCGGTGCGCGTGTACTGGTGGGACGGCGGCCTGGTTCCGCCGCGTCCGCTGGATCTCGAGCCCGGACGTCGCATGGGCGACGGCGGCGGCGGCGTTCTCTTCATCGGCAGCAAAGGCAGCATCATGGGCGGAACCTATGGCGAAAATCCGCGCCTGATTCCCGAAACCAAGATGAAGGACTTTAAACGTCCGGAAAAAACCATCCCGCGCTCTCCAGGCATCCATGAAGAATGGATCGCAGCCTGCAAAAAAGGCGATCCCAAAGCCACCACCACCAATTTTGCGTATTCCGGCCCCTTGACTGAAACCATGCTGTTGGGCAACGTGGCCGTGCGCATGAAAGAGAAAAACATGGTGTTCGAATGGGACGGCGACAAGGGCGAGATCACCAATTGCCCGGAGGCCAACGCTCTGCTTCATTTCGAATATCGTAAAGGATGGACGCTGTAATCAGCGGCCCGGACCCATCTTTTTTGTTTTCGTTTGAAACAAAAGCCGCCGGATAAACGTTTAGTATTCGACGGGATAATAAAGGAGAAAGCTGCAATGGTCAAATTTTTCAGCACGATCGTTAAACTGGTAAGTGTGGCATCCGTGGTTCTGGTCTTTTCCGCCTTTGGTCAAGCGCCGGCAGGCGGAGAAAAGATGGCGCCGTTGGACATCAAATTACCCAAACCCATGTTCATCGGCACACCCACCAACATGAATCTGAAGAATCTGGAAAAGCCGTTGGGCAAAGCCCGGCCCGCTTTTCTGGCGCCGGCCGGCTGCAAGGTTCTGTCGCTGAATAAAACCGTGGTCAGCACCGACGACGCGCCGGTGATCGGCGAAATTCCCATGATCACCGACGGCGACAAAGAGGCGGAAGACGGCAGCTATGTTGAACTGGGACCCTTTCTGCAGAGCGTCACCGTGGACCTGGGCGCCAAGAACGAGATCTATGCCATCGTCATGTGGCATTATCACAAACAGGCGCGCGTCTATTTTGACGTCGTCGTGCAGACCGCGGACGACAAGGATTTCACCACCAACGTCAAGACGCTGTTCAACAACGACGACGACAACAGCGCCGGTCTCGGCGTGGGCAAAGACCTGCTCTATATCGAGACCTCTGAAGGCAAACTGCTGGACGCCAAAGGCGTCAAAGGACGCTATGTGCGCTGCTACTCCAACGGCAACAACAACAACGATCTGAACCACTGGATCGAACTGGAAGTCTGGGGCCGGCCGGCCAAGTGACATGAGCCGGCATTTTCTTGTATTCCTTCTCATTCTGATATCCGCATGGGCGCTTCGCACGGTGAATCCGGCGAAGCGCCCCATGCACACCGATGAGGCGGTCCACGCCGCCAAATTCGGTCCCCTGCTGGAACACCACCGTTATCAATACGATCCCTTTGAATACCACGGTCCCACGCTCAATTATTTCACCCTGATCCCCGCCTGGCTTCGCGGTCAGCAGAATCTGCTGCAGGTGGACGAAGCCACCTTGCGCATCGTGCCCGCGGTTTTCGGCGTGCTGCTGCTGCTGACGTTTTTGGCTTTCGGCAAAGAGTTCAACCGCACTGCGCTGGTCATCGCTCTGCTGCTGACCGCCGTCTCGCCGGCCATGGTTTTTTACAGCCGTTATTATATTCAGGAGATGCTGCTGGTCTGTTTCAGCAGCGCCGCGCTGGCAGGGGGCTGGCGCTTTGCGACCAGCGGCAGGGCTTCATGGGCGGTTTTCACCGGAGCGGCGGTGGGCCTGATGCACGCCACCAAGGAGACCTCGCTCATAGCCCTGTTCGCCCTGTTCGTTGCCCTGGCGGTCACGGTGCTGCTGTACAGACCGCAGTTCGCCCCGCTTTACAGCCGTACCGGGATGAAAAACAGCACACTGCTGGCGGCCGTGGCTTTGCTGATCTCCGGGCTTTTTTATTCGTCCTTCGGCTCGCATCCCGCCGGCCTGCTGGATGCGCTGAAAAGCATCCAAACTTATTTGCAGCGCGCCGCCGGGTTTCATCAGGCGCATTTGCACCCGTGGTATTATTATTTCAAACTGTTGCTGTTCAACCATAGCTCCGGCCGCCCGCTGTGGAGCGAAGCGGCGGTGGTGCTTCTGAGCCTGTATTCATTTTATCTGATTCTCTTCAAGCGGTCCAGGATTCCATCTCTTCTGGTGTACCTCGGCGGCTACACTCTGCTCCTGGCGGTCATCTACAGCTCTTTATCCTACAAAACACCCTGGAGCATGCTGGGGTTTTATCAGCCCATGATCCTGCTCGCCGGCTTTGCGGCGACCCGGATTTTCAAGTCGCTGCAGGGAAAAAAACAGCGCCTCGCCGGCTATGCCGCGCTGGTTTTGATTGCCGGCCACCTGCTCTGGCAGACGTGGCTGCAGAATGGCCGTTACGATTGTGATCCCTCCAACCCCTATGTCTACGGCCATACCGGTCGCGATGTGTTTAAAATCGTTGAACGCATACGGCAGCTGGCTGAAGTGCATCCGCTCGGCAAAGAGGCTTATATCGAAGTCGTGTGCACGGCGGACGATTACTGGCCCCTGCCCTGGTATCTGCGCGATTTCACTAAAGTGGGCTACTGGAATCATGTCGAGCTGAGCGCACCGTTGGCTGCTCTGGTGGTGGCCAGTCCGGATCAGGAGCAGGCGGTTCTGCAAAAAGTGTATGAGACTCCGCCGCCGGGCGAGCGCAACCTGTATGTGCCGATGTTCGATGATTATGTGGAATTGCGGCCCGGAGTGGAGCTGCGCGGCTATGTGACCAACGAGGTGTGGGAACGCAGGCTGCGGAGCCAGTAGCTTTTTTGCCGTCTGAGTATCAAACGCCTGTGAGGCGTTATTCACCAGATAATCTAAAAAAAGACTGTCATTGCGAGCGAAGCCGCTGAATAGTAGTATGTTA
>DAIQOA010000152.1:0-10582 GCA_036788095.1 bacterium | reverse complement strand
AATGGATCAGATCCCACTCCCCCGTTCCCCGCTATATGATAAAAGCCGATTGACGCCGATTCTCCATACACTGTTTTAGCGCCGGGACAGGGGTGAGTGAAATCCCGGCGTTGCCGAAAGGTGGGCCGTTAAACGACCCACCTTTTTTATGACAATCTATGGTAGGCTTTTTTCTCTGCTTGATAATTTTCTGCAAATTTGCTATTATGAGCCGATGCCGCGTTGTGAAAACACGCTTTTCGATAAATCAAAGGAACCAGTTTGTGAAAAAAACAATCCTGCTTCTCTGCGCCATGGCCTGCTGGTCCGGCTGCCAAAAGCCACCGCTGATTCAGTTTTACGTAGCAGCAGACGGCAACGACGAAAATCCCGGCACGCTATCCCAGCCCTTTGCCACTCTCGAACGCAGCCGCGATGCCATCCGCAGCTTGGCCGGGAACCATGCCGGGGTCCAGGTGCTGGTCCGCAGCGGCGTCTATGTTCTGCAACAGCCCCTGATTTTCGAACCACAGGATTCCGCGCCGGAAGGCTGCTCCATCCTCTACCAGGCTTTTCAGGATGAAAAGCCGCTGATCAGCGGCGGCCGGGTTATTACCGGCTGGCAAAAAAAAGAAAAAAACCAATGGACCGTGATCCTAAACCAGGTGCCCGACGAAGGCTGGTATTTTCGCGAATTGTACAGAGACGGGGCACGACTGCGGCGCGGTCGTTTCCCCCAACAGGGCATGTTGACCATTCGCACGGCTTCGCCGGACGCCAAACAGATCTCCTTTGAAGAAAAATTGCCCACCCTGCCCCTGCAGGACCTGGAGCTGGTGATCCTGCAAAACTGGTCCATCTCCAGGGCGCTCATCGAGTCCCTCGATCCCCAGGGCGTGCTCACTCGAACGCCGTGCGGCTGGGTGGGCCATGAGTGGACCACCGCGCAACCGGGCAAACGGGCTTTTTTGGAAAACGCCCTGGCGTTTGTGGATGAGCCGGGCGAGTGGCATCTGGACCGGCGCAGCGGCCTGCTCACCTACCAGGCGGCGGAAAACGAAAATCCGAACGATCACTCATTCATCGCGCCCCGCTGCGAGCAACTGCTGATTCTGCACGGCCACCGCGGAGAGCCGGTCAGGGGCATTCATTTCCAGGGACTCGACTTTGCCCATACCGGCTGGTCCTTGCCCGAAATCGGCTATGCCGGCATTCAGGCCTGTTTTTATGGTCCTGGATACACCACGGATCCCACCTATGGGTTGCCGCTCGCCATTCAATGGACCTATGCCGAACAGTGTGGCTTTTATCACTGCCGGCTGCAGCATACCGGCGCCAGCGGCATGGGCCTGGC
This sequence comes from bacterium, assembly GCA_036788095.1. Lineage (GTDB taxonomy): Bacteria > Zhuqueibacterota > Zhuqueibacteria > Residuimicrobiales > Residuimicrobiaceae > Anaerohabitans. The sequence goes on along the minus strand of DAIQOA010000152.1, from coordinate 9,249 downwards.
CGCCGGCTGCAGGGACAACCGCATCGAGGGCTGTACCTTTGCCGACATCGGCGGCAACGGCGTGATGTGCGGCTGGCGGGCTAAAGCGGATGAGCCGCCGCGCAACTGGTTCGACAACGACTGGCCTGATTCCAGCGATGTACCCCGTCACAACCGCATCAGCAATTGCCGGGTGACCCGCTGCGGTGCTCAGCTGTTCGGCAGCGTCGGCATCTTTGATGCCTTTTCCCGCAATACCGCCATCCTCCACAATTGGGTCTATGACCTGCCCTACACCGGCATCTCCATCGGGTTTCGCTGGGACACCACAGCGACCAGCCAATGCAGCTGCCAGGTGGAGAACAATCACATCCACGATGTGATGAAGGTGTTAGCCGATGGCGGCGGCATCTACACGCTGGGTTGGCAACCAGGCACGGTGTTAAAGGGCAATCTGATCCACGACGTGCCTCGCTCCAGCTTTACCCATGGCGGCGCGCCCAACAACGGCATCTTTTTTGACGAAGGCAGCAAAGGCTTTTTGATCGAAAGGAACGTGATCTATGCCACCTCGGGAGACGCGATCCGCTTTAATCAAAACAAAAAGGAATGGCACAGTTGGAAGAACAACGCGTTCGGCCGATCGCCGAACGATCCTGATTTTCCCAAGGAGGTGGCAGCTCAGGCCGGCCTGCAGCCTGCTTATGCAGACATCGCCAAATAAGAGCGGCCGCAGAGCAGCGAGCCGCCGAGCCATTACAGGGCCTTCTTAACAGCGGCAAAGCCCTGTCAACAGGCGGACCGAATTTTCGGCCGCACCACCCATCACAAACGAAATTCTTTATACTCACCTATTTTTTTGAGGGCCCATGAAACGACTCCTAGTCCTTCTCCTGTCCTGTGTCTCCGGTCTGAGCGCTGGGGATAAAATTCCAACCTACACCAATCCGAAAACCGGGGACTATTTCAAAGACTGGCTGCTGTGCGGACCGTTTCCCAATCCGCTGCCTGAGGGCATCAAAGAGTATCGTAACGATGAGACGTCGCTCGGTTTCTATCGCGATTATCTGCTGGAAAAAGGCGGGGAGTCCGCGATCAGGCCGGTGGCGGGCATGACCATCAAACATCCGGACGGCGGGAAAATAACCTGGCGCCGGTATCACGGCTATCTCAGTCTGATTCCGCTGGATGACATCCTACATCCCAATGAGGGTGTGGTCGCCTACGCCGCCTGCACCATCCTTTGCAGCGAAACGACGCCCGTGGCGCTGAGCGTAACCTCCAACGACGGCGTGCGCGTGTGGCAGAACGGACAAATGATCCTGGATCACATGTGCGGCGGCACTGAAGAGCCGGATCGGGATCTCATTCCCATGGTTTTGCAGAAAGGGGAAAACAGCATTCTGCTCAAGATCGCTCAGGGCGGCGGCAAATGGAGCTTTCAGTTCCGGCTGCTCGATCTGGCCCAATCCGCTGCGCAAATGGAAACGCGTCAACATCTGTTCAGCCGTCCACAGGTTTCCGAGACTGAGACAAGCTGGGAGATTTTCGTCGGGCAAAAACATAGAATCGAGCTGTTGGGATACAGCGAGCCGGCGGTTGTGGAAATCCTGGCGCCGGATCAAAAACAGGTGTTGGCCCGCTTCCACACCCAATTGGGAAAAACTCTGTCGATCTCCAAGGACTCGCTTCGCTTGGGCAACGGGTTGCACACCGCGCTCTGCCGCGTCCGCACCAGCGACGGCGACGTGCACACTATGCGGACCGAACTGCCGGTGGGTCCGCCCCCCTCGCTGGAGCAAACCAACCTGCTTTTCAAGACCGTTCCCAAGGTGCAGGACTCTGTTTTCCTCAGCCGGCAAATCCGTGCGGTCAGCCGGTGTTTAGAATCACACATGCAGCAGGACCTGGAATCCGGCAATGTGCCGGCAATGAGCCTTTGGAAGCACTCAGAGCTGTGCGCGTCCTATACAAGGTGGCGTGAACGGCTGCAAGCCGCCCCCTCCCCCTATCACCGGGTGTTCCCTAAACCCAGGGAAATCCGTCTCACCTGCGGCAGGCCCTTTCTGCTCCCGCCCTCCCCAAGCCTTTTTGACTCGACCTTGGGGGTCTGCCAGGCCGATCTCGATCGCATGCGCCACGATCTGGGCAACCGTTTGGTGGAACAACGCCAGGCTCAGGGAGCGCACATCGTTTTGGCCATCGATGCGCCAAGACCCTGGGCTTCGCCCGAGGCGTACGCGCTCTCGGTCAGGGAGTCGCAAATCCGTCTGAGCGCTGCAAGTCCGGCCGGGCTGCACAACGGACTGGTGACGCTGCGCCTGCTGTTGTTGACCGATTCCAGCCTGCCCGAGGCAGAGGTGATCGACTATCCGGCGCAGGCGCACCGCTGCGCTTTTCATAGCTGGCCTGTGCCCATGACCGAGCAGGCGCGAGCACGTCTGTACGAGGCCATTGATCTGAAATACAACGAAATCGTCGTTTACACCGGGGCCTATTTTCAAATGGACGATCCGCTCATCCGCAGCGGTCTGCAAGAGTATTTCGATCTGCTGCGGCGTCATCACGTGGAGCCGATCCCCACGGTCTGGCTGACGCCCGGCATCGCCCAGTTGGAGGCCGGCAGACTGAAAGATGAGCCGGCGGTGTTTGTCGCCGACACCTGCCGTTTTGGATTTGAATGTCTGGTGAATCTGGAATCATCCCGGCCGCGTCTGCACAGCCGGCCCGGGGGCGGTACGGTTTATACCCCTGGAGTTGACTATGAGATCGTCAGCGCCGCGCCGCCGGTGTTGCGGCGGCTGGCGGCCGGCCGCATGCCGGCTAAGGCGACCCTGTATCTCGATGCGGATATCGTCGATCTGCGCAACCACCGTTTTGCCAAAGCCTGTCCCTCTGAGGAGGAGGTATACCTTCAATTCGCAAAAAACATCGACCGGGTGATCCGCTGCTTCCAGCCGAAAAAGATCCATGTCAACCACGATGAGATCGGCATTGTCAACAGCGACAGCCGCTGTCAAAGACGCGGCCTGCAGGATTATGAACTGATCGCTTATCAGATCAACCGCATGCACGAGATCATCAAAAAGTGCGACGCCAACGTGGATATGATCATGTGGGCGGATGCGGTGAATCCCTATCACAACGCAGGCAAAAAAAATCTGGAAAAAACCTGCGATCTGTTGGACCGGGACATCATCATGGCGCACTGGTATTATGCCGCGGAAAATTTCGAACAGGTGGATCTCCTGGAGCTGGGCGCGAAATTTTTCATCGACCGGGGATTCCGCACCTACGGCTGTCCGTGGGACAACCTGGTCAATCATCAAGCCTGGGAAAAGGTTCTGGCGAATTACCGCTCCCAGCCGCTGATGAATGGTTTGATGCACACCCAGTGGGGCGACCGCGACCAGGGGTTGGCGCAGACTGCGGCGAGCAATTGGGAGGAAACGTCGTGGGTAAGAAAATAGGGGGGAAATAACCAGGCTCTAAAGAGACGCAGGTTTTCGCCGTACGGGCAGAATCCGTTTGGCGCCACGGCCTGATCCAGAAAAGGCCGGCACGGCATAAACGGCGGACCCAGGCCTTTGCCTTTTGCTGATTATCGGATCAGAAAAAGGAGAATCCACAACAGCCAGTCTGGAACAAACGCTCCAGACTGAGCAGATTAACGATCGCGCTGGATACCAGATACCGTCGGGCTAGTCAAACAGGCTGGTCTGCAGACTGGAGACCGGTTTGCGGCGCTTGCTCATGGTGCGAATGCGCTCCTCCAGCGCATCGATCACCTGCATTTGATCGCCAGAGAGCAGCTTGATGTCCAGTTCACTCTCTATGGCCCGCAGCGTCTCATCGATGTTCATCGCCTTGTGCTGCAGCAGCGCCGCGTCTTCATACTTGGCCCAGTAGCCGGCCCAATCATTGCGAAATAGTTTGCTCATAGTTTTCATCCTGGTTGCTCAAACAATGTACCGCCTTGCTCCGTTGTATTGCCATTGCACCCATAGGCGCCGGCTCGGTCAGGCCGCATGGGGCAGCGCATAGATCTCGTCGCTGTGCAATGGTTTCAGGTGCAGACGGAACAGCTGCACCGCGGCCGAGATCAGTCGTCTCCAGGTTTGCACCGCCAGCTTCCAAGTGCGCAGAGTCCTGCTGTCCAACACCCCCTCCAGATACAGGCCCTGAATCGGACCGTCCATCTTTTGCCATGCCTGCTCAATCGCTTTGTGCAGCTGGGGTTCCCGCGTCTCGAGAAAAGCATAAAAATCCTTAACCGTGGCGCCGTCCTGGCGCTGCACCTGATGGAACAGGCGGTTGATGGCCGCCAGGCTGGTGGCCAGATAGATGGAAGGATCTTCCAACTCTGCTCTGGCCGAACCGTCCAACAACGGATCTAAAAGCAGGCTCTGTTTTTCTTTCATCTCAACGTACATTTTTATCTCCTGAAATTAATATCGGCGCAACAGGCCCTTGACCCTGCCGATGATGCGAAAACTCGGATCATGCTTGTTCACATAGATGGGCTGCATGGTGGGATTTTCCGGCTGCAGCCGAATCCGATCCCGCTCACTGAAAAACCGTTTGACCGTGGCTTCGTCGTCCAGCATGGCGATGATGATGTCGCCGTTATGACAGCTCTGCGTCATCTGCACAATGAGCAGATCATTTTCATAGATATTGGCATCGATCATGCTGTGGCCACGCACGCGCAAAAGGAAAATATCCTCCTTACCGACCCAATCCGAATCCAGATACATCTCGCCTTCGCGCTCTTCGACCGCCAACTCGGGCATGCCGGCCACGACTTTGCCGAGAATGGGAAAGGAGCAGGCCCTGCTGCTGTCCCTGGATTCTAACGGATCCTGCACGACATTTAGGGACCGGCTTTTTCCGCCCTGCCGTTTTTTTAAAAAACCTTTTTGCTGTAAAAGCAATAAAATCTTGTAAATACCAGCCGTGGACGACTGACCGAACATCTCAGCCAGTTCACGAACGGTCGGCGGATAACCCTGTTCAGCATGGTACCTGCGAATGGCCTCAAGTACCTTTTTTTGCTTGTCGGTCAGCTCATTTTTCATAGTGTACATACATTTATTAGTTAAACATCTGTTCACCTAAATATAGCACAACAGCAGCAATTTGTCAAGCATTTTTTTCTAATTATGTACATATGTTCTGCAAAAATTTTCTTGCCAATCAAAGGAAAATTCGGTAACATTTAGCCCACAGCCCGAATCTTTCACCGGGAAAGCAGCCTATGAAAAGCCTGGTTTTTCCACTTACCCTGTCCTCTGCGCAGATTTTACGCAGTCTCGGCGGATATTATCGCGTCCGCCGCATTCAGCCGTGGCAGGGGAAAAGGATTCTGCTGGATACGTTCGACGGCCGGCTGTTCCGTCATGGACTCATCCTGATCAAAACCGGGTTTGAATACACTCTGGCGCCTTATAAAAAAGCCGGCCTGGGCCAGGGCATGGTATGCCGGACCAGAAAGATGGTCCTGCACGTCCGTGACCTGCCCTGGTGCGCGTTGAAAAAAAAGATCTCGCCCTTGGTGGAGCCGCGTGCGCTGTTGCCGCAGGCGGACTGGCGGGAGCAGCGCATCGGGATCGTTCTGTTCAACCGCAAGCAGCAGGTCATCGGCCAGGGACTGGTGATCGAATCCGTGCGCGGCAAAGAACGGTTTTTGATGGTCATGATCAACGGGGAGAAGGGCTATAGCGCAGACCTGCGTGCGTTGATCAAGGAGATGAAGGCATGGGGAGGTGAAGAGGTCCAACGCAATCCCTGGCTGCTGTTCCTCGAGCGCATGCGCATCGCTCTCACCGACTACCGTCCCAAACGCATCGTCAAACTGCAGCCGCAATGGACGGCCTGTCACGCGCTGACCCTGCTGCTGGCCTTTCAGATCAAAATCCTGCTGCAGAACGAGAGGGGGCTGCGCTACGACTGGGATGTGGAATTTTTACACGATTTCCGCGTCGCCATCCGCAGAGCCCGATCCCTCATCAGCCTGTTCAAAAAAACCTTACCGGCTAAAAAACTAGATTCCCTGCGCCGGGATTTCCGTCTGCTGAGCGAAGCGACCAATCCTTTGCGCGACCTGGACGTGCAGCTGTTGCGCCGACCGTTGTATCACAAGCTGCTGCCCGCTTCGCTGCATCCCGGTTTAGAAAAACTGCTCAAAGCCATCGCCCGTGAACGGCAAAAGGAATACCTGCGCTTTGTCCGAGTGCTGAACGGCGCGGCGTATCAGCGCATCAAGAAACAGTGGCTGCTCTCATTGGAACAGGACAAGACCGAGTGGGCTTCGCGACCCACGGGCCGGCTGCCGATCAGACAAGGGGTGGCCAAGCTGGTATGGAAAAAATTCGACCATTTGCAAAAGATGAAAAAGGAGGATTGGCGGAACGCGGATGATGAGGCTTTGCATCGCATGCGGATAGAAACGAAAAAACTCCGCTACCTGCTCGAGTTTTTTTCTTCGCTTTTTCCCCAACCGGCGATGACGCCCCTGCTGGAGCAGCTTCGGCGGGTGCAGGACCACCTCGGCCATCTCAACGATCTTGCGGTGCAGCAGGTAAAACTGTTGGACCATCTACAAAAGAGCTCGCCCCTATTGCGCCACCCGCAGACCATCGCCGCCATCGGCGCCCTGGTGGCGGTGTTGCACCAGGAGCAGGAACAATGGAAGAACGCGCTGGCCACGACGATGGAACCGTTTTTCGCAACGCCGCACAAAAAAGCCTATAGAAAACTTTTCCGCGACCCGCTTAACCGCTGACGCCGCAGCCTCGCACTCCACCCCATCCCCACGTGGGGGAGGTCCGGCGGTGCAGCCGGCCTCACCCATGCACAAGGCTCACCATTCCAGTTCATCCGACCGGCCCATCAGCTGGCTCAACCGCTTGCCGACGATCTGGCTCTTTTTCATCCGCCGGTCTTCGAGCTTTTTCTTCATCTGCGCCAAATCATTCTCCAAACGCTGGATGTCTTTTTCACGCTGCCCTTCACGCAGATCGAACAACTGAGTGACCGCCTCTTCCAGCTCTTGCTCTATTTTCTTCTGTTTCTCCGCATCTCGGCTTTCCTTATACAGGCTGGACAGATCTAGGCATTTCGATTCCAACGCCATGACCTGTTTGTGCTGCTCCATTTGCGCTTCATCGATGAATTCCAACATACGGTCTTTGTACAGACCGGCGAGCGCCAAACCTTTCTGCAGATCGAATTGCATTTTTGCCAGATCCGATCGCCATTGCGGCGATTCGGCCAGGGATTTCTGCATGGCCACCGCTTGTTCCGCGTATTTACGCGCCAGCTTGGCCTGCTCTTCGTGAAGCCGGTTTTCGGAAAGCAGGCGAGCCTGCAGCTCTTTCAACCGTGCCTGCATCTCTTCCATTTTTATCGAATCCGGCAGCTCAAACTTCCAACGCTCGAATCGCTTGAGATCGTTCGGCATCGGTTCACGGTGTTCCTGCGCGGGCAAAGAAAAAGCCAAGGCCCACAGCAGCAGTCCGGTTGTCATCTTTTTCATAGTCACCTCTCCATGGTTGATCGCGTAACTTAAAAATTTTTTAATTATTTTCGGTAGAAACCTCTTATGCGGACCATAAATGACTTGCTTAATTTTCTCCCTCTCTTGTACAATGATGCCGGCAATTAATTTTTCACAATCCAATTTTTTTTTCATTCCCTCGGCGTGGTTAGCGCTTTCTCGGCGGTTAAATAAGACACGCAGGATTCCAATGCTCCCAATTTAAGTCCTGCTATGGCTCAAGTCTCGCGTTTTGCGGTTTGGCTTCGCTCTAAACTCGATTTAATGCCTTCAATGGCCCAGACGAAAGCTCTCTTATCATTTTCCCCCTTTGTTTATAATAGGTTTGACACTACCGTTAATCGATCAAAATGTTTCGCGCCAAATCGTTCATCCGGTTCCGGATCGCCCGCAACTCATCGTCGACCAAAGCGTCGGAACGATCCTGGTCCTCCAGGTTGCGCCCCGGACGCACGGATCCGGATTCCAGCAATAGCAGCCGCCGCTGTAGATCCGACAGATAGGCATCCGTGGTGTTCGTGGCGGTGAGCAAAGGCGCCAGCATGGCGGAGCTGTTCTGCCGCGGCAGCCGTGCTACCATCACCGCCAGCAGCACCAGAAAGGCGGTCAGGGCCATGGCCCGCGCCCAGCGCCAGTCCACATGCAGCCGTTGCGAGATCCACCACTGCCAGGCGCTAAGCTGCCGGCGCCGCGCTTCCGCCGCCACCGTGGCGGTGACAGCCGAAGAGACGGTCTCTGTGCCAAAGGCGCGGTAGCGCTGCAGCGTCTCCTGCAGATTTTGCAGATCGAGCCGGCAAGCGCGGCAGACGCGATGGTGTTCGTGCAGGGCCTGCTCCTGATCATAGCTCAGCTCGCCGGAAAGATAAAGCAGATGCAGGAATTGAGTGTGTCGTTCAAGCATAATGTTTTTCCATGGTTTGACGCAGATACTCCACCGCCTGCCGCATTTGACCCAACACCGTGTTCAACGGACGCTCCAAGAGTGCGGCGATCTCCCGGAACGGCAGTTCGCTGTGCTGACGCAGCAGAAACACCTCCCGCGCCGGCGCCGGCATATCCTCCAGGGCAAGATCAAGCAGAAGGGAGAACTCTTGCCTTTCCACCACCTCCTGCGGCGATGGCGTTCCGTCCGTGGGATCTGCGCTCCCCAGCCACCCGTCGTCCGCTGCAGACGGCCGCAGGATTCCACGGCCGGCTTTCGCCCGCCGAAAATGGTCAATGCAGAGACGGTGGGCGATGCCGAACAGCCAATTGCCGAATTTATCCTGTTCGCGATAATCCGGCAGCGCCCGAATGACGCGCAGGAAGGTTTCCTGAAACAGGTCCTCGGCTATGGTGCGATCCCGTACCCACCGCAGCAGGTAGGTGAACAACGGCGTCTGATAGCGCTGCAATAATCGATTGAAAGCGTAAGGCGAGCCCTCCTGGTACGCTTGAATCAATTCAGCATCAGATGTGCGATCGTTTGCTTTCATTCATTCTGATAAACGCACCAGGAGTGTTTTTATTGCGTGAAATTAAGAGGTATATTTCAACTTTAAGCTGATCTCTTGTCCCGCCGGCAGTTCGTAGGCCAGGCTTCCGTTTTCTCCTGAGCCGATCTTTTTCAGCGCGGTTTTTTCCCGGCGATCGAGCCAGAGCTCCGCTCGCATAGCGGCTGGCACGCGCACGGTCACGCTCCGGTTGCCCAATCTGCCGGAGGTGTGAAAATA
>DAIQOA010000151.1:0-10653 GCA_036788095.1 bacterium | reverse complement strand
CACGGTCGGCTGCACATGGACCGCATGCCGGTGGCCGGTTTTATGCAAACCTGTTCAGCGGACCGGCTGATCACCGATTCCGCGGCCGCATCGACGGCGCTGGCGTCCGGATTCAAGACCAACAACAGTATTATCGGTCGAACGCCGCAGCAGGAGAACGTGGTCACGATCATGGAGGCGGCTCAGGCCAGGGGGATGAGCGCGGGCCTGGTCGCCACTTCTGCCATCACCCACGCCACACCGGCGGGATTTGCGGCGCACGCATTTGCCAGAAGCGACCAATCCGAGATCGCCCTGTGGTTGCTAAAGAACCGTATCGACGTGCTGTTGGGCGGCGGGTTGGCGTTTTTTTTTCCGGATAAAGGCAAACGGACGGATGAGCGCAATCTGTTGCAGGAAGCGGCTGAGGTCGGGTATGAGGTCCTCACTCAGCGTGAACAACTGCTGCAGAGCTCCTCTCCCCGATTGCTGGGGCTTTTCGCTGATGACGGCATGACCACTCATGCTCCGGAGCCCACGCTGGCAGAGATGACCAGCCGCGCCCTCGCGGCTCTGAATAAAAATTCTCAGGGATTTATGTTAATGGTGGAAGGCAGTCAGATCGATTGGGCTAATCACCGCAATGATTTGGAGGATGCGATCGAGCAAACCCTCGCCTTTGATTCGGCGGTGCGGGAGGCGCTGGACTTTGCTCAGAGCGACGGCAGCACGCTGGTCGTAGTGACCGCTGATCATGAGACCGGCGGTATGGCGCTGGTCGGCGGTGGACCGGACGCATCCACTTTAGAAGCGGCCTGGACCACCAAAGGACACACAGCTGGCACGGTGCCGCTCTATGCCTATGGCCCGGGCGCTCTGCACTTTTCCGGTTTCCATGACAACACCGAGCTGCCGGTGTTGATGGCTCGGCTGCTCAAGATCGAAAATTTCCCCAGACAACAGCGGAGTGTAGCGGATTGAGGGGCGGTTCATCTGCCCCAGTCGTTCACCTTCCCCTGATCTCCCAGGGACCGAGCCTATCGGCCTGCCTGCACCGCCTGGATCGCTGCAGCGATGATTTGAACTCCCTTTTCCATTCTGTCCTCCGGCATATGGCAAAATGACAGCCGCAGGTGATCGTTGGCGGTTCCATTGGGATCAAAAGTTTTCCCCACAACAAACACGGCGCCGAGCGGGATGGCTTTTTTCAGCACATCGGTGGCGTCCACGCCTTCCGGCAGCTTGACCCAGATGTAAAAACCACCTTGCGGACAATTCCACGAGACCTCGCCGGGCATGTGGGTCTGCAGACTCTCCAGCAATCGCTCACACCGCCGCCGGTAGAGAGGGCGGATGCGCTGCAAATATGCAGGCAATCTATTCTGCACCAGGAATTCGTTGGCCAGCACCTGGGTAAAGGTGGCGGAACAGGCGTCCATGGATTGTTTCGCCACCTCGCACTGGCGCACGATCTCCTTCGAGGCCAACAGCCAACCCAACCGCATGCCCGGGCCAAAGATCTTGGAAAAAGAGCCGCAATAACAGATCGGCACCGGCTCCGGGCCCATGGCTTTCAAGGGACGAGTCAGATCGCGGTCGGATTCATTGAAATAGAGATCGTTATACGCATCGTCTTCCACCAGGATCACGTTGCGGCCCTGCAGCAGCGTCAGAACCTCCTGGCGCCGCTCCCGGCTGTAAATCGTACCAGCGGGATTGTGAAAATTGGGCGTCAGGTAGACCAGTTTGCAGCGCTTCTGATACGCGTCCAAAGCCTGGCGCAGTTTTCCGGCGATGATGCCGTCTGCATCCATGGGAACGCCGGCCAATTCCGCCTGATAGGATTTGAACGCTGAGATAGCGCCGATGAAACAGGGGCTCTCCGTGATCGCGACATCGCCGGGATCGAGCAGGATTTTAGCGATGAGATTGATCGCCTGCAGCGACCCGGTGGTGATGATGAGCTGGTTGTCTTTCACCGGAAGCCCTTTGGATTCCAGGAACCGGCTCAGGGATTCCAGCAGCGGTGGATAGCCGCCGGTGGGGCCGTACTGAAATCCTTCCTGTTTGACCTTCAGCGGCAGCTGCTGATAGATTTGGTCCACCTCGGTGATGGGGAACAGATCCTGGTTGGGCATGCCGCCGGCGAAAGAGATGATATCCGGGTCAATGGCCACGCTCATGAGATCGCGGATCTCTGATGTGCGCATGTTCAGGGCGCTTTTCGATAAACGAAGCATAATGAATTTCCTTTTCCGGGCGGTTGCGCGGTGAGCGGTTGCAGCCGGCCACGATTTTTTTAAGGGCGCGATGGCCCTGCGGCGCGATCAGCACTGGGCGCCGAACTCGGCCTCAAAGGCTTTGACCAGTGTTTCGCCCCAGTTATCCATCGGTTTCAATTTGCCGAAGAAAAAGCGCAGCACCGGCGGCTCTTCGACAAACGCAAGCCCCTTGATCAGATTGCGATTCTTATAAAGCCAGGCCACCCGGTCAATGGTGTATTCGATCTGCGACAGAGTAAATATCCGGCGCGGGACCGCCAGGCGCGCCAGCTCCATATCCGCCATGATCTCCTTGCCATCTTTGTCGCGATCCGTGGAAATGGTGCCGCGCTCCATGCTGCGCACTCCGGAGCTGATATAGATGGCTGCTGACAGCGCGCCGGCTGGATATTGCTGTTGCGGAATATGGGGCACGAATTTTTTAGCATCCACGTGACAGGCCAGACCTCCCGGCGGCGTCACTACCGGCACGCCTCGCTTGTCCAGCTCATTGACGAAATGTTTGATGAACTCGACCGAAGAGCCGGCTACATGATCATCGACCATCTCGCGGATTCCCACGGCCATGGCTTCGATCTCTTTGGTGGACATGCCGCCATAGGTCATGAAACCCTCATAGACCGGCAGCCAGGGCAACAGCTGGTCAAAGTATTTCTTGTTGTTGGTGGCCAGCATGCCGCCGCGCACGGCGCAGCTCTTGCGTCCGGACAGGTACATCAGATCAGCGCAGGCCATCATCTCCTGAATGATGTCTTTGATGGAGGCGGAAGCGTATTCCTTTTCCCGCTGCTTGATGAGATAGGCGTTTTCGGATATCAGGCTGGCGTCGAGCACCACCGGGATGTTATGCTGGTTGGCGAGCTTTTTAACCTCTTTAAAGTTGGCGAGGGAGAAGGGTTGCCCGCCGATGAGGTTGGTGGTGGCCTCCATGCGCACAAAGGAGACTTTATCCGCACCGACCTGCTGGATGAGGGCTTGCAGCTTTTTAACATCCAGGTTGCCCTTGAACGGCAGCGCACTGGTGGTCTCCAGCGCAGAGTCATAGAACAGTTCGTGCACGGTTCCACCCAATATTTCAAAATGGGCGCGGGTGGTGGTAAAATGATAGTTCATCGGGATCACGTCGCCCGGTTTGACCAGCACCTTGGCGATGAGGTGTTCGGCCGCGCGTCCCTGATGCGCCGGCAATACATACTCCAGGCCAAAGACCTCCTTGACCGCGGCGCAGAGTTTATAATAGGATTCCGAACCGGCATAGGCGTCATCGGACACCATCATGGCGGCCAGTTGATTGTCGCTCATAGCGTTGGTGCCGCTGTCAGTGAGCATGTCGAGAAAGATATCCCTGGTCCGCAGCAGAAAGGTGTTGTAACCGCTTTCCGTCATGGCCTCAAGCCTTTGACGGGCTGGGATCAAGTTTGTTTTCTGTACGATCTTGACCTTGTGCATTTCCATGGGTATTTCACGGCCATCGCTGAGTTTAATTCCCATCTCCATCTCCTTGAGTTTGGGTTTCAATACGGTGAGGGTTGGTGCGGCTGCTTTTGAGCGCCTTGAAGCTGAATCCGCAGGCCTGTCATTTTTGCATAAATAGTTAATATAGCAGGATGACGGCCATTGTCAATCTTTTTTTTCCAGCCGATAGACTGACGGGGAGAACGCCGGACTGCGCAGGGGGAGAAAGCGGTGGTGCTGAAGGTTATCTGATGAGCTGCAGTTTGCGCACCCGGCTGAAATCATGGGCGCGAAACCAGGCGAGATAGATGCCGCTGGCTAGCGGCGCGCCCGCGTCATCGCATCCGTCCCAGAGGACGAAATGGCGCCCTGGTTCCATGCTGCGTTGAAGCAGGGTGCGCACCGACTGCCCAGTAAGATTAAAGATAGACAACTCCACCTGACCGGACTGGGGCAAGCTGAAATCCAGACGGGTTTGAGCGTTAAAGGGATTGGGGTAATTCTGCTCCAGTGCATAATCCTCAGGCTTTGCGGTTTCGATCTTAACCGCTGCGTGATAGTGAACGTGGCCGTCCCGCGCCACATCCGCCAACCGGTAGTAATAGGTCCGGTTCGCCTCGATCGCGTGGTCCTGAAAAAGATATTCCTTCATGGTTGGCGATTTCGAGGTGCACGGCACGATCAGAGGTGAAATTTTTTGATACGCTGTGGTGGCTTCGGCCCGGTAGACATAAAATCCCATATGGTTCTCTTCTGCTCTGGTGGCCCAATGGAGCAGGATGCGATCTGTCTGTCGACGGACGCTGAAGAACGCCAATTCGACGGCCAGCGCCACCTCGCCGCCTGCATAGCCCGCCACCCGGTAATCGTACAATCGGTCACCGCCGGCCCCGGATGCGCTGTCCACAAAAGCCGCGGCAACGGTTTTCTCCGCCACCAGCAGATCGGCATCCGCCGGCTCGCGGATAGTCCAGCCCAGCGTGACCAGAGTCTGCCATTGCGAGCTAAGCGGCATTCCAGCGGCTGCAGCCGTCCGTGAAGAGTCTGCCGCCGTCAGCTCGGTGGCCGCCAGGATCCGATAAAAGCCGGGCAGCTTGGAAACCTGCCTGCGATAGCCCTGTTCCAGCCCGGCTGCCCAGAAAAGCGCTGGATCCCCGGCAGCTTCCCGCAGCGCAGCGTTGTAATAAAGATCGCAGGTAAAGCCGGCGAGTCTCCGTGGCTGTACTCCGGAGGCGATTCGCCCCTGCAAGTCCAGATGGAACTCGCCGTCGTGTATTCCGTCGTTGCGCACCACGACGGTTTGGAAATGAAGGTCATCGGGTTGCACTGCCCCGAAACTGAAAAGCAAAAAGCCGATCAGGCAACGCCGGATATGCTCTTGCCGCATCCTGCGACCATCACTTGACATATTGCATCTTTCTGCTCTGTTTGAATCCGTCGGTCTGCAAAATGTACAAGTAAATGCCGCTCGGAACCGGAAGCTGCTGCTCATTCCGGCCGTCCCAGCGGATCGAATAGGCGCCGGCCTGCATGGTCTGCGCAACCAGGGTTCGAATTTTCTGCCCGAGAAGATTATAGATCGAAAGATCTACGACCCCGTCCTGTTTCAGTTGATAATCGATTCTCGTTTCCCCGTTGAACGGGTTGGGGTAATTTTGCTCAAGACAAAAGGTCTCGGGCGCGGACAACACTGCGACCGACTGGGGACCATGAGCAGTCCGGTGGCCCTGGTAATCGATGTCTTCGAGCAGGTAAAAATAGACCGCTCCGGGTTCAACGGATTCATCGGTGAATTGATAGCTGTGCGGGTGTTGGCTGTCGCCGCTGCCGGGAATGATCTCCTGGTTGACGGCTACATAGTCTCCGTTTTTCGAGCTGCTGCGCAGAATGTTATAGCCCAGATTCGCGGTTTCGCTTTCGCTGGTCCACTGGATGTGCACGGCGCCGATGCGAGCATTAAGCGTAAAGACGCTGATCTCCACCGGAGTGATACCCATCTCAAAACCAAAGTTGATGTCGTGGTACTGTTCGCCGATGAAGGTGATGGGAAAGGAGTGAGGCTGTACCACTACCGTTGGGCTCATCATGGACGGCAGGCTTGCAGGGTTGACCAAAATGCGGTATAGGTCGGTTGTCAGGTTGGGGAAAAAGTATCCACCGTCCCGACCGCTGACAGCGGTTCGCACCGTATCTCCATGGCTGTTCAGCAGCAGCACCCGCACGTCTGCCAGCCCGGGTTCGTTGCTGCCGCGGAGACCGTCAAAGTTCTGATCGCGCCAGACCCAGCCGCTGATCTCTCCAGGCAGATGAAGCACATTTTCGTCCACGGTTTCCACCGGATCATAGGCGGTGTACAGCACATCGGAGTAATGGGCTGTCAAGCGGTGCTGGAGCGACGGCCCGGGCGGATTATTTACCTGCGCGCTGAGGAACAGCTGCAGCTGTTCACCCGGCCGCAGCCTGTTGAACCGCCAGGAAAGGATGGAGCGGTCCGCGGTCTGCACCAGAGTGGCCCCCGCGGACTTTTGGGTGATGAAAAAACCCGCCGGCAGGGTGTCGATCACCGTGACGGCGAGCGCAGCCCCCTGCCCCTTGTTGAGGATCCGAATTTGATAGGTTAGAATTTGATCGCCCTCCACCGCTGCAACGCCATCCTCCATGCTGATTTCCAACTCTGGCGAACTCGTGGTGGTGTCGATGAGAAACGGCCGGCCACAATAAAACGTGTACTGATTGCCGTAGGTTTTGATCGTTTGTGCCTGCCACCATCCGGATGACGGACGGTCGAACCAATCCCCTCCGGGCGGCGGCAGGGCGACCGAACCATCGCTCCACAGACCGTCTGCGGATTCGGTTCCGGCCAGTTCCTCGCCATCCGGCGTTACATAGGTCCAGACAGAGTCCTGATCAGCGTCAAAGTTGGCCAACAACAGAGGGCTGTTGCCAGAAGCATAAAAACTGAAACAGGTGGGTCCAGTGGACGAGTGAAACAGGGCGGTCTGCAGCGCTGCCAGATGGATCTCATCGCCAGAGTTAGGAATCCCGTCCGGATCATTGTTGATGATTTTAAAGGCATAGGCGTTTTTATCATCCAGACTGGTGCGCACATGCAGGCGATAGACGCCGTGGCCGAATTCAGCGGCTGTGAGCGTGGCAAAAGGCGTCCACAAGCAGGAGGTTTCCGGCGAGGGGGGATAGGAACGCTCCACCACCACACGCTGATTGTCCGGGCTGATCAGGCTAAAGACAGCGGTATCCCATGTGGCGCCCTTCTTCTGATCCTTTTCCGTAAAGGTGAGGTAGCATTCTGGATCGTAGATCTGCAGGGTGATGGCGAAGCTAGGGTCCACCGCAGCCGGCACGTAGAGCTCATACACATGCGGTTGACCGCCCAGCCCGTTGTTCGCATTGCTCCACCAATCGCCGCTTTCAAGATCGCTTTGCGGACCGTTGGTCTGCAACACAGATCGACTGTGCCAGGGAGGAAAAAAATATTCTCCCGCCATCGATAAGCTCGGGCCGCCGACACCGACGATCAGACCGATCGCCAACATCACAGCCGTGCTCCCGAGGTCTTTTAGCTTGCCGCTGTTCATGCTCTGCCTCCGATCACACTGATTGAATAATTAATTATTGTCGGCCGGGCTGGAAAAAAAGGCCTGGTCAGGCCTTTTACCCGGCAGGCCTTTGCGGCGCAAAGCCGGTTAGCGCCACATTCCGGCCGAGCGAAGCAAGGGCGGTATATCCGGCTCACCGGACCAGGTGCATTTTCCGCGTCTGTCGCCGCTCACCGGTTTGCAGCACAAACAGATAGGCGCCGGTGGTCAGGGACAACCCATGTTCATTCAGACCGTCCCAAACCACGCTCTGTTGACCGGCCGCCATCTCAGAGGCGACCAGAGTGCGCACCCTTTGACCGAGGAGGTTAAAGATCTCCAAACGAACAAATCCATCTTCGGCGAGAACAAAGGGGATCCGCGTTTCCGAGTTGAAGGGATTTGGATAGTTCTGCAGCAGCTGAAATTCCTGCGGCTTGGTCACCAGTACGGAAACAGGTCCGTGATATTCCAACTGCCCCTGATAGTTTACATCCGCCAACTTGTAAAAATAATTCTGATTTTGCAGAACATTTTTGTCGGTATATTCGTATTTCTTCCGGGTGGGAGTGGTTCCACTGCCGTCGATCAGCTCTTCGTTGATGCGTTCATAAGGACCTTGTTCGTCCATGCTGCGTAGAAGAAAAAAGCCGGCGTTTTCCGTCTCTGACTCGGTGACCCAGACCAGTTTGACCGCGCCGCCGACAGAGTGCGCTTCAAAACTGGACAGTTCCACCGGCAGATCCACGTTGATCGGCTCACCATCGCAGTTGTTGCTGGGATCCGGATCGTTGCTGGTGGTGCTGACGCAGCAGCGGCTGTCGTCCACGCCGCCGGTCAACGGCCGTACGGTTAATTCAGCGGACCAGGTTTCGCCCACCGCCAGGGTGGGAATGAACCAGCGCAAGGGTTGTGCCGACCGGTCTTCAGGTTCTGGATACACCTGCAGCAATTCCACCACCTCCGACAAGTGGTTCTGCACAGCCACATTGATCGCTGGATCCGGCCCGTTGTTGATTAGGTTGATCAGATAGGTGTATTCCTGGCCGATGATCGCCTGGTGCGTGGTCACCTGTTTGCGCAGAAACAGGTCCGCGCCGCCTGTCTGGATATATCCTGCATCCACATGCGCTACGTTGCCCCCATTCGCCAGAGTGAACAGCGCGGTGGATCCGGTTGGATTCTCCACATCCGAGTCCAGGTCGTCGCTCAATCCGACATGAGGGTTGGAAAATTGGTAACCATCCGGCAGGGCGAATTGCACATAGTATCGGCCTGCAGGAACGATAAAGATGTATAATCCCGTGGTCTCGGTCACATACTCTCCGATGCGGGTAAATTGGTCGTCTCCGGTTTGCATCATCAGTACCGCTGTGATGCCGGAAAAACCTCTTTCATTGTTTTCCCGCAGTCCGTTTTGGTTCTGATCGAGCCAGGCGACTCCGCCCAGGGATCCTTGTCCGAATGCGGTTGAGATCGGCAGCCATAGCAACATGAAGAGTTGCGCTATGCGGCTGATTGGATGATGTCCTTTTCCCGATTTCATGGCTTTACTCCTTGTCATGACCGCTGCTGTCCCTCGCAAGCCCCAACTCTGGGGTTTTTGCGCCGCAGAATCGGCTGGGACCGCGGCTGGTAAATAGGGGAAAATAATTGTTCAAGTTTAGACTATTCATGGTTTTATAGATTTTGCTGTCGCTCTTTCTGCAACTAAATAGTCAAAGAATGTGCCAGAGTGTAAAAAGGGTAGGACAGTTTGATTGTTCTGCGATTCGCAGCTGCTCGCTGGAGTGCAGATAGAAACAGGATAGGAACGAATAAAGATAAGTGAAGGCTTTCAATCAACAGGACAGTGAGCCCGATGAGGCGTTGATACGCAGATTTCAATCGGGTGATGAGAGGGCATTCGACCAATTGCTGCTGCGCTATCAGGCGATGGTGCTTCATGTGGCCTATAAAACGCTGCAGCAGGAGGACGATGCCAAAGATGCGGCGCAGGAGATATTTCTCAAAATCTATCGCAGCCTCGCGGGATTTAAACCTGAGGCCCGTTTCAGCACCTGGGTGTACCGGATTACGGTGAATCAATGCTACAATGTGGTGCGCAGCCGCCGGAGGAGGCGTTGGCTGGCGCCGCTGCAAAGAGGCGCACAAGAGAGCGAATGTCGGCAGATAGCAGATCCCCATTCCGATCCCCTGGAAGAAGTGGAGCGGCAGGAGCGCATCCGGCAGGTGCGACAGGCGCTGGCGCGCCTGCCTGCGGATCAACGTCTGGCGATGGTTCTGCATCGCTATGAGGGATTATCCTATCAGGAGATCGCTGAGGCGATGGAGAGCAGCGTTGCGGCGGTCGAATCGCGGCTGCATCGAGCGAGAAAAAAAATGCAGCGGTTTTTGTCAGCCTATGTGGAAAAAACTTGAAAAAAATGCAAGAAAAACCTTTGAGCGGTGTTTAACCAATAGAGAACAAGATGAAAACCTGCAAAATGAAAAACCGGTTGTCCGCTTATCTGGACGGCGAATTGGATCCGCCATCGAACGCTGCGGTGGAGCGGCACCTGACCGAATGCCCTGAATGCCGGCGACTGCTGCGAGCATGGTCCGGCCTGAACAATTTGTTGGATTCCGATCACCGCGAAATCACTGATCCGTACCTGTTGGTTCACGTGCGCGCGCGACTGCGGCGGGAGACGGAGCGGCCGGCCATCCTTGTCCGTTGGTTGAGGCGCTCCATTGCCCCGGCGCTGACGGCTGGGGGTTTGCTGATCGGTTTTCTCATCGGCAACGGCTTGAGCGAATCCCTGGTGGGGTCGAGCATCGAACCATCTGCAGCGGTTGACGAAACAGTCCTTTGGTCTGACACTCAATCGCTCTTCAACCGCTATGCGGAGGCGTTCGAACAAGAGCAAGGAACAGGAGAACAGAATGAGTAATTGGAAAAGCCTTCTTTTGCTCTTCTCTCTGGCCGTCAACATAGCCGCCGCAGCCACTCTGGCCTATTTTTGGGGAAGGCACGATGGAATGCGCCGGCTGCCGGCTCTGCTGCAACGGCCTGACCGCACCGCGAATCCATCAGCCCCTTTGTGGAAAACCATGAGGCTTCGGGATCCGCAGAGAGAGGAGCTGGCCAAGTTGCGCGCACCCTTTAACGAACAAATGCGTCCGCTTCGCTTGCAGCTCCAGGCAAAGCGTCATCGGCTGATGCAGCTTTTGCTGACCAACCCCGCGACTCAGGATTCGATTCAAATTCTTCTTAGCCAGATCGCGGAGGATCAGACTCAGCTGGACCGCAGCACGGTCGAACACCTGATAAAGTTGCGACCCCACCTGGATGCACGTCA
>DAIQOA010000150.1:0-10676 GCA_036788095.1 bacterium | reverse complement strand
GCCCTTTGTCAGGGGATTGCTTCGCTCCAACGCAGACTGGTGCGAGTGTCTGGAAAAGAGACTCCGCTCGCAATGACAGAGTGTGGCCGGTCCCGCTGCTGCTCTCTCACCGGCAGCCTTATTTCGTCAAAATCATCTTTTGCGTTTGCGAAAAACCATCCGTCTTGAGCCGGTACAGGTACACGCCACTGGGCAGCACGCTGCCATCAGCGGCTTTGCCGTCCCAGATCGCGCGATACACGCCGGCCGCCTGTCTGCCCTGCAGCAGCACCGCCACCTGCTGTCCCAACGCATTGAACACCGTCAGCACCACCTGACTGTCGCGCGGCAGTTGATAATGAATCGCCGTGGAGGCGTTGAACGGGTTGGGATAATTCTGCATCAACTGAAAGGTCTCGGGTCGTGCGGCCTGCAACTGGCGTTCGACCTTTGTGGTTCCCGCGGATCTACTGACGATGATATTGTCGAGCAGAACCTGATCCTTGGCCGAGGCGTTGCTCGGGTTGAGCAGGCCGAAAAGAGTAAACGTGCCGTTGACCCGCGGCTCTGGATCCTGACCCTCCAGCATCCAGGCTTCCGGCTCATCCGCCAATTCGCCTTCCCAGATTTTGGCCTTTATGTCTCCGTCTTTCAAATAATATTTGACCCAATAGGGCACGTCCAGGGTGAATGAAAAAGCGCCCTGGGCAAAGACAGTGTAGCCGGTGGGATTGAGAATGGCCAGGTCGCCGGCATATTTGCCCAGCATGACCGCGCCCTGCAGCGGACTGATGAACAGCGCATAGCCGGGCGACTCGGTGGGATCCGAGTCCAGGCTGTCGCTGTCGAACTCGAGACGGGTGGTGCAGAGGAAGAAAGAGCTGCTGATCTTTTTAAAGTTCACCTGAAAAGTGATCACCTGATTTGGATCGCTGTAGTCGTCCTTTTTGATCGCGTCTTTGGTCGCTTGAGTCGGTTTGTTGTTGCTGTCGAACAGAATGGCCGGAACGCCGTTGGTTTCAGCCAGCACCGCGCCCAGCATGCCGCCGTAGCTGCCGGTTTGCAGGAGCAGGCCGCCCTCCTGCTGCTCCACGATGGCGCCGGAGAGGCCGTCGCGTTCATCATAATAGTTCCAGCCCACGTTTTCCCGCGCCGGCACGTCGCTGTCGCTAAAGGTGTCCCGCCACAGTTCGTCGCCCTCTTTAAAGACGTGGATGTTGTCGATCACCATCTGGTCTTTGGCCGAGGCGTTGCTGGGATTGAGCAGGCCGAACAGCGTGAAATGACCCTCGACCCGCGGATCCGGATCAGTGCCTTCCATGAGCCATTCCGCCGGCTCGTCCACCAGTTCGCCTTCCCAAACTTTGGCCTTCATGTCGCCTTCGTTCAGGTACAGGCGGATCCAATAGTTGACATCCAGGGTAAAGCTAAAGCCGCCCTGCGCCAGGGCGGTCCACCCGGTTGGATTGAGGATCGCCAGGTCGCCCTGGTATTTGCCCAGCATCATGGCGCTCTGCAATGGGCTGATGAACAGCGCATAGCCGGGAGATTCGGTGGGATCGGAGTCGAGGCTGTCGCTGTCAAAGGTCATGCGCGTGGAGAGGACGAAAAAAGAGCCGGTGATCTTTTTGAAATTGATCTGGAACACGATAGATTGATTCGGATAGCTGTAATAATCTTTCTTGATGGCGCTTTTGGTCGAGTCGGTCAGCTTGCCGGTATCGGTGTACTTGATCTCCGGCAGGCCGTTGGTTTCAGCCAGCACGACGCCGAGCATGCCGCCATAGCTGCCGGTTTGCATGAACAGGGCGCCCTCGCGTTGTTCCACTACCGCTCCGGACAATCCGTCCGCCTCGCTGTAGTACTGCCAGCCCACCTGTTTTTGCAGCTTGGCGTCTTCGTCGTCAAACGTGTCATACCATAGCAGTTGTCCCTGGCCAAAGGCCAGCAGAGGGATGAGCAGGCTGATGAAACACAGTAGCCGTTGTCGCATGGATGGTTCCTCCTGTTTGTGGGGTTAGAATGAAAAGGTGATGGAAAAACGGTGAATATCTTCGAAATAATCGGCGCTGCCATAGGCATAATCAAAAGAACCCTGCAGGCCGGATACATTGAATTCAGTGCCCACCCCGGCGGTCAGGGATTCAACCTCGTGATTAAATTTATAGCCGGCGCGCAGACAGTATTTTTTCAGGTAACTGAACTCGGCGCCGAGGTGGACCCGTTCGGTATGATCGTTGGGATGCAGGGCATCCAACGAGACGAGCAGCCCTATGGATTTATCGCTCTCCATAAAGAGATCGGTCACGTCCATCGCCAGACCCATGCGCAGCACCATCGGCGTCTGAAACTCTTCGTTCCAATACTTCATATCACGGGAAAAATTTTGCATGGCCATGGCAAAAGTCAGGCTTTTCCACCCCACGTTATAATAGGTGCCGATGTCCAGCCCCCAATCGTTGAGCTTCCAGTCTTTTTCATTGCGCGTACGGATCTTTTCGCCGGTCTCCGGATCCTCATACTCGCTGACCACATAGGACGCCCGGCCCAATCGTTCATGCAGCCGTTTGACCTTGAAGCCGAGGCTGAACTTGTCGTTGATGCGGCGGGCATAGGCTAAGCCGATCGCATAATCCTCAACCCCAATGTCTCCGGTGAGAACAAAACCGCGATAGTCCACTGACTTGTCCACCACGCGGGTGCCGGTGATTTCTCCGTAATGCATATAGGTGATGTCGAGGGCAAAGGTGCCCCATTGGCCAAAGGAGGCGGCCAGGGCGGTGCCGTAGACCTTGGTGTCGATCAGCCAATCCACCTGATTCACCGCCAGGGAGAATCGTTCAATATCCGCCAGGACCGCCGGATTGTGCCAGAGCCCGTTGATGCCGCGGGTGATGGCAGTGCCCGCGTCGCCCATGGCGGTTTCGCGGCTGCTCATGCTGATGGCCAGATAGGTCATGCCGCTCTGCGCCACTTTGTTCTTCATCGCCGGCAGCGATCCGGCCAGCAACAAGATCATGAGGAGTAATAAACCGTTTTTCTTCATCGTTCAGCCTCTTTACGGTTGTCGCTTTTTGCTTTGAGGATTTTGGTGCATGGGGTTGCCCTTGTTTGGCGATGCCCCGCTCGCATTGACAAGCCATCAGCGTATGACTACAAACTTGCCCTTGGCGAACCCCAGCGGTTCACCCTGCAGATTCCAGCCCTCCACGGTGTAAAAGTAAACGCCGCTTTTCAGGGTCTGCCAGGAATCGGTGATTTGGAACCACATCTCATCGGACGACTCCGCCACGGATCGCAGGTTGTAGGGGTTGGGGTGTTCCAACTTGGCCACCAGGTCGCCGGAGCTGGTAAAGATGTGGATCAGGGCTTTGGCCGGCAGACCGACAAAAGAGAGCCGGTCTTCGATGCGCGCGGCGATGTCTGATTCGATATTCCAGTCCTCCGCCACGGTGCCGCCGTACTCTAGTCCCTGAACATGGAAGGGATTGGGAACGACATAGATGGAGTCCATGTTGCTGTGGGCGCCTTCGAATGGAACAGCGGCGAACTGGTAATTCCGATTGCTGAACAGGCTGGATTCGATCGGACAGCCCCGGGAGATCGAGCTGGAATTCTGGCTGCCGTCGTCAAAGGCGGTGACAAAGTAGTAATAGCCGACGCCGCGTTTGACGTTACGGTCGGTATAGGTGTTGCTCACCGGCACGCCGGTGTTGCCGCCGCATTCCCAAATTTTTGTATAGTTGTTGGTGTAAGCCTCTTCCGCGCGATACAGCCGGTAGCCGGAGAAATCCTGAACGCCGGTATCGACATCCGGCGCCGTGGGTGTGGTTGAATGAGTGCCATAGTTGCCGTAATACCATTCCAGTTCCACCTTGCCCGGGCCGGCGTTCAATCGCAGGTTGGGAGATTCCGGGCCATCCGGCACCGCGGCGATGCCGTTGCGCCAGGTCCACTCGGCGCGGTAGACGATTTGATGCAGGGAATCTTTGCCGGTGGCCAGCAGTGCATTTTTCGCCTCGTCGCCGGCTTTGCCCTGAAATTGCAGGGCGCCGTTTTTCCACTGACGGCCGAGGTCAACAGCCTGTTTGCGGCTGATGGCGCCGACCGCATCAAAGAGCACGATGCGCACGTTTTGGCCAAATGGGATGTCGTAAGGGCCGAATGAGATCAGGGTTTCCGGGCGCTGCACCTGCGCATCCCAGGGAGACGTGACGCCCAGGACGTCCGAGCCCTGGCTTTGCACGCCGCTGCTCAGGTCATAGTACAGAGTCTGATCCTGGTCGCCTTTGGTGTGGGAGTGCACCTGCTGACGCGGCCAAAAATTGACCGTGGTGGGCTGGGAGAGATGGTCCAGTTCATTGCTTACATCCGTGTCCGCATGCAGCACGCCGTAGGAGACATATTGGGGCGAGAGAAATTCGCCGTTGATCTCCGACGGATCGCCGGTGTCGTCAAACGTTTTGCGGAAATTATCGCCGTCATAGACGTACCAGAATCCGCGCAGAGTGTCGCCCGGCTGGTTGCCGTAATAATGGCACCAATCGTCATGTTCGCCGCCCATCTGTTCGTGACCATAGTCGCCGCAGGGGATAAAGTCGCGCCAGAAGCCGAAATAGACGCCCTGCAGGTTCTGGTTGGGCAGTTCGATGGTGGTGGTTTTGGCATCCACATTGCCGGTGTTTTTGAAGATAAACTCCTGGATGATATAAGAGCCATGTTGCGGGTTGGCAAACGCCCAGCTGTTGCGAGTGACCTCCACACCGACATCCGTGGTCCAGACCGTGGTGATCATCTCGTCGCTGAGCAGATCTGCTTTGTAGGTGCTGCTCGTGCGATTATCGAGAATGCGTTGCTCGCGACTTTCGTTGACGTCCACCAGCGGCAGGCGCTGCCGCACCCATTTCCGGTTGCTGATGTTCTTCAAAATATCCTGGGCGTCATAGTTGAGAAAGCCGCCTTCGGACACATAAAAAGTTTTAAACTGTTTGAATTTATCAGTCCAATCCTTCACTCCGATCCACACGCCGGTGTTGTCGCAGTTTTTGCGCGTCTGTCCCCAGAAATCGCCGCCCGGATAGGTCATCAGGTCGGCGATCGGCGCATAGTTGGGGCGGCTGCCGACCGGAAACAGGCTCAGCCATAGATCGCCGATCTCATGGCTTTTCCATTGCGCCCGACTGCCCGTCGCCAGGGTCAGCATCATCAGGACGATCAACGGAACTACTAGCATTTTTTTCAACATGAATGGCCTCCACGACCGTTGATTCGGTTGTACGTATCGGGCTTGGTGTTACAGATGGATCCGGACGCCGAGAACGACTTCTTTCAGGGTCGCCCAGTAGACGTTGTCGCTCTCTGTGCGCAGAATCAGGGGATCGGTCACTTTGTCCGTGCCCACCTCGTTGATCCGGCCGGAGGCGTACAGGTCGTCGTAATAGTCCTCGCCGGCTGTGCTGCCGGGCGGGTTGCGGAATTTTGTATGTAATAGATTGCTGATATCCATGTAGGTCTCGATGCTCATTCTACCGGGCATGAACATGCGCGACAGCCTTAGGTTGGCCCAGTAGCGATCCAACTCGTGAAAATAGAGGTCCGGATGCAGATCGCGGAAACTGGATCGGGGATGTTGCAACCGGGCGCCGGATTGATAGTAGACCTGAAAGCTCAAATTGGTGTTGTGCAAAATCGGATATCCGCCGAGTCTCGGCCCCCAGTCGCGCGGTGCGGAGAAGGTGATGACGCCACGGGCGTCAGGCTGGATGTTGATGATGTTCGAGCGCGGCACGCCCCAGAGCACGCCGTTGCGGCCGATCATGGGATCGTCGGTGACAATAGGGATCTGGCTCAGGTTGGGAATCTCCAGGTTGGCCTCGGCCTTTTTGATGTAATTGTAGTTCAGCCAGCCGGTGATGAAACGGCCGGCGGTCTTGCGAAGCTCGATTTCAACGCCGCGAATTTCCGCATAGTTGTTGTGCGCCGGCCATTCGATCACCAAGCTCTGATCCGAATGGGCGTAGACCATGCCGCTGGCGACATCAAAGTAGTCTTTGTAAAAGGCGCCTACATGCAGCTGAAAGTAATCGCTGATGCCCATGTCATAGCCGAGTTCATAGGCGATGGTTTTTTCCAGCGGAAGATTCGAGTCGCTGATCCATTGCATGCGCGGCATGGCGCCATCCACTTCGGTGCGGAACAGCCCCATGGTCGGAGGCGTTTGGACAAAATGGCCAAAGTTGAAATAAATCTTGCTGCGCACCGACAGCGGGTGGGAGATGCCGATGCGCGGGCTGAAATAATACTTGGGTTTGGCCCGGGTAGTGGGATAGGCGCCGGCGGTAAAAGCCTCCCAGATGTCCCGGTTGGTGGCATAAGTGAGCGCCTGGTGAATGTCGGCGACATCCGTATTGGTGTTGAAATAGTCGAAACGGAGGCCGATGTTGGCAACCATGCCCTGGAATTCGATCTTGTCCTGAGCATAGAGCCCCATTTCATAGGGCTTGGCTTTAAAGCGGCGCAGGAACTCTTGGGTGGGATCCTCGTTGTGCCAATGCACGCGATTCTCACGCAAAAGGTCGTAATTGAACTCAAAGCCGGTTTTTAACTCATGCGCCGGATGAAATTGATAGGTCAACGCACCGTTCAGAGAGGTGCGGCGGTTGTAGGAATCATCCCAGGTGTATCCGCCGCCGTAAAGACGATAGCCCGAGGCCACGTCCACAATGCCCTTGTCCTTGGGAATCCAACCCGATTGCGGGTCGTAATAAAGCCTGCCATGAAAATAACGGCCGTCGGAGGCTTTGGCCGAATCACCCCGCCCCATATGCCATTTGACAAAAAAGTGGCTCAGGTTCAACTCATAATACATTTTAGCATTCAGAGCATGGGTCAGCTTGGCGCCGGCCAGGGTGGTATATCGATCGATGGTAGGTTTGTAAAACGGGTAATAGGTTTCAAAGCCGCCGCCGCTGTACGACATACGGTCCTCTTCGCTCCAGCTGCTGGTGGAGTTGCCCTGGGTTACGGAGCGCACTTCGCTGTAGATGCTGTTCAGGGTCAGTTTCATGTTGCTGCCGAGCTCATTGACGATCTTGAGCGACCCCATCCGTTCATCGTAATGGGTTCGGGATTGGGGATAGGAGAAGGGATGGTATTCGTATTTGCCGCCCAGCATGAAATTAGCGCGCCAGGGGACCACCGGCACTCGGCTGCTCAGTGTGGCGTCCACATTATGCCCGTTGCGGTGGCCGTACTCGATGGGCCGGTGAAGCCACTTCCACAATTCAAAGGCCTCGTCGGCGGTCAGATCATTATTAGGATCTTTGTCGTTGAGCAGATTTTCGGCAAATTTGTTCCATCCGATCCAGGTCTTTTGAATGCCCTCTCTGCCCTCGGCCAGCGTGATCTCTCCGCCCTCATAGGCCATCGGACCGGCGAGCAGCCGCCACTCCCAGCGGTAATCGGTGTCATAGACGCTGCGGCCCGAGTGCGGGCGATTGGCAGGATCAAATTGATAATCGATGGAAAAGTGGGTTTGATCTGATGGATTTTTGGAAACCACGTTGATCATGCCGGAGCGGGATTGGCCATATTCGGCATTGAACCCGTTGCGCATGATCTTGATCTCCTGCACGGTGCCGGGCTGAACAGCGATGACCGGCCGGTTGAATTTACGGTCGGTCATGCTCATACCATCCAGCAAAAAACCAACCTCCCGCGTTTCGCCGGCGCGAATCTGGATCTCCCCTTCGATGATGTTGCCGCTGACCCCTGACTGTAAACCGAGGATGTCTTCCACCCGGTTGGCAAAGGGCGTGTTCTGATACTGCTCCGCGGAAACATAGTTCTCCGTGGCTGCCACGTCCAACTGCAGCAGGTCTTTGGTCGCCGTCACCACCACTTCGCCGCCTTCCAGCACCGTCTGGGTCAGATTAAAGTCGGCGGTGGTGGTGCGGTCCACGTTTACTTTGACCCGCTGCTGAGTAAAGGGCGTGTAGCCGAGCATCGATGCGGTGAGCGAATAAACGCCGGGGGGGATGTTGAGGATGATGTACTCGCCGCTGATCGAGGTGGCGGCGCCGAGCTCGCTTCGCACCGCTGAAGCGCGGTTCTCTTGCCAGATGTGGGTGATCACCACATTTACTCCCGGCAACTGCTCTCCGGTTTTGGCGTCTTTAACAACACCACGGATTTTTCCGGTGGTGCCGGCTGATGCCGCCGCGGCAAAAAGCAGGAGCCCTATCAGGGTGTAACGTGCTTTCATGCACTTCACTCCTTACTAAAGAGTCAATCGCCCTGCGCTGTATGGTGACTCAGGGTTAGAGGATCTGGTTTAGCGTTTCTATTGCCTGGTTGAAAGATTGTGAAGCAGAGAGTGTCACAGCTTATCCGAACGACAGCGGTATAGACTTTTGCACTATCCATATCATTACGAAATTGGCTGTTAAATGAAAAATGGAAAATCGGGGTTGTAAAAGATCGCCAAAGAAATAGCAAATAAAAGTAACTCGCTGGTCTGTTGTTGCTTAACTCAATATAGAAGTTATATTTAAAATATCAAGAAAAAAGGTGAAAATTTATGATCTTTTCCGGTTGATGGATAGGAATTCTTCGCACATGGCCTGTATGGCCTCCGGGCGATGGCCTGCGCCCTGCGGGTCTGAATACCAGCGCGGGATCAAGCCGCCGCCGGGACGGCTCAGATGCTTGATCATGGAATGGCAATAGCCGCGAATTTCCTCCAGACTGCCTTTGGCCATGGTGGCCTGAATATCCACCGGCGAGAAGAAGGTGATTCTGCCGCCGAAGCGGTTGCCCAAAAGTTCCAGCCCCATGTTCTCCTGCTGGTCCATATGGATGACGCTGAGGCCGATATCGATCAGATCGTCGAGGATATCGACGATGTAGCCGCAGCTGTGCATAAAGGTTAACAGGCCGGCCTTGCGGCAGGCTTGAAAGATGCGTCGGTAGGCCGGTTTCCAGATCTCGCGCCATTTGTCCGGCGAGATCATCAGCCGGTTCTGCAGCCCCCAGTCGTCGGTGATGATAAATCCATCGGCGCCGGCCGCCGCATAGATCTCTATGGCGGTCAGGTTCATCTCCACCAGCAGATCGATCAGCCGGCGCAGTTCCTGCGGATGTTCATAGATGTCCACCCAGGTATTTTCCAGACCGCGGATAAAGTGCACCCGTTCGTAGATCGAGATGCCGGAACTGAGAATAAAGCGATCGCCGGCTTGCGGCCGGCTGTCTTTCACTGAAGCCCAGCGTTGTGGATCGAGGATATCGGGTATGCGCAGGTCGGCAAACTCTCTCCAGTCGTTGAGCGGCGGCTTTTTCACCTCGCCGAGATTGCACACGCCGATGTTATGCCATTCGGCCCCCCATTCGTCGATCCCCTGTGGCGGCCGTTTATCCGGCGAAGGGGTCATATCCACCCAGCAAAAGTCGCTGCCATAGGGCTCAGGAAAATCAACCGGCAGGCGGCCGTGGTTTTTGAACAAAATAGTGTCGATCACACGTTGGCGTGAGCTCATGGGAAATCCTTTTAATGTTCGCGGACTCGCAGGTCCAGCAAGGTTGCATGACAACCGGCCCTGAAGTATAAAAATAAATCTTTAAATATTCAATGTCTTTTAATATATTGCCACGCATACTTTATCGGGCCTGTTTGACCGTTGCTTCGGTGAGGCGGCGCAAGGCCGGCACATGGATGGTGGTGATAAAGAGGATAAGAGATGAGGATAGCCTTGCCAAACAGTTCAGCGACTTTTCCCTTTTGCAAAGGTCTTCTCCTGATGTCTGCCCTGCTCCTGGTAAGAGCAGAAAACTGCTTCAGCCAGCAGCCCGCTTTCGGCGAACCGGTGGATCAGGGTGTGGTCGAGGCAAAACAGATCAACGAGGCCTCAGGCCTGGCGGCATCACGTCTATTTCCCGGCGTGCTCTATACGCATAACGATTCGGGCGATCGCGGCCGGGTCTTTGCCATCGATGACCAGGGCGCGCTGCTGGCCACTATCGTGCTCAACGGGGTGATCGCCCGTGATTGCGAGGACATCGCCGCGGGCATCGGGCCAAAGGAAGGCGCGGCCTATCTCTATTTGGCGGATATCGGCGATAATAACGCCGAACATACGAACAGCCGGATCTATCGTTTTCCAGAACCCGAGATCCGGCTTTCGGATCGTGGCCGGGTGATCGTCCTCGATACGGTGGAGACCATCGCCTTCGCCTATCCGGATGGGCCGCGTGACGCAGAAACCCTGCTGTCGGATCCGCTGACCGGCGATCTGTTCATCGTCAGCAAACGCGAAGAACCGTGCCGACTGTATCGCCTGCCGTTTCCACAGAAGAGCGGTATGGTGATGACCGCCGAGGCTGTCGGCGCCCTGCCGCTCACTCTGGCGGTAGGGGGCGATATCTCCGCCGACGGCGCTGAGGTCTTGATAAAAAACTATATGACGGTTTTTTATTGGAACAGGGAGGTGCAGCAGCCGGTGACGCAGGCGCTGACCGCGCTGCCGACGGTCATCCCCTACGCGCTGGAGCCTCAGGGCGAGGCCATCGCCTGGAGGGGCGATGGGGCGGGATTTTACACTTTGAGTGAAGAGGCCTTTAACATCGAGGCGCACTTGTACTATTATCCCCGTCTTCCATCACTCTACTCCAGCTCGCCGGTAAACCAGGCTGTTGAACTG
>DAIQOA010000149.1:0-10851 GCA_036788095.1 bacterium | reverse complement strand
CGGAAAAGCAAAAAGTACATGATCACGAACATCAGAATGATGGGCAGCAGCATGCCCATGGCGCTGCCTCCACCCTGCTGACCGCCGCCGGGACCTGCCATGGCAAACACACTTAGAAAAGTAGTCATGTCAACCTCCGTTTAAGTGTTAGAACTCGTTAAAGTATGTGTCCAATTTATTTTGTATGGCCGCTTGCCAATTTCTCCAGCGTCCTTTTCTTGAACGCTCGGAATCGGCCCTGCCAGATGGCCTGACGCGCCGCCTCCATCAGTCGCATATAAAAATACACGTTGTGCAGGCTGATCAGGCGCAGCACCAGCAGTTCCTCCGCCTGAAACAGATGCCGCAAATAGGCGCGGGTGAATGTTCGGCAGGTGTAACAGTCGCATTCCGGATCCAGGGGTTGAAAAGACTCTCTGAATTTTGCGTTCTTGATGACGATCTGGCCATGCGAAGTAAAGGCGGTGCCGTTGCGGCCGTTGCGCGTCGGCATGATGCAGTCGAACATGTCGATGCCCCGCTCAATGCCCTGCAACAGATCCTCGGGCTTGCCCACGCCCATCAGGTAGCGCGGTTTGTTCGGCGGCAGCGACTGGCAGCAGAGTTCGGTCATTTCATACATGGCCTGTTTCGGTTCGCCCACCGATAGACCGCCGATCGCATAGCCGGGAAAATCCATATCGGCCAGTTGGTGCACGCTGTCGCGGCGCAGATCTTCATAAACGCTGCCCTGCACAATGGCAAACAGATATTGCGCATGGTCAAAACGCGGCCGGCTTTGCCTGAACGCCGTCAGGCTGCGCAGCGCCCAATCCAGCGTCAGCCGGTGCGCTTTGGCCGCATAGGCATAGTCACAAGGATAAGGCGCGCATTCATCCAGCACCATCATGATGTCGGAGCCCAGATCGCGTTGAATGTCCACCACTTTTTCCGGAGAAAAAAAATGCCGCGATCCGTCCAGATGGGATCTAAAGTGTACGCCCTCCGGAGTGATCTTGTTCAATTCCGACAGACTGAAAATCTGATAACCGCCGCTGTCGGTCAGCATGGGCCGATGCCAGCTGCTGAAGGCTTGCACGCCGCCGGCCCGGCGCACCAGTTCCTCTCCCGGTCGCAAATAGAGATGGTAGGTGTTGCCTAAAATAATCTGACTGCGAATCTGATGCAGCTCCAGCGGCGACAGCGCCTTGACGCTGGCCTGAGTGCCCACAGGCATAAAAACCGGAGTGCGGATAGCGCCATGGCCGGTATGCAGAATGCCCGCGCGGGCGCTGCTGTGGCGGTCTGTTTTTAATAGTCGAAAAAACATCGAATCCATCGATCCGGCAGCCGTGGCCGCCCTGGTTAGATTACTGCAATACAACTTCCAGCGCTTTTTCCGCGCTGTCCACAGCAGAGATCAATATACGGTTCTGCCGGGTGATCCCTTTTTGATTGCCCTTGGGAATCACCGCACGCCGGAATCCCATCTTTTCCGCTTCACTCAACCGGCTGTCGATCTGCGAGACAGAGCGGAGCTCTCCGCTCAAGCCGACTTCGCCCAATAGAATCGTCTGCGGGTCCAGCACGCGATTTAGCATGCCGGAGGCGATGCTCGCCAGGATGCCCAGATCAGCGGCGGTCTCATCGATGCGCAGACCGCCCACCGCGTTGACAAACACATCCATGACCGCGACATGGTAGCCCAATCGCTTCTCCAACACAGCCAGCAGCATCTGCACACGTTTATAATCCAAACCGTTGGCGGTTCGCTGCGGCACTCCGTAGCTGCTCGCGCTCACCAACGCCTGCACCTCCACCAGAATCGGCCGCGTGCCTTCCATGGAACACACCACCGCGGAACCGCTGGCCTCGGTGCGTCGTTCGGTCAAAAATACCAGCGACGGATTGGCCACGTCGCGCAGACCTTTTTCCGTCATCTCAAATACGCCGATCTCGCGAGTCGAGCCAAAACGGTTTTTCACAGAACGCAGAATGCGGTAAAAATGATCTCGATCGCCCTCAAACAGCAGCAGGGCATCCACCATGTGCTCCAGCACCTTCGGGCCGGCGATGGCGCCCTCTTTGGTCACATGGCCGACCAGGAACACCGGCAGATTGCGCGTCTTGGCCACCTGGATCAGCTGCAAAGCGCACTCGCGTACTTGACTGACGCTGCCGGGCGCGCTGGTCAGATCGGAAGAAAACAGAGTTTGAATGGAATCGACCACCACGAATTGCGGGTGCACGCGCTCGATGGCGCTCAGAGTGCCGTCCAGTTCGGTCTCCGGCAAAATATATAGATGGTCTGAGATCAGGCCCAACCGTTCCGCACGCATTTTGGTCTGCTGCGCCGACTCTTCGCCGGTGACATAGAGCACACGAAAAGATTCACGACTCAATCCCGCAGCTTCTTGCAGCAATAGAGTCGACTTGCCGATTCCAGGATCACCGGCCACCAGCACCACCGAACCGGCAGCGATGCCGCCGCCAAGCACCCGGTTGAACTCGGGACTGAC
Organism: bacterium; assembly: GCA_036788095.1. GTDB lineage: Bacteria > Zhuqueibacterota > Zhuqueibacteria > Residuimicrobiales > Residuimicrobiaceae > Anaerohabitans. The sequence continues at coordinate 8,353 of DAIQOA010000149.1, read as the reverse complement.
TGTTTCGATGCGCAACGCCTGGTCTGTCTGAATACGGCTGAGCGCCACCGCCTCTGAGGCGGAGGATGACCGCACTCGTTTGGCTGAGGCGACCGGAGCTTTCTCCTCCACCAGGCTGTTCCAAGCATCACACCCAGGACAACGACCGGCCCATCGCAGCGATTCGGCGCCGCAGCTCTGGCAGATAAAAACCGTTTTTTCGCGCTTGAGTTTATTCATCGCAAACCGGTGCACTGTCCAAATTATATGTTTATTAATCATTAATGTATTATTATATTCACATAAAATCAAGGCAATTTTCCTGCTGACCTTGACATTGTCGTTTTCTTTTTTTAGATTGGAAAAACGCAACGAGGGATATCATGAAATTCCACATTTTACTGGCACTGATAATTCTGTTCTGTGCCTGCACGAAAAAAAACGCCGAGGTGGATGAGAACAAGCTGGAACGCTTTGCTCAGGTTTATCACGAGTACCTCCTCACCATCACGGCGGACACCAGCCAGGCCGAGTTGAAGGACCTCTATTTACAGCGCCTGCTGCAGAAATACGGCCTGTCTCAGCAGGACTTGGCCCAGGCGCAGCGGTTCTATGAAGCACACCCAGAATCGTTCGCTAAAATGCTTGGCCAGGTCACTGAAAAACTGCAGAAAAAACCAGCCACAGTGCCGTAATCCCGACAGCTATTCTTCTCTTCAATCATTCAGGAGTCTTCATGCGCCATTCCCTCAGCCAACGCCGCTATAGCCTGTACCTTCCGGCGCTCCTTTTCTGCCTGATCCCTGCGTCCATGAACGCCGGAGGGCAAATGGACCTTACCAACGCTATTGTGCACGCAGCCCGGACTCGAGACCGGACTTTCGACAAAGCGTTGAACGTGCTCGTCGAAGAAGTCAGCCGCCGCACCGGCACGCCCGTGAAAATTCAGCGTACCTCTTTCCTGCCGGATTATACGCTGGCGATCATAAATCGGAATGAGGACAGCCGCAAAAGGTTGACCTCCATGGCCGAACAGATTAAAAACAGGCCGGCTCCGGATCGCGAAGGATTTCATCTGCAGGTAAGTTCGCTTCCAACCCCCGCCGTGCTGATGCAGGGCAAGGACAGCCGCGGCGCGTTGTACGGCATCGGCCGTTTGCTGCGCGCAGCGACGCTGAAAAAAGGCGTCTTCACCCTGCCCCTTTTTAACGCCGTGAACCAAGCGCCGTGCTACCCTCTGCGCGGTCACCAATTAGGCTATCGGCCAAAAACCAATGCCTACGACGCCTGGAGCGTCGGCCAATTCGAACAGTACATACGGGAGCTGGCCCTGTTTGGCGCAAACTGCATCGAAATTATGCCGCCGGCTACGGACGATGATCCCAGCAGCTCGCACATGCAACTTTCAACCATGGGGATGATGACGGAACAGTCGCGCATCGCCGCTGCCTATGGGCTGGATGTCTGGATCTGGTATCCAAACATGACCAAGGACTATGACCGGCCGGAGGTGATCGAGCGGGAACTGGCGGAACGCGATCAAGTCTTTAGCAGGCTGGTAAAATTGGACGCGGTCTTTGTTCCGGGCGGCGACCCGGGTGAACTGCACCCGGATGTTGTCTTTCCCTGGTTGGAAAAAACCGCCAGGGTGCTGCACCAGTATCATCCACAGGCTAAAATATGGATTTCGCCCCAAGCCACACGGGTCAATCAGGAGTGGCTGGATGCATTCTATCGCCATGCAAACCAGCGTTACCCCTGGTTCGGCGGCGTGGTGTTCGGGCCATGGGTCAAAACAAAATTGAACGAAATGCGCGCTCTTCTCGAGCCCGACATTCCCATCCGCCACTATCCGGACATCACCCACAGCCTATCCTGTCAGTACCCGGTTCCGTTTTGGGATCCTGCCTTTGCCTTGACCCTGGGACGCGAGTGTTACAATCCCCGGCCGGTGGCAGAGAAGGCCATACACAATGTGCAGGCACCCTTTTGCAGCGGCAGCATCAGTTATTCAGAGGGCATTAACGATGACATCAATAAATTCATCTGGAGCGGCCAGGATTGGGATCCACAGACGCCGGTGATCGCCACCCTACGGGAGGTTGCGCGGCTGCTGATCCACCCTGATTTCAGTGAAGAGATCGCGCAGGGCCTTCTTGCGCTGGAAAAGAATTGGCAGGGCCCGCTCATCAGCAACGAGCAGGTGGGAATCACTCTACAGCAGTGGCAGTATCTCGAAAAGTGTGTTCCCCGCCAGGTGCGCGCCAATTATCGTTTTCAGATGGCGCTGTTGCGCGCTTACTATGACGCCTATATCCAAAAACGGCTTGTATATGAGACTCATCTGGAAAACCAGGCGATGGAGTTGCTCGGTGCCGCCGATGCGGCCGGTTTGAATGCGGCGATCGAGTCCGCCACCTCCGTTATTCTGCGCGGCCGGAATGAACCGGTGGCAGCTAACTGGCGTAAGCGAAGTTGGGAATTGGCCGATTCGTTGTTTCTCAGCATCGGCTCCCAGCTGTCGGTGGAAAGGCACGGGGCCATGCCCGGTCGCGGCGATTTTATCGATGATCTGGATGTGCCTCTCAACAACAGCCTCTGGCTGCTCGACCAATTGCAGAGCATTTCGCAGCCGTCGGATCCTGCTGAAAAACTCGCGCGGATTAAAGAGCTGATCCATCGCACCAATCCAGGGCCGGGCGGTTTCTATGACAACATGGGTTCCGCGGCCAGTTTTGCCAGGGTGCAGCCGCAGCCGGATCCGCTTCGAGATCCCGGCGGTCTGTTCACCTCGCAGCGCCAATTCGGGGTCAATTTGAGCGGTGAGGCCTGGCGCGAACGTACCATTGCCGACGGATGGGACGGCCGGCCGATACCGCTGGCCTGGATGAGCCAGATCGGCACACTCTATGATCAGCCGCTGCAGGTGCATTATGACAACCTGGATTCGCTGGCCGCCTACCGCCTGAGAATCTGCTACACCGGCCGTTTCAAAGCTAAAATCCGCTGTATGACCGATGACGGTCGCCTTGTGCACGATTATCTGCAAACTGGAGACCAGCCGCTCTATGAATTCGATCTTCCCAAAGCGTCGACCCGCGACGGCCGCATCGATCTGATCTTTTCCTGTGCGCAGGCTGAGCGCGGCACGCAGATCAGCGAAATCTGGCTCATGCGCAAACCCTAATCCGTCTCCTGCGTACTTCCCGCACAGGCGGCGGGGAACCCTTCTTTTAGCGAAAGGAAAGATATGGCTAGCCGTCTCATCGACCGATTACATGAAGGCGCCGTCGTGTACGGAACCGGCGTCCTGTCGACCTGCGCACTGTGGCCCGGCGCAGTCAAGTCCTGCAACCTTGATTTTGTATTTCTCGACTCTGAACACATTCCGCTGAACCGCAGCGAGCTGGCGCAGCAGTGTCAAATTTACCGCAGCATGGGCATCCCGCCGCTGGTGCGCATTTTCAATCAGGATCCGTATGAAGCGTGCAAGGTTCTCGACGGCGGCGCCGCGGGGGTGATCGTTCCCTATCTGGAAGAAGCGGAGAAAATCAGACAGCTCATCGCCGCGGTTAAATGGCGGCCGCTCAAAGGGCAGTATCTCAGCCGATATAGCCAGAAACCCGCTGAAATGCCCGCGGCGTTGATCCCGTACCTTCAGCAACGCAATCAGGAGACCGTCTTCATCGCTAATATTGAATCCATGCCCGCGGTCCATCATCTGGACGAAATCCTCACCCTGCCCGGCCTCGACGGCATCTTTATCGGTCCGCATGACCTCTCCTGCAGCATGGGCTTGCCTGAGCAGTATGAGCATCCGGAATTCGAGCAGGTGGTCAAGACTATCATTCACCAGGCCAGAGCCCGAAACGTCGCCATCGGCATTCATTTCAGTGAATCCCCGCAACAGCAGATCCGCTGGCTGGCAGAGGGCATCACTATCGTTATTCACAGTTCGGACATCTCGCTTTTTCGACAAGCTCTGGCCGGCGATATGGCGATCATAAAATCAGCGGTCGCGTTGTTGCCGGAAAAAAAATAGAAGCAGAGATGGGCATTATACTCATTATTGGCCACATTAACCATAACGGTGATCGTTTATGAAAAAAACAGGGTTCTCTTTTTTCCTTTTGCTCTGGTCGATTTCTGCCCTTTCACCAGGCCATGCATCGTCCAAGCACAACACACCCGCCCAGTCAGCCCTTCTAGCGCAGTCTGATTCCGTCCTAAGCATCGGTTCGCGCCTCGAGCTGTTTGCCGACGATTATCTGATCGACCGGCTCAAGGGAGAAGCCCGGCTCTGCCTGCATCATCCTGAGCCGCGGGAAATAGTGCTGGTGCACGACGCCCCGTGGGAAGGCAACGGCAGCGGCTATCACAGCATTTTTCAGGATGAAAAAAAATACCGGATGTATTACAAAGCCTGGCAGCACAGCGCGGGAACCACTACGTCACACCCCATTTTCTGCTGCTATGCCGAAAGCGACGACGGCATTCATTGGATCAAACCGGAACTGGGTCTGTACGAATTTCAAGGCAGCAAAACCAACAACATCGTCTTTATCAGCGGCATGATGGATGGCGCGGATGCGGATGGCGGCCATCCCGCTGTGTTCAGGGATGAGAACCCGGACGTTCCGCCGGACAGCCGCTACAAGGCGATCCTTCGCGCCAGGTCCGAGCGAGGCGTCATTCCATTTGCTTCTCCGGACGGCATCCACTGGAGGGCCCTGAGCGCCGGGCCGGTGATCACCGATGGTGCATTCGATTCACAGAATCTGGCCTTTTGGGACAGCGAACGGAAAGAGTACCGGGCCTATTGGCGTTACTTTACGGAGCAGAGCGACACCGCCCTCTATCGCGGCCTGCGCGCCATCCGCACCGCAAGATCGCAAGATCTGCTCACCTGGTTCGACCAGCACGATCTGAGCTATGTGGATTCGCCTCCCGAACAGCTGTACACCAATGTGATCAAACCCTATCATCGCGCTCCACATCTGTTCCTCGGTTTTCCCATGCGCTATATCGATCGCGGCGCGGCAGAATCCTTGCAGGCGCTGCCGGAGCGGGAGCATCGCACATGGCGTTCCAGTATATCGCCGAGATACGGCTCCGCCATCACCGATGCCCTGTTCATGATCAGCCGTGACGGCGTGCGGTTCAAACGCTGGAACGAAGCTTTCCTCAGGCCGGGCATCGAACGCGCCGGCACCTGGAATTACGGCCATCTTTGCACCGCCTGGTCTTTTGTGGAAACTTGCTCAGCCCTGGAGGGCGGTGCTCCTGATGAGCTTTCCCTGTACGCGGTGGAAAGCTACTGGACCGACAACAGCAGCGCCTTGCGCCGCTATTCTCTGCGGATGGATGGTTTTGTCTCGGTCTCAGCGCCCATGGCCGGCGGCGAACTCATCACCAAGCCGCTGATTTTTTCCGGCAGCAGCCTGGTGATCAATTTTTCCACCTCCGCTGCCGGCGAGATCAAGATTGAAATCCAGGATTCCGCGGGCAGCCCCCTGCCCGGTTATACCCAGGAGGAATGCCCGGCACTGTTTGGCGACGCGATCGAGCGTACGGTGTTGTGGAAAAAGGGAAACGATCTGGCAGCATTGGCAGGGCGGGCGGTGCGTCTGCGGTTCATTCTCAAAGACGCGGACCTGTATTCGATCAGATTCAAAGACGCAGCCAACGTGAATACAGCTCCATAATGAAGCATCGATTTTCTATCAGCAGGTACAAAGCAAAGGGATGCGCGCTGCTCAATCCTTTTCAGTAGTATCAAACAAAAAACAGACCGCAACCAAAAAAGGCGTCGCATCGCTGTCAGCGTTCGTCCGTCAAAACAGCGGAGCCGACGGTATCCGTAGGGCCGGTAAAACCAGGGCCGCCGGCAGCCACATAGCCGTTGCTGGCGCCGGAGGTCTCACGGCTGACCCAAAAGGCGTACAGCCGACTCTGACGCAGATAAAAACGAAACTTGACCGTTTGACCCGCCAGTGCGGCCAGATCTGACGCACCCTTCCAGGTCACCCTCTGCAACGTTTCATCCGTTTTCACTGCCACGCAGTTATTTTTCGTATAGGGAGCCAGCACGCGATCGTTAACGTCCAGCACCTCCACCTGCAACCTGCCCTTGCGGCTGTCCGAATTGACGAACAAATAGTTGCCGCTGAACCGGACCGGCCGTGTGGTGAGCGTGCATTCTTTTTTTCCTGCATCCATCGACGCGAACCCATCTCGCCGCAGAACGGCAAGTCCGGTGGCGCAGACGCCAGACGCCGGAGACCCCTGGACGCCGCTCCGGCCGCTGACATAGAAATAGAGCTCGTCGCCCACGATCAGACAACCGCCGCCGGCTGATTGAACGTTGCCCCAGTTCCAATCCCCGTATTGTTCCGACACATCCATGAACGGACGATGGTCCGGCCGATGCCAGTGAAATCCATCCCGGCTGAAACCGAGGCATACATAGTTGGGTTTGGCGCGGTCCGCCGGTTGGCCAGGCCAGATCGTGAACAAACCCAGCATCAGGCTTTCATAAGCGACGGCATCCAGATTGTAGAGCTCGGGAGCAGCCGGCAGATCCAGCCTGGGCCTGTCATTCCGGTCCGCGCCCACCCAGAGCGTCTCCTGATTTGGGTCCATAGTCAGCCCGGCAAAGACATCGTCGTTTTCCCGATAGCGGCGGGAACGTCCCATACCGGCGTAATCGCAGCGAAGGCTGTACACCCATTTTTTTCGGAACGGATTGTAGAACATGGTCGTGCGATCGCCATGGATTTTTGCCTGCGCCGGCGGATCAGCCCAGTGAATGCCATCGGCGGAGACGTAAAGCAAGCCGAGATATCCGCTTTCACCGCGATGAATCAGGAATAGTTTGTACCGTTGGGCAGAATCCACAGCATCGTGATCGAGCCAAATGGTGGCGGAGTCGCGCGGTTTATCGAGCACGCAGTTAGTGGACGGTTTAACGTCGAGAAGCGGTTTCACCCAGTTGATGCCGTCCTGAGATTCGGCGTAGCAGGTGGATTGAACATAGCCGCCCATATACCACATCTTGAACAGCCGGTCTTGAGGATCGTACCAAACGCCGTCGCTGAACACCATAGCGGTTGGCGCCGGATGGCCTTTTGAAACCGTATTGGTTTCCCAGGGTTGATCCGGCAAAAGCACCGGGCAGACTGGATGGTATCTCGCCTGATGATAGGTTCGCAGCGCTGTGCTCTGTTCAATGAGAAAATCGTCCACAAACAGCTGGCGACCGACGTCGATGGGCAGGCTATTCGGCAGCGAACGCATATACGGCGGGTCCATGGGCTGCCGGGTCAACGTATCGACCGCCGGCGGCCATGGCGACGGCAGACGGATGCCGTTGTAAAGAATCTCCCCCTGGTCGGGACTGGTGGGATCTGATGCGAATGCGGCGCCGGCGAGGACCAGCAGCAAAAATCCCAACCGGAACCTTGTCGGTTTCATGCCTTGCCTGATTCCCATAGGAGCCTCCCCAGGTTTAAACGGTCCGCAGCCAATTTGATTCGACCCATTCATCGATCCGGTTCACCACCTGATCCGCTGGGCTGAAATCCATATGCTGATTATACTCGGTTCGTAATCCCACACACCAACAGCCAGCAGCCTTGGCGGAGCGAAGGCCAGTGGCTGAATCTTCCAACGCCACACTACGGCCGGGCGCCACGCCCAACAGCCGGCAGGCGGTACAATAGGGCTCTGGATCCGGCTTTGGACGTCCGACTCGGTCGCCGGTCACCATGACCGAAAAATAGTTCTGCAGCGGCTGCGTCAATCCCTGAGAAAAGCCGATGCGCTGCATCAAGATGTCCACCATGCTCGCCTGGCTGGAGGTGCACAGGCCGATCTGTAGGCCGGCCTCGCGAGCCTGGTCTAGCAATCGGGTGATCCCAACCCGCAGCGGAATGAACACCCTTTCCAGCGCCTGCCGATGCGCCTCGTGCAGCGCCTCTTCCATGGCGGCCGCATCGAACGTAACGGCGTAATCGCGCGCAATATCGACGAGATTCTGCCGGGTTGAATCCCCCACCAGCCGGTGAAGATAGGCATCGGGAAAAGAGATGCCGAACGGTTCAAAAAGCCGGCAAAAAGTGGTAAAGATGATCGGTTCTGTATCCACCACTACACCGTCCATATCCAGGACTAACGCATCGTAGAGTCGGGACAAAAGCTATTTTCCTTCCGTATGAAAACCGTTATAGATCTTTTCGGCCAGCGGTTTGGGGATGCCCTTTACCGCACTCAGTTGTTCCAGGGTTGCCGCCTTGATCTGTTTTAGAGAGCCAAAGTGACGCAACAGCGCATCCCTGCGCGCCGGTCCCAGTCCCTGAATGGTCTGCAGTTCCGA
>DAIQOA010000148.1:0-11073 GCA_036788095.1 bacterium | reverse complement strand
GATCATCACCGACCGGCGAGAGCAGATCAAGACCATCCGTCAACAGATGGGCCTTAGCGGATCTCCCAAACCGTCCGAAAGTCCCTACGACGCCTTTGGCGTCGGCCACGCCAGCACCGCCATCTCCGCCGCCTATGGCATAGTGGCGGCGCGTGATTTGGCCGGTGAAAAATATCATGTGATCGCTGTGGTGGGGGATGGCGCGCTCACCGGCGGGCTGGCGTACGAAGGCCTCAACAATGCGGGCGCTTCAGGTAAAAATTTTATCGTGATCCTCAACGACAACACCATGTCGATCTCACCGAACGTCGGCGCCATGGCTCATTATCTGACCAACCTCATCTCCAATCCCATGTACAACCGGATCAAGAGCGAGATATGGGACTTTACCGGCCGCTTCGACAAAATGGGGCCGCGCATTCGTCGCGCGGCCAAGAGTATGGAATCAACCCTCAAGGGATTCGTCGTCCCCGGCGTCCTGTTCGAACGCATGGGATTCCGCTATTTTGGACCCATCGATGGGCATAACATCTCCGCCCTGATCAATGTGCTCAGCGAGATGAGCCGGTTCAATGGCCCCCTGCTGTTGCACGTTCTGACCAAGAAGGGGCGTGGGTATGTGCCGGCTGAGAACAACGCACCGGTTTTTCATGGCCTTGGCAAATTCGATATCGAGACCGGCCTGGCGATCAAGTCCTCGCCCATACCCAGCTGGACCGAGGTGTTCGGCCAGACTCTGTGCCGGCAGGCCGAGCGGGATGACAAGATCGTCGCGATCACCGCGGCCATGGCTTTGGGCACCGGCCTGACGACATTCGCCGAGAAATTTCCGCAGCGGTTCTTCGACGTCGGCATTGCGGAAGGCCATGCCGTCACCTTTGCCGCCGGTATGGCTCAGCAGGGCTATCGTCCGGTGGTTGCCATCTATTCCAGTTTTTTACAGCGTGGGTATGATCATGTGATCCACGATGTGGCGTTGCAGCGCCTGCCGGTAGTGTTCGCCATCGACCGCGCCGGACTGGTGGGCGACGACGGTCCCACCCATCACGGCGTTTTCGACCTCGCCTATCTGCGCTCCATCCCCAACCTGGTGGTCATGTCGCCGAGAGACGAGGAGGAGCTTCGTCACATGGTGTTCACCGCCCTGCAGGTCCGGAAGGGTCCGGTGGCCATCCGCTATCCTCGCGGACATGCCATGGGCGTGCCGTTGACCGATTCGGTCACTGCATTGACCATCGGTGAAAGCGAAGTGATGCGAAGCGGCGAGCAGGTGGCCCTTATTTCCGTGGGCCCGATGCTGCGGCGGGCGCTGTCCGCCGCTGATCTGATCCATCAACAGCTGGGATACTATCCTGAAGTGATCAACGCCCGCTTCGTCAAGCCGGTGGATAAAAAGATGCTGGATCGCCTTGCCGAGACGTTCCCACTGATCATCACCCTGGAGGAGGGCATGCTCAAGGGCGGATTCGGCAGCGAGGTGCTGGAGTATTATGCCGACGAAAAACATCATGCGCCTGAGATCATTCGCTGCGGTCTGCCGGACGCTTTTATTCCCCAGGGCGACCGTGAACAACTGCTGGATGACGTTGGCCTGAGCCCGGAGGCGATCTGCCAGGCGGTTGCCCGCTCTGTGTCGCTGGGCGCACAAAGAAAGACGACGAGAATCAAGGATCTGTTCCGTATGCATCGAAGGAAAAAGATCGCATGATCACCGTCGGCATTGTGGCTAATCGTTTCAAGCCCAAAGCACGGCCGGTGATTAACCATTTTGTCGACCTGTTGCACGAGTCCGATGCGCAGGCTCTGTATGCCGCCGAAAGCGCCGAGTTTCTCAAGTTGACCCCGGCGGATAGGACCGTTCCTTTGGCGCAGCTGGGCGATCACTGTCAGGTTGTGGTGGCGTTCGGAGGCGATGGTACTCTGCTCTCCACCGCCTGCGAAGTGGGCGCCAGCGGAGTGCCCATCCTCGGAGTCAATCTCGGCGGTCTGGGATTTCTCGCAGAAATAAAAACCGACGAGATCCGCGAGACCGTGCAGGAACTGGTGCATCAGCACTATACCGTCATCGAACGCATGGTGCTTGCGGTCCGCGTGCACGTCGCCGGGCAGATTAAAAACTATTGGGCGTTGAACGACGTCGTGGTCGACAAGGGAACCTCGGCGCGCTTGATCCTCATCGACGCCCTGGTGGATGGCGACTATCTCAACACCTATCGCAGCGACGGCCTGATCATCGCCACCCCCACCGGTTCAACCGCCTACTCGCTCTCCGCCGGCGGGCCGTTGCTGATGCCGGTGATGCAGGCCATCCTGGTCACGCCGATCTGCCCTCATTCGCTAACCGTGCGCCCTATTGTTCTCTCCGAGCGCAGCGTGCTGTCGATCTCGACGCGCGATCGGGAAAAGCCGGTGCAGGTCAATATTGACGGTCAGAATCGTTTCGTCATTCGCGCGGGCGACTGGTTGGAGATCAGCAAGGCCGACTACTCGGTGCGATGGGTGTCGAGCAACAAACGGGATTTTTTCTCGATCTTGAGAACCAAGTTGAACTGGGGGTTTGATTTATCCATGCAATCCAACAGCGCTCCGGCATAAGGCCGACGCCGATCACAGGACATGCCCCTGATTCGGCTCCGCTTGCTTCTTCGGTTCCGGATTCGCGCAACCCTGCCATCAAAGGATGAGACGGACACAGGCGTGAACAAAGAGAGAGCTAAAACTCCGCTCATGGAGCAGTACCTGGCCATCAAGAGCCGGCATAAAGACGCGATCCTGTTTTTTCGTATGGGCGATTTTTACGAGATGTTTTACGAGGACGCCCGCATCGGCTCTGAAGTGCTGGGCATCACCTACACCTCACGCGCGCACGGCAAAGCGGCGGATGTGCCGCTGGCAGGATTTCCCCACCATGCCCTGGATACTTATCTCAACAAAATGATCAAAGCCGGTTATCGCGTCGCCATCTGCGAGCAGACCGAAGATCCCAAACTGGCCAAAACCATCGTCAAGCGCGAGGTGCTGGAGATCGTCTCACCGGGCACGGCGGTTTCCGACGATCTGCTCGAGACCAAACGCAACAACTATCTGGTCTGCCTGTTTGGCGACGTTCGTCTGGTCGGCCTGGCGGTGGTGGATGTCTCCACCGGCGAATTTCAAGTGAACGAAGTGCAGCGATCGGAATTGATCGAACAGGTCACCAGCCTGTCTCCGGCTGAGCTGTTGGCCGCTGAATCGCAGATGGAGGATTTCAGCGGTTTGTTCAGACAGATCGGCTGCCCGGTGACCAAACGTGACGATTGGACGTTTCAGGCGGACTACTGTCGCGAGACGCTCACCAGCCATCTCGGCACTCTGAATCTCAAAGGATTCGGCCTGGAGGAACTGACCGTTGGACTGCAGGCGGCCGGCGCGGTGATCAGCTATTTGCGCGAGCATCAAAAAGAAAAGCTGGTGCACATCAACCGGATCCGCCGCATGACCGGCGACGAGCACATGATGATCGACACCGCCTCCCGCCGTAACCTGGAATTGATCCAGTCCATGAATCAGCAGCACAAACACGGCACACTGCTTTCCGTGCTGGATCGCACGCACACCCCCATGGGCGGCCGCATGCTGGTACAATGGATTTTGCGTCCATTGCTCGAACCCGCGGCCATTCACCGTCGTCAGGAGGCCATCGCAGTCCTGTTCCAAGCCGCCACTCTGCGTGCCGGCCTTGCCGAGGCGCTGCGCAAGGCCGGCGATCTCGAACGGTTGCTGGCCAAATTCGCCACCGCGCGTGCCAACGGGCGCGATGCGCTGGCGGTGTTGACCTCCCTGCGCACCGTGGTGGAGATAAAAAAACTGCTGCAAGAATCGACGGATCCGCTGCTGGCCGAATGCGCGGCCAACCTGCAACCGTTGCCGGATCTCGCCATCGAACTGGATCGCGCCATCCAGGATCATCCGCCGCTCTCCATCACCGATGGCGGTTTTATCAAGCGCGGCTACAGCGTGGAATTGGACAAGCTGCGCGAGATCGCCTACGGTGGCAAGGACTGGATCGCACGCCTGCAGCAGCAGGAGCGCGAGGCCACGGGCATCCCGTCGCTGAAAGTGAATTTCAACAAAGTGTTCGGTTATTATATCGAGATCACCAATCCGCATCTGTCCAAGGTGCCGATGCATTACACGCGCAAGCAGACGCTGGTGAACGCTGAACGCTATATCACCCAGGAGCTGAAAGAATACGAGGAGCGCATCCTCGGCGCAGAGGACAAGATTGTCTCCCTGGAGTACGAGCTGTTCGAGCAGTTGCGCAAGCGAGTTCTGGAGTACACCCATGATCTGCAGACCAACGCCGCGATGCAGGCTCAGCTGGACTGTCTGGTGGGATTGGCGCAGGCCGCGGTGGAGAACGAGTACGTACGGCCGGAGGTGGATGACGGACCGGTCATCGACATTCGTGAAGGCCGGCATCCGGTGATCGAGAAACTGCTGCGGCCGGGCGAACCCTTTATCCGCAACGACACTTTGCTCGACAACCACACTCAGCAGCTGCTCATCATCACCGGACCGAACATGGCCGGCAAATCGACTTTTTTGCGCCAGGTCGGCCTGATCGTCATCATGGCTCAGATGGGCGGCTTTGTCCCCGCGGCAAGCGCGAGAATCGGCGTCGTCGATCGTGTGTTCACGCGCGTTGGCGCTTCCGACAACCTGGCCGCGGGCGAGAGCACCTTTCTGACTGAAATGAACGAGACCGCCAACATCCTAAACAACGCCACGCCGTCCAGTCTGATCCTGTTGGACGAAATCGGCCGCGGCACCAGCACGTTCGATGGCCTGTCCATCGCCTGGTCCGTGGCCGAGCATCTGCACAATACGGCGCATCTGGCTGCCAAGACCATCTTTGCCACCCATTATCATGAATTGACGGAACTCGAGCTGATCCTGCCGCGTGTAAAAAACTATAATGTGGCGGTACGCGAATGGGGCGACAGAATCGTTTTCCTGCGCAAAATCGTACCCGGCGGCTGTGACCACAGCTATGGCATTCAGGTGGCCAAACTCGCCGGTCTGCCGCCGGAGGTGATCAGCCGCGCCAAGGAAATTTTGCAAAACCTGGAGGCTGAGGCTCTGAACGGTTCCAGCCGGCCCAAACTGGCGGAGCATCATGAGATGCAGAAGGATAAGGTGCAGCAGCTGAACCTGTTCGGCGAACTGGAAAAAGCGGTGCGCGAGGAACTGAAGAACCTCGATCCAAACCAGCTGACCCCCCTGCAGGCGTTGAGCAAACTGGATGAACTCAAACAGTTGGCGTCGCGGGAAGAATAGTGCAGGCGCATTTCTTTGCCTGGCAAAGGAATCGTTCTCTTACTTGTGAAAATAATTAATGAAGGGCTGCGTGTGAAAAAAGCCGTTCTGCTTTTAGTCATCAATCTGGCCGGCGCCGGGATGGCAGCCGGTGCCGCCAAGTACGCCGGTGAGTTCATGTCTCTGGGAGTCGGCAGTCGTGCGCTGGGAATGGGCGGCGCCCATGTGGCCATCAGCGGGGATGTCACCAGCGGCTACTGGAATCCGTCCGGACTTGCCGGTCTGAACTATCCCGAAATTTCCGCCATGCATGCGCGCCAGTTCAACGGACTGGTCAACTATGACTATGTTGGTTTGGCGGCTCCTTTTAGAAAACTTGAAGGCCTGGGCATCAGCATGGTTCGTCTGGCGGTGGATGATATCTTTTACACCGCTTTGCCGCGGCCCAGTCTGCCGGTGGGCGCAGAATACACCAACGAATCCGGTCAAGTGTTGGCCAATCGGCCTTATGTATCAAAGACGGTGTCAGATGCCGAATACGCTTTCTATCTGAGCTATGGCCGGCAGCGCAGCCGTCGCCTCGCCTACGGAGTTAACGTTAAAATGGTGCACAAGGGTTTAGGCGACAACTCGGCTTGGGGTCTGGGTTTTGATGTGGCCGCGCTGTGGAATCCCGTCGGCCGCCTACAGACCGGCATCAACATTCAGGATTTCACCACCACGCTGCTGGCCTGGGATACCGGCACGCGAGAGCTGATCAGTCCCACGGTCAAAACCGGGCTGGCCTACCCCGTCTTTCTCTCCACCATCAACACAGCGTTCCTACTGGCTGCCGACGCGGACGTTCGTTTTGAAAACCGGCGGATCGCCAGCCAGGCGCATCTGGGCGCCATGAGCTTTGATTTTCATCTGGGCGCCGAGATGTTAGTCTATCGGGTGGTCGCGCTTCGCCTGGGCAGCGATGTGGGTTCTTTCAGCGCCGGTGCAGGGCTGCGATTACCGCGCCTGGATTTTGACTATGCGTTCCTCAAACATAACGAGTTGGATAACACGCATCGCGTCTCGCTTCGCGTTCGCATCGAAGAACCCCGTTTTGCCAGAATGAAATAAGGGATGCTGCTTAAAGGCTCTCTTTTGTCGAACCAAGTCATCCATTTATTGGTATGAAGGTGAATCTCTTATCCCATACGCCGCGCCACGTCTGGCTCATCGGCGCAGCTGCTCTGGCCGTGCTGCTGTTGTCTCTCATTCTGACGCAGGACCGCACTGAAAAGCCCTCCTGGACCAGCGTTCGTCGCGGGCCCTTTGCCGTTACAGTCACAGAGACCGGCGAGGTGCGCGCCGTGCAGCAGATCGACGTCAAAGCGCCCATGGAGTGGCGCATGCAGCTGCAGGTTCTCTACCTCGCGCCAGAGGGCTCGGTGGTGGAGGAGGGGCAGCTGCTGGCCCAGTTTGACACGGCTGAGCTGCAAAAGCGGCTGGATCTTGCCGAGGACCGGCTCATCTCAGCTCTGGCCCAGGAGCAAAAACTGCTGGCCGAACAGCAGGCTCGAATGCAGCAACTGGAAGGAGACCTGGCTACCTCTGAATATTCGCGCGACATTGCGGTGCTGCAGCGAGATCTAATGAAGTATGAGGCCCAGGTGCGGCGTCAGGATGTGGAACTGGAGCATCAAAAAGCGTTGCTGGAGCTGGACCAGGCTCGAACGCAGATCGAAGCGCAAAAGATCATCGACCGCGCTGCGCTGAGAACCGCTCAGCTGGCCATTGCGGAGGAGCGTTTGGAAAAGCGGGAGCTGGAAGGCCAGATTCAGAATCTGTCGCTGCGCGCGCCCATTCGCGGGATGCTGGTTTACAATGAAATCGGCCGATGGGAAAACCGCAAAAAGATAGCCCAGGGCGACAACGTCAACCCAGGCGAGGCGGTGGTCAGCATCCCCAATCTGGACAGCATGCAGGTCAGCCTGCGCGTGAATGAGATGGATGTTTCGCGCATCCAGATCGGCCAGCCGGCGGTCGTTTCGCTGGACGCTTATCCGAACAGCCGGTTCTCCGGCCGGGTGGCGCATATGGCGAAGCTGGCGCAGAAAGAAAACTGGAATTCCATGATCAAGGATTTTGAAGTGATCGTTCGTCTGGACCGGGCGGATTCGCTGTTCAAACCCGGTATGACGGCCAGAGCGGAGATCCTGGTGCAGCCGGACACAACGGCGCTTTTTGTCCCTCTGGGCGCGCTGTATGAGATCGATGGCCGGCCGGTCATTTTCCGCAAAAAGGATTATCCTGCGCCCACGCCGGTTGTTCCGGGCGAACGCACCGATGCCTGGGTGATCATCCACAGCTCGCAGGTGCGCGAAGGGGAGCTGATCGCATGGAAAAGCCCCGACGCCGGCGCCAAACGGATCGGCTTGGCCGCTGATCTGCAGCGTTTGCGGGCTGATGAGAAATTCTGGCAGCAGACCTTCGGTGAAATGAACAAGCGCGGATTGCGCTACGAGTATGGTCCCTCCCGTGTGCAGCCGGCCGCAACCGCCGGCGGAAATGAGGGGACCGTTCCTGCTTTAAATCCGGCGCCCTCAAACGGCGGCCGGACGGCTGACTCTGCAGGCACCCGGGCCATAATAGAGTAAGGCGGCTGAAGTGAAACTGAAAATGAATTTGAATTTTTTCAACCGGCTGGGACGATGGCGGCTGCCGGTGGTGATCGCCGCCGGACTGTGTTTACTGCTGTTGGCCTGGTTCATCCGCAGCGCCGCATCACCGAACCTGGCCACCGTGCCGGTCAAGAGCGGCGAATTCATCATCGACGTCCGCGAGAGCGGTGAACTGTATGCAGTCAAATCGGTCTCGGTCGGCGTCCCATCCAACGTGCGCGGCAACCTGCGGGTGGT
The DNA here is from genome assembly GCA_036788095.1 of bacterium. GTDB lineage: Bacteria > Zhuqueibacterota > Zhuqueibacteria > Residuimicrobiales > Residuimicrobiaceae > Anaerohabitans. The sequence goes on along the minus strand of DAIQOA010000148.1, from coordinate 2,884 downwards.
CGCCCTGGCGCCAGACGGCGCCATGGTCAAAAAGGGCGATTTTCTCCTTCAATTCGATACCAGCGAGGCCACACAGGAGACCGAAGACCGCAGGAATGAATACGAATCCGCACTGGCCGAGCTCTCCAGTCTCAAGGCGAACATCAAGTCCACCATGTCGCAGCTGCAGACCAGCTATGAGACGCAGAAATATTCCAATGAGCAGGCCCGTCTGCGCTTTGAACAGATGAAATATGAGGCGGTGGCCAAACAGCGCGAACAGGAACTGAACCTCAAGAAAGCGGAACTGGCGTTGAGCCAGGCGAAAAACAAACTCGAGTCTCAGGAGATCATCAATCAGGCGGATCTGACCAAAGCGGAGCTCAAGGTGAAACAGGCCCGCCTGCGTTTGGAGCAGAAACTGCTCGAGTTGGAAAACCTGACGCTGCGGGCGCCCATCGATGGATTGGCGGTGCTGCAGGAGATCTGGGGCGCCAACGGCAGGGCCAAGGTCAAGGTGGGCGATACGCCATGGCGCGGCATGGCCCTGGTGGAAATCCCGGATCTGTCGCAGATGATGGTCAAAGCCAAGGTGAACGAAGTCGACATCAGCCGTATCCGGGTCGGACAGCTGGCGATCGTGACCATCGATGCGCTGGCAGGTTCCAGCCAGTACGGCAAAGTGGAGCGGATCGCCACCCTGGCCAGCCGCGAACGGGACTCGGAGATCAAGACCTTTGACGTGGAGATCATTCTGGATGGCTCGGATCTGCGGTTGCGGCCCGGCATGACCGCGCAGTGCCAGGTGATCACCGATCGATTCACCGACAAGCTGTTTGTGCCGCTCGAGTGCGTATTTCAGAAAAACGACACCACCGTTGTCTATGTCAAGCGCAGCGGTTTCGATCGCCGTCTGGTCCGGGTCGGCCCGAAGAACAGCGATTACGTCATCATCGAGGCCGGCGTGCAAAAGGGCGATGAGGTGGCGCTGCACGATCCGACCCAGCCTATTCAGGATATCAACGTTCCCTCAGAGCCGGTGCGCGAGAAAAGCCCGGCGCCCGCTTCAAGCGGCGGCACGGCGGTTATGATCGTCAACTAGGCGGAGAAATCGGTTCATGCGGGTCCATCAGTTTTCAGCGTCCGTGGCTTGGGATAAAATTTGATGATCTATCAGGAGAGCATACTGATCGGTCTTGAGGGTTTGCGCAGCCACAAGCTGCGTTCCATCCTCACCGCGCTGGGCATCATCTTTGGCGTTGCCGCGGTCATCGCCATGCTATCAATCGGCGAAGGCGCCAAGGAGGAGGCGTTGAAACAGATCCAGTTGATGGGCATGAACAACATCCTCATTGACGACATTCCACCGGCGGATAAGGAGGAGGGCAAGGGGCGCAGCAACCTTTCACGCGGGTTATCGCCTCTGGACGCGCATGCATTGTCGCAGGTGAATCCATTGGTCGCCACCGCCATTCCTCAGCGTCAGGTAAAGGCCACGGTGGGGTATGGCCGTGAGACCCTTGAAGCGATGGTGGTCGGCACCACGCCGGATTTTGAAACCGCGATGAACTATGCGGCGAAGGAAGGGGCGTTCTTAAATTATCTCGATGTGACCGAGGCGCGCCGGGTGGTTGTGTTGGGCGCCGAGGTGCGGGCGCAGCTCTTTCACTTTCAGAACGCGGTTTACGAACAGATCAAGATCGGCAAGAGCTGGTACACCGTGGTGGGCGTAATGGAGCGCAAACCGTCCCTGGGCGGCGCCGGGTTGGGCGCCACTCAGGATCTGAACAAAAATATCTACATCCCCATTACCTGCGCCATGAAACGGTTTCCACGCAGTGCCTTTGAAAGCGAGATCGACCGCATCGTCGTCCAGGTCACGGACGCTGACCGCATCCAGGAAGCAGCCCAACTGGTCCAGCAAACCTTGCGGCGGCGTCACAACATGGTGAATGATTTCACCGTCACCGTGCCGGAGGCCTTGTTGAAGCAGAGACAGAAAACGCAGCGCATCTTTAACATCGTGATGGGCGCCATCGCCGGTATTTCTCTGTTGGTCGGCGGCATCGGCATCATGAATATCATGCTGGCATCGGTTTTGGAGCGCACGCGCGAGGTCGGCGTACGCCGCGCCGTAGGCGCGCGCCGTCACGACATTCTCGGTCAATTTCTCGTGGAAGCGGTGATCCTCAGCTTTGTCGGCGGAGCGATTGGCGTTCTCCTTGGATTTCTCTTGACCAAGGTCATCGCGCTCTACGCCGGCTGGCGCACCATCGTTTCGATCGGCGCTATTCTGCTGGCCTTCAGCGTCTCCGCCGCTGTGGGCATTGTCTTTGGCATTTATCCGGCGCGCAAGGCGGCCGAGCTCGATCCGATCGTCGCACTGCGCTATGAATAAGCAAGCCCTGCCATGTTTCTAAAGGAACTCGGATGAAGCGATGTACTCTGCTTATGCTGTTTACCCTGGTTCTGTGCGCCACGTCCGGCGCACGCGAGCGCACCATCCTGACGCTGGATCAGGCAATCCCCATTGCTCTGGAAAAAAGCTATCAGATGAAGGCCCTGCGGCTGTCGCTGATCCAGTCGGAGCAAAATCTCATCGCCGCCCGAAACCGGTTCCGGACCAACGCCTCCCTGGCACTCAATACGCCCTATTGGAGAGAATCAGTCTCTGAGATACAGGTGGCGGGGCAGCTGCCGGTGTACAACACCATCGGCGATATCCGTTATCAAGGCACGCTGGATGTCTCTCAACCCCTGCCCACCAACGGCAGCCTGCGTCTGCAGTCTCAGGCCTATCATCGCGACGTTTCCACCTACGAGTTGGACCTGGAGCAGACCAAAAAACGCAGCGAACTGATCTCTTCGGTCAGCCTGCGCTTCACCCAGCCCCTGTTTTCTCTCA
>DAIQOA010000147.1:0-11186 GCA_036788095.1 bacterium | reverse complement strand
ACCGTCAAGGCATCCCCCTCTTCTTCGATGATGTTGGTGCGCTTGGCGCTTGCCAGCGGCACGAACAGCCTGATGGTGGTTTGACTGTCCAAGCCCTCCATATCCACGCAGCGCAGGATGATTTGATCGTCATCCTCGCATTTTTTCAGGGCGGTCAGCACCACGTTGGCTGAGGAGAGGCTGCAAAAACTCTCAAGCTCGGGTAGAGACGCATTCGCAGCCGACGAAACCGCGGTCACAGGCGTCAACCGATGGTTCGCCTGCACCGCCAGGCGATAGCCGTTGCTCCATCCCGGTGCATGGCTGAATAGAGAGAAATGGTAATGATGATCGCCCTCCTGCAGGTACCAGTTGCCGTTGGAATGACAGCTTTTCCGGGAAGCCAGCAGCACCGGCTGTAAAACCGGACAGGCGTTCTGCGCATCCGTGGGATCCACGTAATCGCAGACCGCCACGCTGGAGCTCATGGTAACGCCGAAACGATGATCACTGGCGCTGATGAAATTCTGCACTTCGCGCGGATGAACGTCCTTGCAGGCCGCGGAATAATTCAATCGGCCATAGGCATGTCCGGCTGCGCCGGGTATCTCATCCTTGCCCACGGTGACCACGGCCATCGGCGTCTCATAGCTGATCTGACCGCCGGTCATATCCAAAGGCCAGGCCAAACGGAATTCGCGATAGGGCGTGCCGTCCCAATCGAGAAGAGACAGATCGCAATCGATCTGTTTGCGATCGTTGAAAACAGTCAGTGTTTCCACCGCCCTACAGCCGGCCAGAGCGACGCGCAAGGTGAACTGCGTACACACCGGTCCATCGGCGCTCATTCGCCAGGCGGGCTGATGCCGGCTGGCCTGGTCGAATCCCTCCATGGTCGGCTGCTGCACGTCCTCGAACTCGCCGGCGCCGTTGCCGACCGATTGCAAAGTAATGAGCTCAGCGCCCAGCAATCCGCCTTCGTGCAGGATCGCCTTCTGCAGCTGCTTGTCGAAAATCTGCCGAATGCCGCCCGGGCTCAGATGGATTTTATAAAACCGGTTCTCATACACCTCGGTGTTTTCAGCCGTCCGCTTGACCGCGGACTTGGTTGCTTCAGCTCGAGTCACATAGTAGACGCGGTAGCCGACCGCAGGCACCTCTTGGGCGAAAAAGAGGATCCGCTCCTCATCCAAAGGTTGGCCCGGCACCGCGGCCATGACTTGATGAGGGAGCGTCTCTCCTTGGTTGTCCACAATACGATAAGGACCCTGATGCCGGATGGTGCATTGGACCGGATCGCTTCGTTGCCAGGAGAGCGCATTGAAAACCACGATCGGCTGTCCGAGTTTGCGATTGAATTGGATGCGGCTGCTGATTTTGGCCGTCGCCGCTTGCAGCAACGCTTCACCCTCGTTGGCGGCGAAATCCAGTTTACTGCGGAACAGCTGATCCGTGATCTGCCCCTGGTTGCCGCCCCAGCCGTGGTCATCAAAGATGGAGGCCGCCCAGGCTTTATGCAGCCGTTCTTCAGGATAGTCGTTGAAATGGCCGGCGAGCAGACCTTCCACTGTGGAAAAAATCTCCGCGGCCGGCAGCAGTACGCCGGCGGCGCGCTTGCTGGAGATGGCCCGATGGTGGGATGGTCCATGGATATAGAGCCATACGTTAGGCCGTTCGCCGCACAGGGTGTGCAGCTGCGCCGTGTCCACATCGATGGATTTGAAAAATTGTTCCGCCGTGGCATAGACCATTCGTTGCTCCGAGGAGCCGCTGTTGCCGGATTCCGCCAGGTCGTTCCAGGCATCGATCAATTCAGTGAAAGGACGCGGTCCGGTTGCATCATTGGAATAGATCATCGCCAAAGCAGGCGGCAGGTTTCTCTCGCGGTAATGCTCTTCCCATCCGGCCAGTTCCTCGCGAAGGCCCATCACCGCCTGCATGACCGGGCGATCGAGGATGGCCATCGGATTCCCATAATGGCCTGGAGAAAAAACCAGCACGCTGCTGCCGTCCGGGCTGCTCCAGCGGAACACGCCCTTTTCATGTCTGCTGATGATCAGATACGGAATGCCGGCCTTGTGCAGGATCTGCTGCATTTGCAGCGATCGCGCCGGCACGTCGGGATTCCAGGCCACGCGGGCGTCGCAACCCGGCAGGTTTTTTTTGATCCACTTGCGTCCCAGGTACACCTCGCGGACCAGTTGCTCACCCGAGAGCAGCGATTCATAAGGCTGATTATAGGTGGCGCCCCATTCAAAGCGTCCGGACAAAGTCCTTTGCCGCACCTCCTCCTTGCGCTCCGGATGGCGCTGCAGATATTCCATCAGGTTCATCATGCTTTCCATGCCGTAGCGAAATTCGCCGTTCTGGCGCATCAGCGCCAGCGCCGGGGTGATGACCTGCTCATCGCGCTGTTCCACACACTTTTCCGGACTATCCATCCAGGCGATATCCTGATGGCTGGAACAGAGGAGCTGCACCTGACCGCTGTAAAAATAGTTGGGTTCGTGCATACGCACCTCGAGGTATTTTTTCCTGATATGGTCGATGGATGTTTTCGCCGATAAAGTCTCCGGCGAAAGCCCCCGTTTGCGGCACGCCTGATCATACGCGTTTATATAATTCGCTAAAAGTCTGCGGGCTTCATCGCCCTCGGGGAACTGCCAGATCTTGTCCTCGATCTCCAGCGCCATCTCCAAACGGGAGGAGGCATCGCTGAAATCGCGTTCCAGCAGCGGCCACAGGGCATCGGGGTGATCGCGCAACAGCGAAAAATAAAACTCGAAATCGCCGGCTTTGTTGGTGATTTTCAACAACAGATGATTGACGCCCCGGTGCAGAGCCAGCGACAAAATCTCCTGGTTCGGCCGGCACGAACGAGGTTTATCGTTCTGCAAAAGCAGTCCGCCGTTCAGCCAAGCAGCGATGCCGTCGTCACTGCCCAGATAAATCTGAAAGGAAGTATCCTTTTGCACCGTGATCGTTCGATAGACGAATTGGACGGCGTTCGGCATCGGCTCTAACACCGCGGTCATGCCATCGCGCCATTCCGGATGTACGGTCCAAGCAGGGCCTGATCCGGCCGGCTGCGCCAAAGGGATCGCTGCCGTAGGATCAAACTGTTTAACGAACGGAGAATCGGCCGGCTGCGGACCGCTGGTACACCAATCGGACAGCCTCAGGGTCGGCGAGGAGGTGACTTTTTGCCTGAGCAGGCGTAAGGATTGCCGGCCGGCCAGCATGCTCTCCCACCAGGTCTTTTTCCTGACGTAAACGTCGGATCGGGGAGCGGAAAAAGCCAGTCCGGCAAGAAGCAGGATCAGAGACATCCGGCGCCGGCGCCCTGTTATCCAATTCAGTTTGTCTACCATTTAAAACTCCTTGATCAGGCCCGTTGGCCTGCTGCGCATTCACGCCAGCGCATGAGGCAGGGCTCAGGGACGTTGTCGAAGCCGTTCTGCCGGAATGATCTGTTTTGCCATTCCGGGCCCGGCGTATCTGACCTGCAGCGACTGCTCGCCGTGATCTTCAAAATAATGCACGGTGATGGGATGCCATCCGGCCGCCAGTCCGATGATGCCGGCTTTTTCGTCGGCGCCATGAGACCCATCGTTATCCACCACCTTGACATCGCCGACCCAAAGAGCGGAGCCGTCGTCCGAGCGGGTATAAAAAGTGTAAAAGCCGTCGGCCGGTATGTTGATCATGGCAGTATAGAGAACGGCGAAATGATCCTCACGAACCTGATCCGGCAGGCTGAAATCCGCCAACACCGCGGTGCGCATGGGGTTCAGCTCCGCGAAATTGGGCAGCCATTTCCACACGCCTTCATAATAGCTGCAACACACGCCCACATCGCCGTCGGGAACCGCGACGGCCGGCCGCAGCGACGACTGAAAAAACCGCTTTGAGGCAACCGGCCCGGCGTTGTTTGACGAATCAAAGGCGCGCGCCTTGACCATCAACGTACGGTCGATGGAAAACGGGGCCTGATAAAGCGGCGAGGAGGCGCCGGGTTCCGAACCATCCAGCGTATAGCGCACCTCTTTTTGCGTTGGCGAGGCGGCCAGGGAGATGAGCAACTTGTCGACAAAACAAAGGGCATTCTCCGCAGAGACGATGGCAACCTGGTTGTCCGGGAACCGGTCGAATAAGGGCGATAGAGCGTGAGTGCCTCCGTGTTCTTCCCGGCTGCAGGTGACGGCGAAAACAACCACCTCATCTTGGTTCGGCAAAGTGATGGTGCGGACCCCTTCCGGCAGGGGGAAATCATATCTGAACAAGTAACAGAACTTGTATGGCACATCGCCGCTGGGCGTATGCGAATGCGTAGCCACCCAGGCGATCCGGTCCGTCTTGATGAATCCCGGCGTAAGCGAAAAAGTTTCCACCTCAACGCCGTTGAGCCGGCCGATCTCAGCCATGCCGCCGTCGACCAGGCGGCTGTCCCATTGGCCGATGTTTCCGCGAAAGCTCTGCACCTTCCATGCCTGCGGCTGCCGGCCGACAAGCAGGCTGCAGGTTACATCCTCCCTTCGGCCGGCGGCAAGCAGATGCACTCGGTTATAGTCGCCGGACGGAAGCGTCAGCGTCTGACCTTGACACACCAGCGCATTTAGAGAGCCGGTGGCTGTAGAGCCCATGTGAAAAACCACCTCCTCGGACTGCACCGTGTCGGAGATAAGCTCGCTCGGACAACAGATTCCTTTTCCATCCAGATCGCCATCGCTCCGCTCCTCATTGGAGGAAAAGGCATCCAGGTTGTAGGATAAAACCAGGGGCTGGCAATGGACGGGCTCGAGCGTCTGAGGAGGTGCGGCCAGGCGCACCGCGATGGTTCTGAGCTGGTACGGCGCAAACTTGAGACGCAGCGCGCCCTGCTGCACATCCAACGGAGCGATTAATTCCTCGCTGCCGTTCAGCTCACGAGCGGACTGGACCGGTGCAAAAAATTTCAGCGACGCCTGCTCGGTTGGCCGGCCGCTGCTCTCACACAGACGCACGATAATTTCGTCGCTTTCCTCCGCCTGCTTGATCGCTTGGATGAGGATTTGATCGGTGTTAAGGGAAGCGAAGGACAGCTCATCAGCGCAGCCGCTATGACGGCCGGCGACAAAAGCGATCAAAGGCTGATTCAAGCCGGCGGCCTGCCGCACCACCCCACTCTGCTGCCAGGAACCGGCGTGTCCCATCAGGCCGTAAGCCAGTTGATGAAATCCCAGATCCTGAGCGGATTGGTCCTGGAATCCACTGCCGGTGGTGGGAGTGTGCAAAAGAGTCAGACGCAGCGTGTGATCATCCGGCTTATCCCACCCGTACTTGCAGTCATTGAGCACCGCCACCCCATACTCGCCGCCGGCAGCGGTCAGATCCGCCCACTGTTGTGCCGGCACTTCGTACAGTTTTTCGCTGTTGGTGGGTCGGGCGATGGCGCCGACGCCCAGATCATAGGTCGCCTGGTCATTGCGCACGCTCAGGGGGAAAGCGGCCTTGAGCAGAGTGCCGCGCGTGTTCCAGTTCACAGCAAGAGAGAAAAGAACCCGGTCGCCCGCCTCACCGGCCGCCAGGCTGATGTTCTGAATGAACGTGGAGCTGTCTTTTTTCTGCGCGATTCGCAGGCAAACGCGCACCGGCCCGTTTTCCACAATCGCCACTTGCGCAGGGCTGTCCACCGTTGCCCTGGGCGGAACGGATAGGTCCTTGTAGATCACCTCCCAGGCGGGCCAATCGATCGAAGTGTTGTTGAGAAGCTGCAGCTGCAGGGGCGCAGACAGCAATTCCCGGTTCGCCTTTTTATCGCGCACAGAGACCACCTGACCCTGGGCGTTGAGCGTGAGGCGATAACGTTTGTTCTCCAACCGGCTCGCAGAGACATGGAGGTCCGACGCTGCCCGATAGGGCGTATCGCTGTAACGCAGGCTGTACACTTTAAAACCCACCGAAGGCGCGTGGGCGAGAAAGATCATTCGCAGAGCCGTGGGAGTAGCCGACAGCAGCTGCGACGGCACTTCCCGGCCGCGATCGTAGATGCGGGCATATGGCTTCATGCCCTCCCTGGGCACGGTGATCTCTACCACATCCTGGCGGTCGAAACTCAGCGGATTATACACCAGGATGGGGAGATCCACGACACGGGTATCGAGGCCGCGAGACGCCGCGGCCACGCTGTGTTCGAGCACGGCGGCAAACTGATTGGCGCTGATGATCTCGTCGTTCCAGGAAAACTCGTACGCCTCTGGAATGCTGGTGCCGGTGAGATCGTCATGAAATTGATGCCAGAGGAAACGCACCCAGGCGTCGTTCAATTTCTCTTTCGGGTAGCGGGCGGCGCCGAACCACTCGGCAACCACGGCCGCGCGCTCAGCGGCGTTTGCAAGCAACTCGTTCTTGCGGTTCCAGCGCTTCATCGCCGCCTGGCTGGTGTAACAGCCGGAGCCGTGCGTGCTCATCAGCAGTTCGCCGTTGTAGCGAGGCAGCGCCTGCTGTTGTGCCGGCGTCAGCTCGCGATAGAGCTGATCCGCCGCCGCACTGACGACCGTGATGGGCCCGTCGGAATGCAGGCTTTTTTGCAGCCATTTCACCGACTCTTCACTGGGTGCGCCGCCGACATCGCCGGTGCCATAATAGCGGTAGGCGGCGGCCAATCCGGACCGCTGCATCTGCCGGTCGATCGCCCGCTCCACCACCGAGTCGCGACTCTGATCCTGCGTCAAATTCGACACATAGGCGCCGGGATCCAGAGCGGCGATGAGCGTGCTGCTGTCGACGCCTTGCCAGAGGCCGATGTCGAAGGGAATGCCGACGGAAGATCCCCAGGTCAACTTTTGCGTTGAAAAGCCGGTCAGACCGCAGTGCCTGGCTATGGAGGGCAGAGCGTAGCCAAAGCCGAAACAGTCGGGAAGAAAAATATCACAGCTGGTTTTGCCGAACTCTTTTTTAAAAAAGCCGTTGCCGTAGAGCGTCTGGCGGATCAGCGATTCCGCGGAGGGGATGTTCACATCGCACGCGTCCACACTGCTGCCGGTCACATGCCAGCGGCCGGCTCGAATGTATTCGGCCATTCTGGCATACTCTTGCGGATAATACTCTTTGGCCAGCCTGTAGCGGAACGCGCCCTCAAAGCTGAACACATACTCGGGGTAGTGTTCCAACAGAGCCATATTTCCCCGCAGCGTGTTTGGAATATAATCCCGAATGGTGGTCTGAATGGTCCAGCGCCACTGGGTGTCAAGATGAGAGGTGGCGACCAGATAGGCCTTTTTCCGCGCGGCCGAATCCGGCGAGGCGTGCACAGAGGTGCCCAGCGCGATGGATAACAGGATCCCGCTTATAGCCGCGACCGTTTTTTTAGACCACAGGAACCGCCACACAGCGCGATTGATTTGTTTCATCGTTCCGCCCTTTCCTGCAAGGATAAATGACGATACCAAAACACATACATGCCGATGCTGCACAGCGCCAGGATCATCGCCAGCATCAGCGTCTGCGACCATTTTTGCATTACCAGGCTCATCATGAACAGAAACAGCGAAATCTGCCAGGGTATAGCGAATAGAAGCGAAACAAGGTCCCGGCGGTTTTCCCGGTCGACCGCAGCCGCGGTGGGCGCCGTCAACCGACGTTTATAGGGGCCCCAGAAGCCGAATGGACGGGTTACTGTGTAAAAATTTTGCAGAACCTTGTCGTCCGTCGGTCGCGTCAACAGGGTGCCGGCAACGGTTCCGATGATGGACAGGCCGCAGGAAAAGATGAAAGAAAAATACTCCTCGGTGTTCTCGGGCATGATCAGCTTCCATAAAATGGCGGCCAGAGTGCCCGTCGCCAGGCCGATGGTGTAGCCGTAGCCGTTCAATCGCCACCAGTACCAGCGGATCATGAAAGGGATCACCATGCCGGCGCTGATGCTCATGGTGATCCACCCCCACATGTCGTTGATGTTTTTAATCACCAGCATCAGGGCCAACCCCACGGCCACCACCACGGTGGAGGCGAGATAGCTCTGCATCATGGCGTTTTTGCCTGAGGCATTGGGTTTAATATGCACCAGATAGATGTCCTTGACCCAGTACGCGGCGCCGGCGTTGACCGTGGAAACGAACGTGGACATGGCCGCGGCCATAAAGCCGGCGATGAGAAATCCTTTAACGCCCATGGGCAGCGTGTCCACCACCATGGGCAGCACTTTTTCAGGATCCGTGATCTGCGTGCCCAGGGACAATCCCCAGATCGCCAGAGCCGCCACAAAGATCCAGCGGAAGGAGAGCAAAAAGGTCCACAGCACTGAGATCAAACCCGCTTCGCGGTCGTTGCGCGCCGCGAAATATCTCTGCGCCATATAGTTGGTGGCGCCGCCGCTGCCTTCAAAGGCCACTTTGAAAAAATAGAAAAGTACGGCCACGCCGAACAGATTGTAAATGGAATAGGCATTGGCCGGATCCAAACCCAGATTCCATTTAGGCAGAACGTTGCTCCACTCGCTGAAGGTGGTCGGATAGGTCTGAAACCCTCCGTCCTTTAGCGGCATCGAGATGACCAGGCTTTCCGGCAGATCGATGCCGAAAGCCCTGATGGTGATATACAGGATCATGGTTAGAATCAGCACCATTTGAAAAAAGTCGGTCCAGACCACGCCATACAGCCCGGAGGCGATCGTGTACACCGCGGAGACAAAAATCAAAATGGCGGCTGCCCAGAATTCAGAGGAGAGTCCCCAGAAGCTTGGAATGCCCAGGAATTTGTCGAGAAATTTGCCGCCGCCGATGGCAAAATAAGTGACCATGGCGATGGTGAAGAGCAGCGAGGTGATCGCCGTGACCAGCCTCGCGAGCCTTCCCTCCGGCCCTGATCCGAAGCGAAACTCCATCCACTCCGCCAACGTCATCACGTTGGCGCGGCGGTTCCATTTGCCCATGAACGCGGTCAAAAAAGCCATAATCAGCACCACGCCGCCGCGAAGTTCGATATAAAAGCCATTGGCGCCCAGCGCATAGACCAGAGCGACGATGATCATGGTGCCGCTGAGGTCGAGATTGGAGGCCATGCCGGAGGAGGCCAGCGCCCACCAGGGGATATTCTTATCGCCCAAGAAATAGGAGGCGATGCTCTGCGAAGCTTTTTTTTGCATCCAAAAACCGATCAACAAGGTGCCCAGCAGATACAGCGCTACAATTCCGAAATCAAGTACGGCCATTGGTCGCCTCCATGGTGAAAAACCGATAAACCACTTGGAAAAATTATTCTTTACAGAAAAAAGTCGGTTGGTCGATTCATGCCTGACCCATTATGGACACGAATAGGGCTTAACGAACCATCAGCATTTTAGCCCTGGCGGTCTGTGCACCGGCCAGCAGGGTGTAAAAGTAAACGCCACTGGGCAGATCCCTGCCACTCTCATCCCGGCCGTCCCAATGAATCTGCCGCGCGCCGGCGTTCAGGCCCGGCCGATCGATCCGCCGCACCTGCCGGCCCAAAAGGTCGCAAATGGAGAGGCTGACATCTGTGGGGCTGATGAGCGAGAAACGGATCGTGGTCCCGCTGTTGAAGGGATTGGGATAATTCTGCTCGAGCAAAAATCCCTGCAGCGTCTGGGGAGTCCGTGCATGGATGCCGGTGACACCGGACAAAGCAAAACGTACGCCGTCGATGCGCTGACCGCCCGTCAGCGTATGATAGACCATTGCCGGCGAGGCTGTGGCGCCCCTGCTGTAGACGCCGACGCGCCACTCCCCGTCTTTCAATCCGGTAAAATCGAACTCGCCCAGGGCGTTGGTAAATTGGTAAAAGTAGGTGTTGTAGTAAAGGGTGTTCGCCTCCACCGCGACGACATAGACTCCCTCCGCCGGCGCTCCGGCAGGCCCGACTACCGTACCCGTGATGCTGTTGCGGCCCTGCGCAATTCTGAACACCCAGTCCATCCCCTTGAGGGTGTCATGGTTGGCGACGGCGAGATTGACAAGCATGCCGTTGGGATTGACCGCCTCCAGCCCGTTGGCCTTGATGACCAAGCTTGCCACCGTACCGGGCATGACGCCGATGAGATAATGCCCATCGGCATCGGTCAAAGCCGAGGAGCTACGGCCATTGCCGGTGGAAGGATCGGTAAAGATGGCCGTCACCTCGGCGCCCATCACTCCACGGTCCTCCAACACGCAACGTCCGCGAATGTAAGAGGGGTATTTCTTCAGGACAAAATCGAGGTTGGAATTCTCGCCGGCAACGGCGTTGACATTGACAAAAGGCTTTTCTTCATAATACTCCGACAAGTGCATGTAATTGGCCAGCAGGTTGCGGGCAATGCCAAGTTGGACAAAGCCGGGATCCGTTCCCAAGACATACCGGCCTTCGTCATCCGTCTTGGCGATCAGATAACCGCCTCCGGTGCCATAGAGCAGCACACGTCGCGCCGGCGTGCCATCCTCATGCAAAACCCGGCCCTTCAACAGAGCCGTGAACGGCGTGAGGGCGATATCTCTGGTCAGGATTTCATTGCTCGAAAGGGAGAGCGCTTCAGAACGGGCGGGCATGAAAGCGCCGGTGCCTTCGCCGGCCCCATCGGCATAGACCGTCCAGGTTCCGCTTTCAGGGAACAGAATATACTTGCCCTCTGCATCCGTGCGGCCGTTGACAAAGTCAAAGGCGGCGCCGCCGTTCTCCTTCACCGCCATCATGGCCAAGCCGGCAACAGGAGCGCCGTCAGCCGCAGAGGTCACCTTACCGACGATCGCCGGCGCGCCGGCTTTGATCTGAAGATGGAGTTTGACCACTCCCGTAGAGCCATCCTCATCCTGCATAAAAATAAAGATCGTACCATTGGGCCACAATTTGACCTGCTGTCGCAGAAGGGGAAAAATCAACTTTAACTTGCCGTCCAATGCGCCGTCATCCCCCAGGATCGAGGCCAGAGGTTTTGCAGGATCTATGATCCAGCCGATGCCGTCGATCGTATAGCCAAACCGCCAGTTCCAGCTGTAATCGACCGGATCGAAAACCCCATTCTCGTTGATATCAGCATAAACGCCGCCTCTCAACACAGCCCCGGTGCGCGATAGGTCGGCGGTGATCTCCAACAGCGCGGGCACCGAGGTGATGGTCAACTCGGTCTGGCCGTTGGCTTTCATCGCCGAGATTCCCCATCCTTTAAGGGGGTAGATGCAAGTCAATTACCACCGCCAGAGGCGGTGGCTTGAAGGGCTGTCCTGTAAGGTACC
>DAIQOA010000146.1:0-11385 GCA_036788095.1 bacterium | reverse complement strand
GACCCAGGGCTATCGCCCTGGGCTGGGACAACACGCCCCTTCGGGGCTCAATCAAAATCAGACAAATACCCGGGACAATTCGCCCTACCGGTTCCGGTCGCCCCTTCGGGGCTCATCAAAAAACACCCGGCGACCCAGGGCCGGAACAAACCGCTCCTGCGGACCTCAACCAAAACTATAAACAACCAAACAAACCTCCTTGATGAAGATGAATTACTGTCGCTCAAAAATCCCTTCACAAGGATCCCCTACTCCACCTCCTCGCGCACCAACGCCACCACCTTGCCCTGCACTCCCCATTCCCCCTGCGGATAAATATCCGCAAACGCCGGATTCTCCGCTTTCAGATAGCGCTGCGTCGCGGTTACTGCCAAACGCTTGACCGTGGCTTCACCATGGATGAGCGCCACCACCACATCACCCGGCTCTGCATCCTGCTGCGATCGCACCACCACCAGATCATTAGGCAAAATTCCTGCACCGGTCATGCTGTCGCCCGTAACCCGCAACAGAAAATGCGGATCCCCGGACCGCAGCAAAGATCGCGGCACGGCAATATACCGCTCAATGTTCTCCTCCGCCAGCATCGGCAGACCGGCAGTGACCATGCCGATCAACGGCAAGCCCTGCTCAGGACCACCCCCCTCCTGTAATCCCAGCACCTGAATACCGCGCGCCTTGTTGCGCTCCCAAAGGATGTATCCTTTTCGAGCCAATAAATTCAAATACTTGACAGCGGTTGTACGCGACGCGGCCCCCAGACTTTCAGTTATCTCCTTGAGGGTGGGCGGGTACCCCTGCTCCTGAGTCTTTTTTATGATGACCTGCAACGCCTTTTTCTGCTTGGCAGTCAACTTTTCCATGTCTTTCCTTTATAAAAGGGTAAAAACAAAAAAAGGTGATCATAAAATCACCTTATTATACAAAAACAGATTGTCTTTGTCAAGAAAAATTGTTTAAATGTACACCATAAAACAGACGGCTAAACCTTCGCCTCCGCTACGTTGAGCAGGGTGAGCAACCGTTGATGCATGGCGTCCGGCACATCCCGTTCGTTGAGACAACGGTACAACTGCACCACGGTGCGCAAAGATGAAAGCTGCCGGCTGCAGTGCGGACAGGTTTGCAGATGCTGACGAATCTCTTCACAGACTTCGGAATCAATGTTTTCAGCCAGCTCATCACAGAGCTGCTGTAAAATTTTATCGCAGGACATAAACGCCTCACCTACCACTTGAACAGACTGGTTTCATCGCTATTTGTTAGATGCCGTAAAGTCTGAAACTATTCAAAAAATCACCATTTTTTCAGCCGCCAGAAAAGCATAAAGGCGACAACCGATATGAGCGCCAGACCGAGAATGATGATGAACGCAAGGGGATTGTTCTCAAGGGGAATCGACACATTCATGGAAAAAGCGCTGACCACAAACGTCGGCACCATGATGCCGATGGTAATGATGTTGAGCGTCTTCATCAGCACGTTCAGGTTATTGCTGACGATGGAGGCACGGGCATCCATGAGGCCGGAAAGAATGTTGGAATAGATCTCCGACTGCTTATAACATTGCGAATTTTCAATGATGAGATCGTCCAGCAACTCTTCCTCCTCCTGCGTGAACCCGATCTTGCTGGCGTAATTCTTCAGCTTTTGCAGCAGGATGGAGTTTCCATTAATGGCGTTGAGGTAATAGACCAGGCTCTTTTCCAGCGTGAAGAGATTGAGCAGATAGCGGTTCTCCATGGACTGGTTTATCTTGTCCTCCAGATCCTCGGAGATCATGTTGATGATTTTCAAATGTTCGAGATAATGAAAAACAGATCGCAAAAAAATCTTGAGCATGACATCCTTCAGGGAGGTCACTTTGTTGAAACGTTTGTCCTCGAACAGCGGCAGTTCTTCGGAAGATACGATGATGATGCGATCGGCAAATACGAAAAGCCCGATGGAGGTCACGCGAAACAGCAGCAGATCTTCAGCGGAATAATTTTTCGGACGTTTATAGATCATCGCCAGATGATCCGGTTCGAATTCAATACGCGCCAGTTCATCCGGGTCGAGCGAAGAGTTCAGGGTATGTTCATCAATCTTTAAATCGACGGTAAGATATTTTTTCTCCTGTTCATCCGGATTGAAAAAGGCCAGAATACGTCCCTCAACGCCCTCTGCGCATTGGACTTTGCCGTCGATGATGTCATAGGTTTTCAGCATACGCAACCCCTCACTCCCGGGTTTTCCTGCAAGAGCGACTGCCGGAGATCAAATTCTCATCAGGACCATCCTGATAAAAGGTTATTCAACGGTTCGACGCCCGTGTCCGCGATGAGGCGGTCCAGGCGGCCATTTGAAATACAAAATAGATAAAAAATAGATGAAAGCAAATGAAAACTTAGGCCTCACGATGCAGATGAACGGTTCGGCCGATATGCAGCAGGCGTAATGAAAAGTGCTTGCCGAGATGGTCGACGGTAATCAAACCGTCTGGACCAAAGACGATGGCCGGTTCCGACTGATCAGCCGGCAGCGGCATGACCGCCAGAGTCAAAGTGCTGCGGCGCGCGGGCTTGGTGCGGTCCACCTGGACATAGGGATAAACGCCGTACTGGGGCGGCACCGGCATACGATCCTGATGGACGGAGCACTCGCCGGCGTCGCCGCAAACCGCATAGAGTTTGGCATTGGGACGATGGACGACAAACCCGGTGTCATGGACGTGAAGCCGGCCGTTGCCGTCGCTGTTCTCGACGTGCCACCGGCTGGAAAAAATCGATTCTTTTTCTTTTTTCTCCATCCCGTCGACCACCACTACCAGGGGGATGTCCGGCAGAATAAAGACCGATCGCTGAATATACGCCACATCGGGATTCACCAGCGCATAGGCGTGCGTGGCATCGCTGCTCCAATAGATCAGCTGACGGCGGCGGCCTTTACGCAGGATTTTTGCCTGAGCCAAAGCCATGTTGGTGCCTTCCCGTCCGTCGTGGTATTGATGCCCCTGCCCGTCGATCAGCACGGTGTTATGGCCCGGACTGGTGCGCAGAATCCAACCGGGATGAGTGTAATCATAGGTCGGATGTTTGATGTCCGCCAGCAGAATATCATTATGAGCCGCTAGGAGCAGCGAATTCCGATCCGCGTGTTCATGATTGGCGGGCAATCCACTGCGCATGGCGACCAGAAGATCCTCCGCCTGGTACCCGGTACGATAAACAATCCAGTCCAGATCGAAATGCTTGAAATGCTCGCTCTCCCCGGGCGGTTCATCCTCCACCGTCGGATCATACCAAAAAATGGAAAAGGGCGTATGCTCTCTAGCGTGATGCAAAGCGATGTGCTGCGCCAGCCCATCGCGGGTTTGGCCGGCGATATAAAATCCCACACTGGACTGAAGTCCGCCGCCGGCATCGCCGAAATTAACCGTCAGATCTCGCCGCTGCGGCATATCGCCGGAATTGATGGTCGCCCGATTCGCGGAATTGACGCGCTCATCGACAGTCGCGTGATGCGGCATATGCAGTCCCATCATAAATTCGATAAAGCCGTTATAGTTCACCCGGTCGAACAGATCCACCTTCAGCTTGCGTTTGAATACCGCCTCGGTCATCAGCATATGAAACGTCGTGTAATCGCCATAGCCCCCTCCTTCCGGATAGCTTCCATCCTGACTGTACAACCGCGCCAGTGTCTCGTAGCTGTATTGGGCCATCTCAATCCACTCTGCAGCCTTGGCGTGCTGCTCGCAGAGAACGGCGGCGCCGACCGCCAGTCCGCTCAAAGGAATGGCCTTCAAGTTGGTCTGACTGATAAAATACGGCCATCGGCGGAAATCGCGGGGTTCGAGCTTCGCCGCCGGCGCATAGCCCCATCCTTTCACCTGGTCAGGATAACGCAATCCCCAAAGCGTTCTAAAGCATGGTTCGCAGCCTTTCGGACCCAACTGCGCAAGGATAGTCTTTCTGGTCTTTTCATCCAATTGATCATACAGCCAGTCATAGGCCAGGCTCACCGCGATGGTGGTTTCCGGCGCACGCTGCAATCCGATGACATCGGCGCCGGCCTCGAGAAAGTAATCCCAGACCGGATAGGCCAGTATCTTTTTCAACGCCAACCTGGCCAAATTCAGACGCGCTCGATCGCCGGTCATCAGCCAGACAAAGGCTTCGCGGGTCACGATTTTATTCGCCCGGGCGATGTGGCGGATGTGGTTGTTCAAGTCCAGTTCCTTGAGCAAAAAATTCTTGTCCGCTGCAAGGTCGGTCTCCAGCATTTCCCGTACATAGGTCTGAAAAAGAGGCAGACGCCATTTTTCACGCAACGACTCAATCTGGTTCGCATCAAAAAACAACTCGACCGGAGAGCCACCTTCTGCGGCTTCCCCGCGAGCTATCGGCAGAGCGCTCAAGGCTGCGATGCCGGTTAACGAGTGCATAAAGGTCCGACGATTCATTGTTCCCTCGCTTGATCTATGCTCCATTTTTCAAATTATCATATTTCAGGCTAAAATGCAAACAGGTTTTTTTCAAGGGAAAGTACTTTGTTTGCATGAAAAGGATTGCTAAATTAGCAGCAGGTTCAAACAAAGAGGAGAATGGAATCATGACTTCTGCCAACAAGCGTCAGTATGATCAGGCGATTGAGAAAATCCCTTGGGCGACGCAAACCAACGCCAAACGCTACAATGCCGCCTGGGAGCCGATGCCGCCGTTTATCGATCGCGCTAAAGGCTGCCGATTATGGGATTTGGACGACAAAGAATATATCGACTATCGCTGCAGCCTGGGCCCCATCATCCTCGGCCATCAATATCCGGCGGTGGAAAACGCCGTACTGGCGCAGATGAAGAAAGGCGTGCTCTTTAGCATGGCCAGTCCCATTGAACTGAAGACAGCGGATCAAATTCTGCGCACCATCGGCTGGGCCGACCAGGTCCGGTTCATGAAAACCGGCAACGACGCCTGCATCAGCTGCGTGCGTCTGTCGCGCAGCCTCACCGGAAGGGACCATATCGTTTCGGTCGGTTACCACGGCTTTCACGATTGGTTCGTCACCGCCTGGTCGCATCCTGGCGTCCCTTCGGGCATGTCCCAATGGGTGCACGAGACCGTGTATGGCGATATCGCCAGCCTGGAAAAAATATTCGAACAATTCGGATCGCAAATCGCCTGTCTGATCATCGAGCCGTATGACTGGGGCAAGGACCTGGGGCAGGCTTTTGTCGCCCGTTGCCGCAGTCTCTGCGATCAATATGGCAGCCTGTTGATCTTTGATGAAATCCTGACCGGCTTCCGTATGGCTCCGGGCGGCGCGCCGAGTTACTATGGCGTTATCCCGGACTTTTCCGCCTTTGCCAAGGCCATGGCCAATGGCTATCCACTCTCGGCCTTTGCCGGCAAAAAAGAGGCGATGAAAGCGCTGGAAAAGACCATTCTCACCACCACTTATGCCGGAGAGACATTGTCCATGGCCGCCTGCTGTGCCACCCTGGAGGTCATGCACACGGAAAAAGTGCACGATCATCTTTATGCGATGGGTCGCCGGCTACGCGACGGCTTTGATGAGATTCGTCGCGAGTTCAACATTCCCGCCGTCATGTACGGTTTGGAGGTCAGTCAGACCATCGCGTTTACGGTGCCGGAACCGCAGGCCACAGCCATGTACAACCGTTTCTACTCCCTGCTTTTTCAAAAGGGCGTGTTCGCCAACGTGCGCTGGTTCGTCTCCTATTCCCATCAGCCGGCGGATATCGATGAAACGTTAGACAAGATGCGTCAGGCAATGAAAGAACTATGATTGATAAAAGGAGTGCAGGCATGTCCACGGAATCACTAGTTTTTTACGATTGTTTCACCGCGGTTGGCCGCCATACGGCAGCGGATTCGCTGGAAAGCTGGAGCGAGGAGCATCTGCTCCAGGAGATGGCCCGCTGCCATATTCAGGGCGCGTTGGTCTATTCTCATCAGGCGAGGGAAGTGCATCCCACTTTGGGTAATCCCCATATTTCCGCCCTGTGCCGTCAACATCCGGAGCTGGCGCCGTGTTGGATCGGACTGCCGCATCATACCAATGAATTCTATAAACCCGATGATCTGATCGCCGAGATGGAGGCGAACCAAGTTCGCGCCATAAAGATCTATCCGCGCATCTATGAATTCCCGGTGGATGAACGAACGCTCGGTCCTCTGCTCTCCGCTCTGCAGGAGGCGGGCATGTTGCTCATCGTTGACGCCGGACGTTACGAAGAGGCGGTGCAGATCACCTGGCCGGAGGTGGCATGGATCTGCGAAACCTTTCCCAGGCTCTCCCTGCTGCTGCACAGCCTGCGCTGGGAAGCAACTCGTACGCTGGCGCCCCTGGCTGTGCACTTTGCCAATCTCTACCTTGAATTCAGCAATTATCAGGGCAATCGCATGCTCGAGTACTGGTGCGATCTCATCGGCCACGAACGTCTGCTGTTCGGCAGTGAGGCGCCCCGCCGCAGTCAGGGTGCTGCGCGTTCTTATATCGATTATGCGGATCTCTCGTTTGAAAAGAAACAAGCGATCGCCGGTGGCAATCTGCAGAGGCTGCTGCGTCGACCGGAATGGACCGGCATCAAACCGGAACCGGTCCGGGATCGCATCGTCGCAACAGCTCTAAAGGGCGAACCGTTGCTCTACACGCCGGTGATCGACAGCCACGCCCACATCACCCATGAAAACGGCGCCGGGGCTTCACGCGTCGCCATGACCGCTTCAGACGCCGGCGCGGTGGTGCGGCGCAACCGAAAACTGGGTGTGCAAAAAACCTGCGTCAGCGCCTGGACCGCCATCTGGGGCGATTATGAAATGGGCAATAAAGATACTTTCCAGGCCATGCAGGACTTTCCGGATGAAATCATCGGCTACGCTTCCATGGATCCCACCTATGTGACCGACTGGGAAAAAGAGATCCGTTTTTATTTTGAACAGCAGGGATTTCTCGGGCTCAAGCCCTATCATCCCATGACGCGCGTCAACTATGATGATCCGCGCTATGAACCGTGGTATGCCTATGCCAATCAGCGCCGGCTTTTCGTGCTCTGGCACTATTCCGACAATTTCATCGCAGAGGTTAAAAAAATCGCCCCCCAGTACCCGGAGGTCAACTTTCTCCTCGCCCATTCCGGCACCAGCTGGAAAGTCGCACGCCAGCACGTCGAACTGGCTAAAGAGTTTCCCAATGTGATGCTCGAGATAACCTTTACATCGGTCATCGAAGGGATCATCGAATACATGGTGCGCGAAGCCGGCTCCACGCGCGTACTGTACGGCTCGGATGCGCCCATGCGCGATCCGTATCCCCAGTTCGGCTGGGTGGCTTTTGCAAATCTGACCGAAAAAGAAAAAGAAAATATCCTGGGGCTGAACATGAATAAAATTCTGGCAAGATGTAAACGAATCTAACACGACGGTCTGCGCGTTGCAGCACGCGAAAGCTTACGCTGTTTCATTTTCAGCAGGAAAACGCAGCCAGAGCCGAATTGTCCCTCTGCACCGTCGTACAGCCGTAGGCACATAGATAAAAAAAACGCCCGGAAGGTTTAGTTCCGGGCGTCGTATATATTTGCTGCAACAGATGGTCTAGTCAAACGCTTCCGACGTTTTCCAAACCTCCCAGACTTTTCCTACCAAATCTGGACCCGGTTTCAAAGTCTTTTTGCCCGGTTTCCATCCTGACGGAGTGGCCTGAGTGCCTTTGCTCTCTCGCACCAATTGGAACGCCTGAATCTGCCGGATAGTTTCCGACACATTCCGGCCCACAGGCGGAGTGAGCACTTCGAAACCCACGATCACACCATCGGGATCGATCAGAAAACGGCCGCGATTTTCCACACCGGCATCGGTATCATAGACGCCGTAGACCGTGCCGACTTTGCCGCCGCCATCAGAGAGCATGGGAAAGGGAATGCCGCCCTTGACCATCTTGGAAAGTTCGTTGTCATTCCACATCTTGTGAACAAAATGGCTGTCAACGCTGACGGACAGTATCTGAACACCCAATTTTTCAAATTCTGCTGCTTTTTCGGCGACCGCCGAAATTTCGGTCGCTCAAACAAAGGTAAAATCACCTGGATAAAAGCAGAGTACCACCCACTTTCCCAGATAGTCAGACAACTTGACATTGGTGAATTTTCCCTGATGATACGCAGGGGCGGTGAAATCTGGTGCCTTGCTGCCTACTTTGATCATGGCTTTTTTCTCCTCCTTTTGGTCAGATGGTTTTAATTCGGAAGATGCAGCGGCTGGCTCACCGACAGGTCCGCCTGTCGGCCGTGCGCAGCCGGCCTTGATTTCTTCTGCCATGGGCTTTCCTTTCTGTTAACTGCGGTTCAGATGTGCCTTGAAACGGCAGGGTAATTGTATTAAATAATACAAAAGATACTGCACTGATTCAAGTTATTTCGCCCGCGAACTCGTACCATGCTGCAAAGAGTGAGCCGGCAAAAAGAATCAGGCCTGAACAAGGTCCCGCGGTGCAGATCGAACTCCACCCCTGCAAGGCCCGGAAAGCGGTCGCAGCCTTTGCGATTGGTTTTAAAGCAGGGTTTTCGAGGAATCTCTGATGATAAAGTCGGTCTGCAGCACGACGCGTTCAGGAGAAAGCAGTTCCAAGGATTCGATGCTATTGATCAGGATCTCCGCCGCCTTGATGCCGATCTCCCTCTGCGGCGCACGGATGGTGGTCAAGGGAACGGGATAAAGCTTGGCGTAATAGATATCGTCGTTGCCGATGATGGAGATGTCCTCAGGCACGCGGATGTTCAATTCCCGCAGCACCGTCATCACCGACATGGCCTGTTGGTCATTAAAGCAGACGATAGCGGTCGGCAGATCCTCCGGCCGTTTGTTGGCAAAATAGCTTTTGGTGTTGCCATAGCTCTCCTCAAACCGCGAGCCGATAGAGATGATCATCTCCCGGTTAAATATCAGCGGGCTCTCACTAAAGGCGTCGCGAAAGCCCTCGATGCGTTCCTGTGTGTGCGTCGATTGCGGCGGACCGGCAAAATGAACGATTTTTTTGTGTCCGCCGTCGATAAGATACTTGACGGCTTTTTTAATGGCCCGCAGGTTATCCACCGCGACCACATTGGCCTGGATGCCTTTGACATCCTCCAGCAGCACGAACGGATAGTTGATCATCTTTAATTTGAACAGATGCTCGATTTCCGCCTCGCCCTCTACAATGGGGGCGATGATGGCGCCCTTGATGTCTTTGGTGGAAAACAACCGGGTGAATTTTTTCTCGCTCTCATGATCGTTTTCCGAGCTGGTGACGATCAGGTGGTACCCTCGGCTCCTTGCGTATTCGGCAACGCCGGTGGCAATGGTGGTATAAAACGGATAGTTCAGGTCCTTGATGATGATGCCAATGCTCTTGTCATCCACGCCGTTTTTTAAATTTCGCGCCATGCCGCGGGGACGAAAATTGAGCTCCTTCATGACCTCGAGAATATGATCCCTGGTCCGCGGTTTGACCGTATTCTTGCCGTTCAGCACTGCGGAGACCGTTCCCTTTGATACTCCCGCCTGGTTGGCCACATCCTCAATCGTCATCTTCTTTTTCATATCATCCTTATGGAAAATTTTTCTTTATTTTGAAACGGTTTTATTGTTTAACGAATCAATATACCTTATTCGCAAACAAAAATCAACAAAATTCTTAATTTCAAAATTTTTCCCTCTTTATGAAAATAAAGACTGAATCAGAAGCTATATTTTTCACTTGACTTTATCGCAAGTACTGCATATATTTGAATCGTTTCAATAGTTTCAAAATATACAGCAACTAGAGTAGAAAAATAAAATGAAAAAAAACCTATTTTTTCAACTTGTTGTTTCTACGTTGGTTATTTTCAACCAAACGACCTGGGCTGTTTCAAACTCTACTTCCGCTTCAACCCACCCTATCCGCAGCGCCTTTTGTTCAAAGAATTATACAAATCTGTTTGCTGATCTTTTAGGTCAAAACAGCACGCAGATTCAGCTTAAATTGGACAAAGCGTTTAATCAGCTGTTCTATGGCGACGATCTGACCCAGCGCATTTATTATCAGGTCCGAGACGATATGGCCTATATCCAAGACATCCATAATCAGGATGTCCGGACCGAGGGAATGTCCTACGGCATGATGATCGCCGTGCAACTGAATAGGAAAGCCGAGTTCGACCGGCTGTGGAAATGGGCGAAAACCTACATGCAGCATGCCGGCGGCCCGCATCGAGGATATTTCGCCTGGCACTGCCGTCCCGATGGAACCAGGATCGACGACAACGCGGCTTCAGATGGAGAAGAGTGGTTCGTCACCGCCCTGTTCTTCGCCGCCGCGCGCTGGGGGAACGGTGAGGGGCTGTTCAACTATCAGGCTGAAGCACAGTTCATTATCGATTCCATGTTCGACAAAGGGCCGGATGTAAACAGTCCACTGGTGGTCACCAACCTGTTTAATCTCCATGAGAAACAAGTGGTCTTTGTGCCCACAGGCCATTTGGATGATTTCACCGATCCCTCCTATCACCTGCCCCACTTTTACGAACTCTGGGCGTTGTGGGATGAACAGCGCCGCGAGTTCTGGCAGCAGGCGGCCGCCGCCAGTCGGGCTTTCTTAAAAAAAACAGCTCACCCGCAGACTGGCTTGACTCCCGATTATGCCCTGTTTGACGGAACCCCCTGTGAGGCGCCCTGGGAAACCGGTCATGCGGATTTTCGTTTCGACGCCTGGCGCACAGCCATGAATATCGCCCTCGATTACGCCTGGTTCCGCAAAGACGAATGGGCGGTCCTGCAGAGCAACCGGCTGCTCGAATTTTTCCGCTCACAGGGCATAGAGACTTACGGCAATCAGTATACGCTGGATGGAAAAATGCTCTCCGCGGATCACAGCCTTGGCCTGGTGTCTATGAACGCCGTCGCCTGCCTTGCTGCCACTCACCCATCACGTCGGCAATTTGTTGAACAACTGTGGAAGGCCGAACCGCCCAGTGGGACGTACCGGTATTATGACGGCTTGCTCTATATGCTGGCTTTGCTGCAAGTGAGCGGTACGTTTCGTATCTACGATCTCTCTGCCCCAGCGAACGCTGCGGTTGAATCGTACGTCACCACCGACAAGGACAGAGCCGCATTCACCCTGTGTGAGGCCGGTCAGCCGGCGCCCTGGTATGCAGCCTCGACCGATTATCCAGGAGTTCGTCGCGTGCTCAGCCACGTTCAACATGATATTCAACGCGTGACCGGAACGATGCCGGCACTGAACCTCGACACGGTTCGCCCTGCCAGAGAACTGGTCCTCGCTGGAACGTTGGGAAAAAACCAGATCATCGATCGCCTGGTGGCGGAGCAGCGGCTTAGCGTGGATGGGCTGAAAGGA
>DAIQOA010000145.1:0-11447 GCA_036788095.1 bacterium | reverse complement strand
CCTCTCCACCATGCAGCGGTAATTATCCAGACTGCGGGTTTTTAATTTACGGCCGATGGGACAGGCAGAAGGCATCAGCACGAATCCACGCCCCTGGCCGTCGGTGCCCTCCTTTAGCGCAGTATCCACCTTAATCCTGAACTGCTCAGCGGGCAGGTTCTCGATATCCGAAACCTCCAGATTTCCGAACAGCACCAACTGCCGGCCGGCAATGCGAGCGACCTCATGCAGCGCCATATCCCCTTGCGGCGGCGGCTCGATGGGATCCAATCCGTCGCAGCCGATGGCCATTATGTCAGCGAGGATTTCGCGTAGGCGGCCGTGTGCGTGTAGTCGCGCAAAGCCGTTGCCGGCGTGGATGGCGTCGATCAGAGGCTGATCATAGCGCACCACATAATCGCGGAACAACCGCGGCGGCAGAAACGGAGGCGCGGCATACTCGGGGCCATAAATGCGCCACGGCCGGCCAGGCAGTTGCGCGGCTATGGCGTCGGTAAGGGGATACAAAAACGCCGCCAGTTTTTCCAAAAGACGATGCAGCAGCGTTTGCTCCGTCAGGGCGATGACGGTGAAAAGCTCCATGCTGAACAATCCGGCGGCCAGACAGATGGGATCCGGCGTATCGACCATCACCACGCCGGTATCGCCGAGGGCCTGCTCAGCGATGAGAATGGGCTGAGGGTCCGCCGTGCCCTTGAGCGTTTCCATGGGCAACTGCAACAACGCCTCCAGATCCCCGGTGGATTTGATGAAATGCTCCAACGTCCAGACGGTGTTGATGTCCGCGTCCCGGCGGGTACGGCTGACAAGGGTTCTTCCCGCCACATTGATCGTTTTGGTGGTAAAGAGAGAGCCGCCGGCCTGCTCTGTGGTCACAACGGCGAACGGCTCCACCGGATCCGGCAGGTTCTCCTTAAAGGCGACGCCGCGCAGAACGATGCGGTCGGATTTTTCCCGCGCCAGTTGCAGCAGCGGCGCCCAGGACGGGTCGGAAAAAATATTGAACGGTGAATCATCCAGTGGATTCTCGTCCAGTCCGTTGATCTCATAAAAACAGACCGCCGGCCGGTCCACCGGCTGGCCCTGAAACGTCGCCGTCAGCCGCTCCCGCCGGGTCATGCTGCGACTTGCCACGACGCCCTTACTCGGCAACGTTGCTGATGCGAAAGACAAACGCATGCTGATGCCGCAGCGGAGTGGTCATCAGGTTGGGCAGAGTGACGACGATCTCTCCTTTTTTCAGCTGCCATTTCACATCCGAGTCGGTTCCCAACAGGCGGATTTTAGTGCTCGACGAGGGCATGATGTCGCGGATGACGAGCCGATCTTTGGGATAGTCGGGCGCGATGGCATAGACGGTTTTGCCCTTGCGGGTGAAAAAGAGCTCTTTGTGGGCCATGCCCGGTTTGGCCGCCACGGTCAATTCGAGGATATCGTATTTTTTCTTGAACTCCCCCCGCTCCGCCTCCTCCACTTTGCCCTTGCTCCATTGACAGGATTTTTTCCAGGTGGCTGTGCCATAGATCGCTTCGCCGTTGACCTTGAGCCAATCGCCCATGCGCAGCAGCCGTTCCTGCATGATATCCGGAATGCGGCCGTCGGCCGTGGGGCCGATGTCCAGAAGAAAGTTGCCGCCGCGGCTGACGATGTCGATCAACATCAGCAGCAGGGACTGGTCGCTTTGATAATCGTCCGGCGTCTCCATGCGGCTGTAGCCGAAGGAATGGGCGATGCCGCGGCACTCTTCCCAGGGATGGCTGGCGTCCGCCATGCCGGATCCGTATTCCGTGGTGTAATAGCCGCCGTGTTTGTGCCGCGTCTCTTTGCCCCAGCGGTCGTCGATGACCACTTCATCCTTGCAAGGGGATTCGTTGAACAGCCAGCTCAACAGTTCCTCGCTGCGCCAGGTCGAACTGGGGTGATCCCATTCGCCGTCGGAAAAAATCACCGAAGGGGCGTATTTGTTCACCACATCCTTAAACTGGGGAAAGAGATGCTGTTCGACAAACGCGTTCACATCGCTGTGATAGATCGGATTATACCATTCATAGATCGAATAATAGATACCCATCTTGACGCTGGTCTTGCGCACCGCTGTGGTGAGGTCGCCCAGCAGGTCCCGGCGCGGTCCGGTCTCTACCGAGTTCCAAGGCCGGCCCCAGGAGCGATTGGCCTGTTCGTTCTGCCACAGGGTGTAGCCCTCGTGGTGTTTGGAGGTCAACACGATGTATTTGGCGCCGGAGCGTTCGAACACATTCGCCCATTGATCCGGATTGAACAGCTCGGCTTTGAACATCGGCACAAAATCCGCGTATTGAAAACCCGGTCCATAATTGTTGGCGTGAAAATCGACATACTCTTGCTGGCCGCGAACCAGGCTGTGCCAGTACCATTCCGAATATTGTCCGACTTTGGAAAATGCGGGCACCGAATAGACGCCCCAGTGAATAAAGATGCCGAACTTGGCGTCGAGCCACCACTGCGGCGTGGGCCGTTTATCCAACGACTCCCAGTTGGGCTGCCAGGTCTGCGCCCAGGCACAGCCGATGGACAAAATCAATAAAACGATCGCTAATTTTTTATGCATGGCCGGTCTCCTTGTTAAAACTCATATTTTCCGTTTTCTTTGCAAACCCATTTTTTCCAGCGGCGGGAGTTGAAATCCGGGCGGCAGAAGCGTGGGATCCGTAATGGTGAGCTTTTTCATCGACGGATCAAAGGTCATAAAAGGCATCGTACGAAAGGTATTGCCGCTGAATGTGCTCGCCAGCCGCGGGTCGTCGGCGCGCAGGTGTTCAAAGCCCTTGGTCCAGTCGATGTTGAGATAATAGGGATCCCAGCCGGGCAGGTGGGCTAAACGGCGCCGGCAGATGATCGTATCGGCCGAGACGTTTCCTCGCAGCGTCGCCCATTCGGTCTTCCACACGTTGTAATCATAGATGTCCAGCCAACGGCCTCCCGCGCTCAAATTGTTGATCAGGCGGTTGTTCTTCGGCGCAGCCGGATCGTCGTTCAGTATATTTTTCAACTCTGGATAACGGACGCTGTAAGGCGGCTGGTCTGCGTTCATCTCCCGGTAGGTCTCGAACAGAGTGGGATAGGTTCCGTCGAAATAATAGCCGGCCCAACCCAGTCCGCGAGCATCCAGATGCAGCGAGGGCTGGCAGTCGATGTAGACGTTGTTCTCGACGAGATTGTCGCGGCCGCCGCCGATCAGCGTGGCGCGGCCGGCCCGGTAGAACACATTGCCGTGCACATGAAAACCGCTGCCCCAGTCATCGAGATACACAGCGGCCACGCCGTGCAGCCCCGGCCCTTTCAGATCATGCCAATAGTTGAAGCGGATGACGTTGCCGCGCCAGGTCCAGTTGCGACCGGTGTGCAGAGCGCCGGCATCGCCGGTCTGCTGACAGATATCATGAAATTCGTTGTACTCCACCACATGATCGTTGCCGCGCAGGTACACCGCCTCATGCGGTGCGTCGTGAACCAGATTGTGGGCCAGCCGATGGCCCACGCCATCGAGGAAAAAGGCATACTGTCCGGTTCGCAACCATTGACTGTAGTGATGGATGTGATTGTCCACCGCCTCATGGCCCGATGGCTGCAGGGTTTTGCGGTCGCCGCCGCGAAGGACCAGGCCGGCCAGGCTGACGTCGAACACATCACACTCGTGCACATGGTGGCGAAGGCCGCCATCCAGCGTGATCGCATCCCCACCGGTCTGATAGAGCCGGCAGCCGGTCAGACGGTTATCGCTGCCGCCGCGAACCAGAACGCCCTGGCCCAGAGTCTGACAGAAATCCATCCCCCGCCATTGGACATGACGCAGATCCTGCATGGTCAGCAGCGGCTCGGTCAGCACGCTGATTTTTACATCTCCCGGCAGCAGCGGTTGCGGCGGCCAAAAATAGATGCGCCGGTTCTTCCGGTCCAGCACCCATTCGCCAGGCTTGTCCAGCTCTTCGAGCACGTTGAGAAAATAGTAGCGCTGATTCTTTGTGTAGCCGTAGTGATGATGCGGCTCGGCGATGACGATCTCTTTCTTTCCGGCATCGATGGCTGCGACTTTTTGATAGGAATCGCTCCAATCCCAGGTCCAGAATCCGTGCAGATAGGTTTCATTTTCTTTCGCCCATTGCGCCGGCGCCGCTTCTTTAAAACGAATGCGGCCGTAATGGCGGCCCACGGGAACACCGTCGAACCGTTTCTCCCGCTCCAGGCCCTGATTGAATCTTTGCGCGCCCGTCTGCGGAACATCGGCGATCAACAGCCAGCCGTCGTTGGGATAACGCGCCATGGTCATCCGCTGGTTATGACAGAACAACTCCACGGGCGGGCTGCCGCGCTGACTCATCTCGGCAATCTCGCCGATCCCCTCTTTACCCAGATCGATGACCAGCACCTCGCTCCTGGCGCCGGATGGCAGCCGGTTCAGCAGCGCAAGCTCTTGCAGCGGCTGCCACTCTTGCACCACCCGCGCGCCCACCAGCTGCACTTTGCCGGCAGCCCGCCAGACCACGGGATGCCGCTCAGTGCCGGAGTCCAAAGAATCCAGCACCAGACCTTGGGTCATGCTGTAAACCCCGGGCTCGATCACCACGGTCCGCGGCCGGCCCCCTGCCTGGCGCAGCGCCTCACGCGCCCTCTCCAGCGTGGCAAAGGGACCGTCGTGCTGTGACGCTTGAGAGAGCGTTTTTCGTCCTGACCAGGCGTCATCGCCCTGCGGGGAGACGTAAAAGACAACCGGCCGGTGCAGGGAGCATGAGAGGAAATAAAGCAAAAGCGGAATAAAGTGATGGGCTTTACACAAGAGGCTTCTCCCTATGCTGTGATGCTATTTAAACAGTGCCATCAGCCCGCCTTGGGCTCAGTACACTGGTCCACCAGGTACAGAATGGATTTATAATGCAGGCCGCTGTGCAGCGACAGGCCGATTTCGCAGGTGCGGCTGGTAGAGTACCCCCCGCTGCAGTCAGCAGGCAGCTGTTCCTTTAACCGCCGCAGCCCATGCCGGTTCAATTCGGGATGAGTGAATCCGCGGTCGCCGGCAAAACCGCAGCAGTTGTTCTCCGGCACCACCACTTTTTCAGCGCACAGGGAGGCCAATTGGACCATTTTGGCTTCCAGTCCCATTTTTTTAGCGCTGCAGACCGGATGAATGGCAATGGTTTCCGGCAAACGATGGAAGGTAAGGTATGGCGCCAGATACTTTAAGGTAAACTCGATGGGCTCATAGAGTTTCAATTTTTTATCCAGCGTCTCTTTCATCCGGTAGAGACACGGACTCATGTCGCAAAGGATGGGCAGGTTGCCGTCGTCGCTGGCTTTGAACAAAGCCCGCTGCAACTCCATGGCCTTGCGGTTTCCCTCTTCGGTAAAACCCTTGCTGGCGAACGCCATGCCACAGCACAGGTCATCCATGGCTTCGGGATAGATGATCTCGTATCCGGCTTTATGCAGAAGGGCGGCGGTCTTTTCCGTCACTGCCATGGATTCACCGTCCCCGGCTGCTGTGCCCATGGAGCGGGTGATGCAGGAGGGGAAATAGACCACTTGGCGGCTGCGTTGACCGCCAAGGTGGGAGGCGAAGGGCCTGGGCGCGCCTCCGGGCATATAGGGGGTCCACAACGGAATGCGTTTGCCGGACACGGTGCGCATCGCACCGGCGACTCCGCCCATGAAGCGGTCGCCGAGGATCCGTTGGAATCCCTGCACCAGACTCAGACCGAAGCGCGCACCGGCGGTAACCTGGCCCATGTGGCCGCCGATCCAGCCGGCGATACGTTTCGCGCGGTCGGTTGCCTGATCATGTCGCAGAGTTTTGATCAATTCGCCGGTGTTGATTTCAACCGGACAACCGCGGGCGCAGAGGCCGTCGGCGGCGCAGGTCTCCTGGCCGCGATAGGCATACCCATCCACCAGCTGGGCCAGCCGGTGCGGCTCCTCGCCGCTGGCGCGCAACCGTGCGATCTCGCGATAGACCACAATGCGCTGGCGGGCGGAAAGCGTGAGTTGGTTGGAGACGCAATGCACCTCGCAAAAGCCGCACTCGATGCATTTATCGATGAGCGGATGCGCAGGCGGCAACGGCTTGAGATGGGCGAGATGGGCTTTGGGATCGTCGTTTAGAATCACGCCGGGGTTGAGCAGGTTTTTCGCGTCCAGCAGCTGTTTGATCTCCCGCATGACGCCATACGCTTTTTTACCCCATTCAAATTCGACAAAAGGCGCCATGTTGCGTCCGGTGCCATGCTCTCCTTTGAGCGCGCCGTCGTATTTTTCCACCACCAGGCACGCCACCGCGTCCATAAACCGGCTGTATCGTTCCACCTCCGCCGGCCGGTTGAAATCCTGTTTCAAAACGAAATGCAGACTTCCTTCCAGGGCGTGGCCGAAAATGATGGTGTCGCCGTATCCATGGGTGGCGAACAGCTTTTGCAGATCCAGCACCGCTTCAGCCAAACGGGGAACCGGAAAAGCGACATCCTCGATGATGACCGTAGTTCCGGTCTCGCGCAGGGCGCCCACGGATGGAAACAAACCTTTACGGATGTCCCACAGTCGGCTGTATTCGTCCAGCTGCCGGGTAAAGGCGGTTGGAATCACCGTCTGAAATCCGGCCAGAGCGGACTCGATCTCCTTGAGATTTTTCAGCAGGCGCTCTTCGATGGGGGCGCGCGTTTCCACCAGCAGAGCCGCGACGTCTTTGTCCAGAGTTTTGAGATAGGAGGGCATGCCGGTTTTATTTTCCACCGAGCGCAGCGCCGCCCGGTCCATCAGCTCCACCGCATTCACCGGACAATTTTTCATGGCGGTCACCGCCCGGCACGCCTGTTCGATGTCCGGAAAGATCATCAGCGCCGATGCTTTTTCCGCACAATCCGGAACCGTCAGCAGGGTGATCTCGCTGATGAAGCCAAGCGTGCCTTCAGAGCCGACCATCAGGTGTTCGATGATTTTTATCGGATCCTCAAAATCCAGCAGCGCATTGAGGCTATAGCCCACTGTGTTTTTCATTTTGTATTTGCTGCGAATCCGGGCGGATAACTCGGCATCGCTGCGCACCCGCTGGGCCAGAGCGGAAAGGCGAAGCAGCAGATCAGCGTGGCTCGATTGAAACGCAGCGATCGAGTTCGCGTCGCCGGTGTCGAGCAGTGTTCCGTCGCTCAGGATCAGGCGCAGGGAGGCCAGGGTGTGATAGCTGTTCTGTTCCGTGCCGCAGCACATGCCGCCGGCGTTATTGGCAACGATGCCGCCGATCATGGCCGAGTTGATGGACGCCGGATCCGGGCCGATCTTTCTCGCCATGGGCGACAGGGCGGCATTAGCCGCACTGCCCAACACGCCAGGCTGCAGGCGGATTCTGTCGCCGTTATCGAGTACCTCGATTTTTTTCCATCCCTGATCCAGCATCACCAGAACCGAATCGGAGATCGCCTGGCCGGACAGGCTCGTTCCGGCGGCGCGAAAGGTGAGCGCCAGATTGCGTCCATAACACTCGCGCAGGATCAGTTGAACCTCATTCTCCATTTCCGCCTTGACCACCAGCTTGGGCAATAGGCGATAAAAGCCGGCGTCGGCGCCAAAGGCCAGAACACTGAGATCATCGTGCAACAGACGTGAAGCGGGAATTTGAGACGAAAGGGCTTGATACAGTGCATCATAGCCTTGGAACAGCATACGCATTCCTCCACGGATCGGTCAGCTCGAATGCTTAATATAAACGATTTATGGTAAAAGACAAAAGAATTTTTCCTTCCCCAAGGGTGAATGAACCGTCATTTTTTTGTACCGCGTTCCGCCGCAGGTCTGCTGAACGACCGGCCGGAGCCGAAAAGAAAGTTGAAATTGGGGCCCGAAGACCGTATATTATTAGAAAAAAAACGGAGTCCTTTCGATGACCTCCCGCACCCTGATCCACGACCTGATCGCGCAAAAGCCCGTGACCCGCTGCGGGTTCTGGCTCGGCAATCCGCATCCCGATACCCTGCCGATCTACTATGACTATTTCGGCGTCCAGAGCCTTGAAGCCCTGCAACAAAAGCTGGGGGACGACCTGGCCTGGATTCATCCCACCTGGAATTCTTACAAGCACCCGGAGGGAAAACCCATTTTCGACAAACAGCGGCGCAGCAACGCGCTGGCTGCTGCCGGCGCTTTCGCCGATTGCGAGGACGTCCATGAGGTGGAGGATTTCGACTGGCCCGATCCCCGTTATCTGGACTTTACCGAGACCCTGGAGCTTTTGCGCAACCGCGGCGATGTCTATCGCGCCAGCGGCTTTTGGTGCTGTTTTTTTCATGACGTGGCTGACTTTTTCGGCATGGAAAATTATTTCATCAAGATGCACACCCATCCCCAGGTGGTGCACGCGGTCACCAGCAAAGTGGTGGACTTTTATCTGCAGGCCAATCAGCGTTACTATGAACAGGCCGGAGACCTGATGGACGCCTTTTTCTTCGGTAACGATTTCGGCAGCCAGTTGGGATTGCTGATCAGCCCGCGGCAGTTCGATGCATTCGTCTTTCCCTATTTTAAAGAACTCGCGGATCAAGCCCATGCTTATGGGTATCAGGTCATGTTGCATTCGTGCGGGTCGGTCTATAGCGTCATTCCCCGCATTATCGAGCTGGGCGCCGAGGCGCTGCATCCTTTGCAGGCCAAAGCCAAGGACATGGAGGCGGAAAACCTGGCCGCTCATTTCAAGGGAAAAATCGCTTTTATCGGCGGCATCGACACCCAGGAGTTGCTGATTCATGCCACACCCCGGCAAATCCGCGATGAGGTGTTCCGCTTGCGCGATATTTTTGGTTCATCCTGGATCGTCAGCCCCAGCCACGAGGCGCTGTTGCCCAATGTGCCGCCGGAGAACGTCGCGGCCATGGCAGAAGCGGCGCTGGCCACCTGAACGTTGCCCTTGTCGTCGTCAATGATTTTTCGTATTTTAGGGGCATAATATCTTTGCGGGTGTATCAGAGAATCCCTTGATGACGCCCATGCAAAGGTCAGGGCTGCAGGGCCGTTGCCAGGCAGTGAACTCGATGGAATTAAAAGGACTATGAAAATTTTATATGTCGCCGGTCGTGAAGCCGGCTATTCGCGGACCCGGATTGTGCTCAAGGCGTTACAGCGCCAGGGCGTGCAGGTGGTCGGCTGCTTTCCGCCGGATCGCTCGTTCAAACACTATCCCAGGCTGCTGTGGCGCACGCTGAGGACCGCGCCCTCCTGCGATCTGGTGCTGGTGGGTTTTTACGGACAGCTTTTGCTCCCGGTGATCCGTTTGCTCACCCGCAAGCCCATCCTTTTCGACATGTACATCACCACCTACGACACCATGGTGT
The DNA here is from genome assembly GCA_036788095.1 of bacterium. Taxonomy (GTDB): domain Bacteria; phylum Zhuqueibacterota; class Zhuqueibacteria; order Residuimicrobiales; family Residuimicrobiaceae; genus Anaerohabitans. The sequence goes on along the minus strand of DAIQOA010000145.1, from coordinate 2,103 downwards.
TTGACCGGGCCAAGGCTCAGCCCGGTTCCTGGAAAGCGCGGCTGTATGGTCTGAGCGACTGGCTCTCCTATCTGGCGGCGGACCACTCGGTGCTGGAGACGCAAAGCCACATCAACTTTTTTTGCAATGTGTTCAGGGTCGATGGCCACAAGCTGTCGCGGATCTTTCTGGCCGTGGACGATGAGGTGATCCACCCCAGACCTCAAAGCAAAAACACGGATAAATTTCTCGTCCATTTCCATGGCGAGTACGCACCGTTTCACGGTATCCCGTATATATTAAAGACGGCCAAACTGCTGGAAAACGAGCCGATTCGCTTTCAAATCATCGGCCGCGGCATCACCTACGAAGCGGATCAGAAACTGGCGCGGGAATTGGGATTGACCAACGTGACCTTTTACGATTCGGTGGCCTATGAAAAGCTGGCCGATCTCATGGCAGCGGCCGATGTGTGTCTGGGCATATTCGGCGACAACGACCGGGTATTGCGCGTCACCACTAACAAAGTGGTGGAAGCCATGGCCATGGCCAAACCGCTGATCACGGCGCGCAACGAACCGGTCCAGGAACTGCTCCGGCATGAGCAGAGTGCACTGCTCATCGAACGGGCCAATCCCAAAGCCCTTGCCGACGCAATCCTCAGACTGGCGCAGGATCCGGCTCTGGCTGCCAGGATCAGCCGGAACGCCTATGCGGCTTTTGAACAAAATTGCACCATTGAACAGCTGGGTCTTCAGCTCGTACTGATCATGGAAGGAATGGTTAAAAAATGAAAGCGCCTCTCACAGAGCTCAAGGGCAAAAAAGCCCTTATCACCGGCGGCCTGGGATTTATCGGCAGCAACATCGCCCAGCAATTAGTCGCGTTGGGCGCAAGAGTGACCATCTTTGACGCCTGTCTGGATCCCTATGGCTGGAACGACGCCAATATCGCCGAGATCGCCGGGGACGTGGAGGTCATTCGCGGGGATGTGCGAGATTACGAAAAGCTGGCGCCTCTGGTCAAACAGCATCAGGTGATCTTTCACATGGCGGCTCAGGTGGGACGGGAAATTTCCATGAGCGATCCGCAGCTGGACACGGACATCAACTGCACCGGCACTCTGAATCTGTGCCGTGCAATAGAAAAAACCAATCGCGACGTCAAAGTGGTCTACGCCGGCAGCCGGGGACAGATCGGCGAACCGGTCTATCTGCCGGTGGACGAGGATCATCCCACTCTGCCCACGGACATCTATGGCATCAACAAACTGGCGGCTGAGAAATATCTGCTGTTGTACGGCAAAGTATACGGCTTTGACGCCGTCTCCCTGCGTCTCAATAATGTTTACGGACCGCGCTGTCAGATGCGGCACTGTTTTTACGGCATTCTCAACTGGTTCATCCGCAACGCCATGGAGAACAAGCCGATCACGGTGTACGGCGACGGCCTGCAAACGCGGGATTACATTCATGTCGACGATGTAGTGGCCGCGTTTTTAACCGCCGCGGTGACGCCTGCGGCCAACGGAAACATCTACATGATCGGCACCGGTGTGGAAACAAAATTCCTGGACATGGTGGAACAGGTCATCAAGGCCGTGGGACAGGGCAGCTATGTGCATGTCCCGTTTCCGCCGCAGCGGGAGAGCATCGACATCCGCAAGTTTGTCGTCACCTGCCGGCGTATGATAAAAGATACCGGCTGGCAGCCCCGGGTTGATCTGGCCGACGGAGTGGAACAGACCGTGCAATTCTACCGCCGACGCCATAAAGAGTACCTAACCCCCATAGCCCGGTGACCACACAGGCGTGAACACCAAGCAATTGAATTGATCAAGAATAATGACGGTATAGGCTGAATGCCGTGCACCCCTCCCGGTCCTGATGGTTGCCGCTGCTCTCCTCTGGTAACGACCCTTCCTTGACCCGACTGACGACGTAGGAGATTGCTGTCTTCGCAATGACAAAATATAATGTTGTCATCCCGAGGCGCGAAACCAGTGCATGGCTGAACCTGTTTACAGAATCAGCCAAGCGCCGAGGGATCCAGCGACGAATCAATCCTGCGAAAGGTACAAGAGCTGTTCGTCGATAGATTCCTCGCCCTGCGCTGATACAAAGC
>DAIQOA010000144.1:0-11557 GCA_036788095.1 bacterium | reverse complement strand
CTGGGATCATGAAAAATGGCCTTCGCGCCAGCTGCCCACTGCCGCCCTGCTCGATGCCGCGGCGCCGGACCGTCCGGTGATGGTGCAGCGTCTGGATTGGCATATCGCCTGCGCCAACACGCGCGCGCTTTGTTTGGCCGGCATCACGTGCGATACCATCTCGCCGCAGGGCGGCGCCATCGACAAGGATCCGCTCACCGGCGAACCCACCGGCATTCTGCGCGATGAGGCGCAGCGGTTGGTGCAACGGGTGATTCCGGAACCAACCCGGGAAGAAAAAATCGATGCGGCGCTGGCCGCTGTGCAGCACGCCGCCCGGCTGGGCGTAACCTCGGTGCAGGGGGAGTGCTCTGAAGCGGATCAGTTGATTTTTAGCGAACTGGCGGCCGATCGCCGCCTGACCGTGCGTTTCTCAGCCTGGCAACCGGTGGGCCATTCCGATGCCTTCGAACGCCTTGCGACCATGGAAAGAATTGAAACGCCCTTTTATCGGCTGAACACCGCCAAACTTTTTGTCGATGGCTCCTTTGGCGCCTCCACCGCGCTGCTCTTCGATCCCTATGACGACGATCCGCACAGCCATGGACTGGCCATCCACGAGCAAGAGGAACTGAACCGCCTCATCGCCGGCGTGGACGCGCTGGGATGGCAGTTGGCAGTGCATGCTATCGGCGATCGAGCCATGGATTCGGCGCTCACGGCGATGGCCGAGTGCCGGCGGCGAAATGGCGACCGGCCGCGCAGACATCGCATCGAACACGCACAGATGGTGCGCGAGGCGGACCTGGCGCGCATGCGCGACCTGTCTGTGGTGGCATCGGTGCAGCCCTCCCATTGCATCGACGATCTGCGCTGGATTGAAAAAAGAATCGGCCGGCGCTGTTCCACCGCCTATCGCCTGAACTCGTTTCTGCGCCATCGCATTCCCGTGGCCATGGGTACGGATTGGACCGTCGAGCCGCTGGACCCCATGCTAACCTTGTATGCGGCCGTAACCCGCGAACAGACGCAAGGCGGACCGCAGGGCAGCTGGCAGCCGCAGGAACGCATTTCACTGGCGCAGGCGATCGATCTGTACACCGAGGGATCGGCGTTTGCCGAGATGCAGGATTCCAACAAGGGCCGGCTTAAAAGCGGCTATCATGCGGATTTTGTCCTCTGCGCCGCCGATTTTCTCTACCGTTCCGGCAGGGACCTTTTGCATTCGCAGGTGGAGACCACGGTGGTGGACGGCCGCGTGGTTTTTGATCGAACCGGCCTTTACCGGTGAGCAAGCCGGTTCGCGGTTCAATGTTTATGCGGCGCCAACCTGATTAAAGGACGAGAGCTCAAATGACCGACGCAGCTGTTTTTCAATTGATCGTGGATAAAGTGACCGCTCAGCACCTGGGCATCGACGAAGCGGATTGGCAGCGTTTTTGCGCGCGCGTGAAGAAAGAGTGGCTGGATACATCCACAACGGTGGTAAGGGTTCATATCGATGGCGGCAGCAAGGGGAATCCCGGACCCGCCGGCATCGGCGTGGTGTTCAGCGATGCCGACGGCGCTGTTCTGCACGAGCATTATGAATACATCGGCGAACAGACCAACAACGCGGCCGAATACCATGCGCTGCTCAAAGCCCTGAATCTGGCGGAAGAGTTGGGCTATCACGCGCTCTCCCTGCACAGCGACAGCGAACTGCTGGTCAAACAGATGAACGGCGACTATCAGGTGAAGAACGAGCGGTTGCTTCCGCTCTATTTCCGCGCCGAAGAGGCCATCCGCCGGTTGCGCTCTTTTTCCATCCGCGCCATCCCTCGCGCTGAAAACAAGCGGGCGGACCGCTTGGCCAATCTCGCCATTTCGCGGCAAGGCCGGCGAGCGGGCCCGCCGCACCCCTCTTTCACTCCGGTTTCGATCACACCCCTTTTTCGTCGGCCGAAGGGCCATACATGCCGGGCACCGCCACGTCGTTGAGCCGCAGATAAAGACCCAATTGGGCGCGATGATGGATCAAATGATTCAACACCGAAGAACGGACCGCGACACAACGCGGTTGCGTGAACATCACCCGGCTGTTCATCAGCAGCGACCAGGGCTCGCCGAGTTGTTTATCATCCGCATTGGCCAGCGCAGCGCGGGCACGGACCGCATTCTGTTCAAACGCTAGCACTATCTCCTCCACCGATTCAGCCGGCTTTAGATGGGGCAGGGCCACTCCGTTGGGCGCCAGGTCCAGGGAGGGCTGCTCGAGGATCATAGGCATCCAACTAAAGACGTTGGCCAGATGAGTGGCCAGTCCGGCCAGGCTCATGGATTTGGCGTGCGGCCGCCACGCCAGTTTGTCCGCTGGTATGCGCTGCAGCATTTTGCGGGTGTTTTCGCTTTCCTGATCGAATTCAGACAGATAGAGTTCCGCCAAAGTCATGTTTTATTCTCCTTGATTGATATACACGAATAGCTATTTTTTTTTTCGGCATCCGGCGATAGAAAAAGCAACGAAATCCGCCGACGGCGCAGATGCGTCGACGGTTTAGTTTGCGCCCGCACTTGTAAGGACGCGCTGCAAAGGCTTGGATTGTTCCGGCGATGGGGATTCATGTTTTCGAGATCGCCGGTAAGCATTTCCGACAACTCCAGCACAACTAAAATGAAATAACCCATTGAAGACAACTGATCGATCGCCGGTGCAATCAATAATCAAGATGCCCATCCACTAAACCCGGCATTCAAATACTAGCCATACAGCCAACGACGGAATGCGCGGAAGGATTAAAACGTTGTCATCGTCCGGCCTGGTTATTTCGTGTATTTCGTAGGTTTCGTAGTTTATGATCTATCATTATGCCGGCCTGTCATTTTTTTGGTTCAGCTAAAACAAACACCGTCGTCCACGCGTACTTGCGCAGGAAGGGCAAGACCGAGAAGCCTGTTCGATCAACCGCCTCGAGGAACTGCATGAGTGGATGGAAAATGGAAGAATGGCGCAAAGGAAACCCTAGCAGAGAAAAAAGATGAAAATAGTTGATCGTGAGGCTTGAAAAAAAATCGTTGGCGGCCTGCAGATCTTTGATTAACAGAGGGTGTTCGTCCGGGCTGCGCAGGGCGGGTGTGCGCTTTCGGTATAAATTGATCAACGGGTTATGCCCCAACGGCTCGAGGAAAACAGCTCTGCCATCCGGCTGGAGAATCCGGCGGATTTCATCGTAGGCCTTGGTGACATTCAGATGATGCAATATGCTGCTGCCGCAGATCAGATCGAAACAGCTGTTTGTAAAAGTTGTATTTTCCGCATCCATCACCATGAATGTCAAGCGGTTAGCATGCGTTGATTTCTCTCTCTCTCTCTGCATTTTCTATGCCAATATTTGAGATATCAATCCCGGTGACGGTTGCACCGTTCTCTGCCAACAGATAGGCATAGCTGCCTTCGCCGCAGCCATACTCCAGGACGGATTTATTCCTGCAATCTGCCAACAGCAACGATTCATAAAAATGCCGGCTGCTTTGGGTGGTGGAATAAAATTTCGCAGCTTGGGCTCGGGAATGATCCTGAAAAATTTTGTCATGAAATTGTTGCTCGCGAAGGAGATTTTCGTTCATTGTTTTTCTCCCCAAAGGTTGATCCATGGATAAAGAACTTTTCTGCATTCGCAAACGGGCATTAACATTATTGATTGCCATACAAACTACTTTGTCATCCATGGGTTGTTCGGTTTTTTGCCGAGCTGATCTACAGGCTGCAACAGGGCGCTAAAATGCATTTGCCGCACATGCTATACGTTAAGGCATTTTACTTTTTGCCGCCGGCCTTCGCAGGATCTGCTTTAAAGCATAGAGCTCCCGTAAAATGCCGAAGAAATTCCTGCTGGCGGATAGCCGGCTGTCTCGGTCCGCACGCCATTCGATGGGGAACTCTATAATACGCAGGGCGCGTTGCCGAGCGCGCAGAATGATCTCCACGTCGAACAAAAATCCCTGGGTCTCGCAATCGGCATACAAGGTTTTGGCGGCCGAGGCGCGGTAGAGTTTGAATCCGCATTGGGTGTCGGTCAACCGCGCCGGCACTTTGAGCCAGAGGATGAACACCCAGCGGATCATCATGCTGATGATTCGCCGGTTGAGGGGCTGGGGATGGTGAATGACGCTGCCGCGCATTTTCCGTGATCCGTGCGCGCAGTCGCACTGGTCGCGTTCGATCAGATCCATGCCCACGGCGGCGAAATCAAAGGGCGTGCAGGCGCCGCTGTCGCTGAACATGATGATGCGGCCCCGGGCCGCCATCATGCCCTGACGTACCACATATCCTTTGCCGTGATGGGTTTCATTTTCCAGAACGTGCAGCGTCAGCCCTTTACCCGCCTCCCTGGCCATGGCCGCGGTGCCGTCCTCGCTGCCGTCGTCCGCCACCAGGATCTCGCCCTGAAGATGATGATGGCGGAGAAAGGCGCCAGCCTCGATAATGTCCCGGCTGATCTTATGCGCTTCGTTATAGGTCGGTATGATGATGGAGAGGTCCATGGTTTCTTTTATGTTTGATTTATGGGATAATTTTTGTATCATAAAAAAGAACCGCCGACCGGCTTTACCAGTGCTCCTGTTGCCGGCCAGAGGATAAACGAAAAATAGACAAAATGCAATCTGAAAGCAACAAAAATATGCGCACACTGACGGCGCGCTGTACGTTCATGTTTGTTTATATGCTTTCGGCCGCACTCTGCCTTTCCATGGTTCGCTGCAGCCGGGCGGCTCCTCGCATCCTCATCCTGACCGGATCCAACAATCATGATTGGCGATCCACCACCGAGGCGTTGATCAAGCTGTATCAAAATAACGGCTTTCCATCTGTCGCCGTCCTTCATGATCCGCAGGCCCTGGCGGAAAACCTGGCGTCCTGCGATGTGCTGGTCAGCAACTGGAACGCCTGGCCTGAGGTGACCGCCCGGCCCTGGGGAGCAAAAAGTGAAGAGGCATTCATTGACTTTATCCGCCAGGGCGGCGGCCTGGTGCTTGTGCATGCCGCCAGCGCCACGCTGCAGGAGTGGCCTGAATTTCAACACATGGCGGGCGCAACCTGGCAGCTGGGCCGGACCGGCCATGGACGGATCCACACCTTTCAGGTGGTGATGGCGGATACGCTGCATCCGGTGACGCAAGGTTTGGTGGCGTTCGACATTACCGACGAGCTCTGGCATAAAATGGCCCTGCAGCCCGATATCCATGTTCTCTGCCGCGCCTTTTCAGCGGTGGAGCACAAAGGGACCGGCCAATGGGAGCCGGTGGCGCTGGTCACCCGTTTCGGTAAAGGCCGCTGCTTTTACAGCGTGCTCGGTCATGATGTTCAGGCCATGTCCTCGCCGGGTTGGCAAAAGCTGATGCTGCGCGGCACCGAATGGGCGGCCACCGGCAGGGTGGAGCTGTGTAAATAATCCAACCGAGGTATCAAACAGGGAGAGCCTCATGTCTTTAAGCGGTTGTTCTCGGCGCACCTTTTTGCAGGCCGCACTGTCGGCTGCCCCTATGCTGATGACGCGATCAGCAGGCGCCCGCGTCGTTCCAGCCGACGACCGCGTCTGTCTCGGCCATATCGGCGTCGGCGGCCAAGGCAGCGGTCTGCTCAACAATTTTCTTCAGGTCGATGGCGCTCAGTCCATCGCGGTGTGCGACTGCTTTAAATCCCGAAGAAAGGACCGGGCGCAGCACATCGATGCGTTTTATGCGGACAAGACCGGCAGATCCTATCGTGGTACGCGCATCTATGCAGATTTTCACGAACTGCTCGCCGATGCACAGATCGACGCCGTGGTCATCGCCACGCCGGACCATTGGCATGTTCCCATCGCCCTGGAAGCGATACGGGCGGGCAAGGATGTGTATGTGGAAAAGCCGCTGGGCGTCAGCGTGGCGGAGAACCTGGCACTGCGTCGCGCGGTGCAGCAAACCGGAGCCATTTTTCAGTACGGGACCCAACAACGGTCCGGCTATTATTTCTGGCAGGCGTGCACCCTGGCGCGCAATGGTTCGCTCGGTCGGGTGCACACCATACACGCCTGGTGCACGGACGTGCACAGCCAGGAGTCGGCCTTCACCGCTGTCAACGGATCCACGCAACCCATTCCAGTGCCCGCGGATCTGGATTATGACCGCTGGCTCGGCCCGGCCGCCCATTCACCTTATACGGCGGACCGCTGCACGCCCTATGGCACCTATCACCATTATGACAATTCGATCGGATTTATCGCCGGCTGGGGCGCTCATCCGCTGGATATCGCCCAGTGGGGCATTGACAGCGACTCGACCGCGCCCATCGAATATGAGGGGACCGGCGTGATCACCCGTGGCGGTCTGTTCGAGACAGTCTGTGATTGGGATATGCACTGCCGCTACGCCAACGGCGTCACTATGCGCTTTATGAGCGACGGCGTCGCCGCTCCGGTGGTGCGTCCCTACCATCCGGCGTTTCGCGATCACGGCACCACGTTCTGCGGCGACGATGGTTGGGTGAGTGTCTGCCGATCCGGCATTTATACCTCCTCCGAGTCGCTGCTTCGGCCGGAGCGCCTGCATCACGGGCCGCGGCTGTACCAGAGTTCCAACCACTATCGCAATTTCATTGACTGCATCCGTACGCGCCGACCGGCCATCAGCCCGGTGGAGGCCGCGGTACAGTCAGACCTCATCAGCCATCTGTGCGACATCAGCATTCGGCTGGGGAGAAAGATACGCTGGTCTCCGCAAAAGGAAGAGATCGTCGACGATGCCACGGCCGCGCGGTTGTTGAACCGGCCCCGGCGAAGTCCCTATCATCTCTAAGGAAAGCTCTTGAATCGCAGACAGTTTATTGAAAAAATGATCGCGACCGGCGCGGCGCCGCTGTTCCTACCGGCTCGCAGCCTCGGTCGTGCCGGCGCTCCGGCGCCCAGCGAGCGATTGACCCTTGCCTGCATCGGCCTGGGTGGACAGGGCACGCAGAACCTGCGCGCCTTTATCCAGCATTCGGATATCCAACTAGTGGCGCTTTGTGATGTGAACCAGGGCAGCGATGATTACGACATGCTCTATCAGTTCGACGGTTCGTCCTCAGCCGGACTGGAACCGGCGCTGCGGCGCGCCGTTCAATTTCATCGTGATGCGGAACGCGATTTTTCCGCCAGGGATGTTTCGACCTATCGGGATTTCCGCGAACTGCTGCTGCGACGGGATATCGATCTGGTCAGTGTCTGCACGCCCGATCACTGGCACGGGTTGATCGCCAAGGCCGCTGTGGAGGCGGGCAAGGACGTCTATTGTGAAAAGCCGCTGGTTAACTCGATTCCAGAAGGCCGTGCCCTGTGCAGGGCCGTCGAACGAACCGGCCGCATTCTGCAGACCGGCAGCCATGAACGTTCCAACGACCGCGTTCGTTTTGCCTGCGAGCTGGTGCGCAACGGCCGCATCGGCCGGCTGAAAGAAATCAACATTCATATGCCCAACAACGAGAGTCAGCATCTGCGGCTGCAGCGGCAAAAAGGTCCGGCGCATTTGTTGCCCGTGCCGTCCGGATTGGATTATGACTTCTGGCTCGGCCCGGCTGCGGCAACCCCGTTTGCCGAACATCGGACCCATTTCTGGTGGCGATACATTCTCGAATACGGCGGCGGTGAAATGACCGACCGGGGCGCGCACATCATCGATCTGGCACAGTTGACCAATCACAGCGATGATGCCGGGCCGATCGCCTTCGACGCCAAAGGCCGGCAGATTCAAAACGGCGTGTATGACTGCTTTATCGATTATAATTTTCGCTGCACCTATGCCAACGGCGTGGTGATGACCGGCGACAGCCGTGGCGAGCGCGGCCTGCAACTGGTGGGCGAAGACGGATGGATTTTTATCCACATTCACGGTGGTCGCCTGGAGGCGGAACCGCATTCGTTATTGCGGGAAAAAATCGGTCTTGATGAAATCCATGTCGGCCGTAGTCCGGGTCATCACCGGGATTTCATCGACTGTGCAAAAAAACGCACCTTGCCCATGGCGCACGCCGAAATCGGCCATCGCACCGCTTCCATCTGCCATCTGCTCAACATCGCCATGCTGACGGGTGAAAAACTCGATTGGGATCCGGTTGCCGAGCGAGTGACCAACAGCGAACGGGCGAATCGGATGGCCACCGAGAAACCGATGCGCAGCCCCTGGCGGCTATGAGCTTTGTGGAAAAGAGACCTGCGCGACCGGAGCAGGCGCGTCCGATCGCCGGCGCCAGGGCAGCGGCAACGACCCGCGTTGTGTGAACCATCCTTCAGTCTTGACGAATCTCTGCGTCCATGAACTTGCATCAGGAACCAGGAGGTCAGAATGCACACCCCTTCTTCTCTCAATCGTCGTCAGTTTCTCAAAAACGCCGGCGGCTCGGCCGTTTCACTGGCCATGATCAAGCCGGGCTCTGTTCGGTCCAGTCAGGCCAATTCTCGCATCCGCCTGGGACTCATCGGTTGCGGCGGACGGGGCACGTGGATCGCGGATCTTTTTCAGGAGCACGGCGGCTATGAGATCACGGCGCTGGCGGACTATTTTCCGGAAAAGACTCTGGCTGCGGGAGAAAAATTTTCCCTTGCCGCAAATCGGCAGTTTACCGGATTAGCGGCGTTCCAGAAATTACTGGACAGCAGGACCGTCGATGCGGTGGCCATCGAGACGCCGCCTTATTTCCACCCCATTCATGCCCGGGCTGCGGTGGAGGCCGGCGTGCATGTGTTTCTCGCCAAGCCCGTCGCCGTCGATGTGGCGGGATGCGACACGGTGGCCGAGTCGGCGAGAAAAGCCGCTCAGCGCAACCTGGTTTTTTGGGTGGATTTCCAAACGCGCACGGATCCATTTTATCGCGAGGCGGTCAAACGGGTTCATTATGGGGAGATCGGCCAGGTGGTCTGCGCCGAGGCCACCTATCATGCCGGCCCGACCTGGGATAAGCAGAGCGAATATCTGAAAAAACAGCCGGTGAGCGCAGAGGATCGGCTGCGTGCCTGGGGATTGGATCTCCTGCTGTCCGGCGATGTCATCACAGAGCAGAACATTCACGCCATCGACGTCGCCACCTGGGCTTTGGATGCGCATCCGGAGCACGCGGTCGGCAGCGGCGGCCGATATCGCAAGTACGGAACCTGCTGGGATCATTTCTCCGTCCTCTATCAATTTCCTCATGAGGTGGAGTTCACTTTTCATTCCAAGCAGTTGGGCCTGGGACAGGACGATATCCTCTGTCGCATCTACGGCAGCGAAGGCACTCTCGATACCGATTATTTCGGCAGCGTGAGCATCCGCGGCAATCTGCCCTACAAAGGCGGCGAAATGGTCAATTTATACCGGCGCGGCGCGGTGACCAATATTGCTGATTTTCATCAGGCCATTTTTTCCGGCCGTTACGCCAACACCACAGTAGCGCCCAGCGTGGTCAGCAATCTGTCGACCATTCTCGGCCGAATGGCGGCTCATCGTCAGGCAAAGGTGACCTGGGAGGAGATGATCAGTTCCGCGGAAAAATTCGAACCGGATCTTTCCGGATTAAATCCATAGACTCGATGAAAGAGAGAATGATCATTTGGGCGCTGCCAGGTCTTTTATTGGCCGCCGTTGTTTATGCGCAGCAGCCTCCTGCCCCATGTATTGAAAACAGTCTGGGCATCCGTTTGCTCTTCATACCGGCTGGTTCGTTTAGTATGGGCAGCCCCTATGAGCAAATGCCCCGCCAGGAAGATGAACGGCCGCATACGGTAACCATCAGCAAACCGTTTTATCTCGGTGAAACAGAGATCACTCAGCAACAGTGGACCGCTCTGCTGGGCGCGACTAAAAGCTTTTTCAAGGGCGATTCCCTGCCGGTGGAGCGGGTGAGCTGGAACGAAGCGGCTGCATTCTGTGTCGCTTTGTCGCAAAAAGAGGGAAAGGACTATCGACTGCCCACGGAGGCGGAATGGGAATACGCCTGCCGCGCCGCCGGTGATTCTGCAGCCGAGGATCTTTTGGATGAATGCGCCTGGTACAATCGCAACAGCGGAGAGACCACGCATCGTGTGGCCGGCCGAAAGCCCAACCGCCTGGGTCTTTTTGACATGCTCGGCAATGTGGCAGAGTGGTGCAGTGATTATTACATGGCCGATTATCCTGATGGACCGGTCATCGACCCGCAGGGACCGGAGCAGGGCACCTATCGGGTGATGCGCGGCGGATCCTGGGCCTCGTCCGCCCGGGCTTGCCGTGCCGCCGGCCGCAGCGATGCACCGCCCGGATATCAGCTCAAACAAACCGGATTTCGTATCCTGATGGAATGCGAATCCGGTTCCAACTAGAAAGGAGATGGTATGCTTCCAATCAAAATGATGGCGGTGATGAGTTTATTTGTTGGCCTGACCGCTGCCATGGCTGAAACGTTGCCGCTGACGACGGTGGAAAAAGTGGATCTGCAACGCTATCTCGGCGTGTGGCATGAAGTGGCGCGAATTCCCACGACTTTTCAACGTAAATGTGTCAGCGACATCACGGCAACCTACACATTGCGCGATGACGGCAAGATTGCGGTGTTGAATCAATGCCGGAAGAAGGACGGTTCCATGAACCGCGCCGAGGCGGTCGCCAGAGTGGTGGACAAAACATCCAACGCCAAGTTGCAGGTCAGTTTTGTCAGCCTGCTGGGCATGCGCTTGTTCTGGGGGGATTACTGGATCATCGGTCTGGATTCTGAGTATCAGTGGGTGGTCGTCGGCCACCCGGAGCGCAAGTATGGATGGATTCTAAGCCGAAATCCGGAATTGACAGGCGCCGAGAAAGAGACCGTCTTGAAAATTTTAGCTGAAAAAGGCTATGACGCCGCTCTGTTCCAATGGGCCAGGTAAAAACCCCAGCAGGGTGACAAGTATTCTGGCCGTAGCCCGCGGCAGCTGCAGAACCTGCCACGTACTCTAGTACCGGTTCCTCACCATCTGCTCCATAACCCGCGACACTGTTGTGTCGTGGTAATCGCCAGATGGAATATCACAGCCGTCGCTCAGGTTAAACAAATGACCTCTGGCTGTTAGCGCACTACCTAGCCAGATTGAAGGTAACATCTCTTGATTCCAGAATAAATTCAGGGGTTCACCTGAAGAAACGTGAATTCAGAGATTGTTCCTGGGAAGGGGTTCATCCTCTTTTCTTCACACTCTTGTCGCTGTCCTGTTTTTGCCGGGATTCACGGCCGCGCTGAACAGTGGCGGAACGGCTCTTTTATTGCAACCAGAAAGCTGATTTTGCTCAAATAGATTTTGACCCGCGCATCACTCCCGCAGCAACCCCACTAAAGACTGGTCCACTTCTGCTTACTCGTAGCGCAGGGCTTCGATCGGATCCATGCGCGCTGCCTTCAGGGCCGGGAAATAGCCAAAGATCACGCCCACGGCCGCGGAGAAGATAAAGGCGAGGATGACGATGCCCGGATTAAAGATAAAAGGCACTCGCAGAACCGAGGCCAGAAAGACCGAAGAACCCAGGGCGAGAAAGATGCCGATGAGCCCGCCGAGCGAAGAGAGCACCACCGACTCGACCAGGAACTGCACCAGCA
>DAIQOA010000143.1:0-11885 GCA_036788095.1 bacterium | reverse complement strand
AAGGTAAGCTGGACCATGGTTCTCTTGCACAAGCCGATGTGGAAATACAAGGACAGTGCGGGCTATGAAAAAATCGAGGCCTTGCTCGCCGGCCGACCGCACACGGTGATCGCCGCCCACGAACATCGCTATCAGAAAGAGACGCGCCGGGGAATCGACCACTATGTACTGGCCACCACCGGCGGCAGCAGCGCGCTGCGCGGCGCCGCCTTTGGCGAAATGGATCACATCGTCTGGATCACCATGACGGAGAACGGGCCGGTGCTCGCCAATCTTGCGGTTGAAGGCATTTATGGCGACAACCTCCGTGATCAGACGCCTTGACGATATGGAAGCTTGCTGCCTTCCTGCCCGCCGAATCATTTTGAGCGGGTCTGCGCCGGAGCGGATTTCTCCGTCTTTTTGTTCTGTTCCTCCTTGCGGCGGCCTGCTTCCTTTACTGCGCGGCTGAAATTTTTATCTAACGTGTGGAAATGATATTTCTTCAGCAGCTGCTCTTCGAATTGGGCTTTACCTGCTCGTTCAAATTCAAAATACTTTTGTCCGAGTATTTTTTTTAGCTCTTCCGGCTTTTCCCGCGGTGCCAGAGTCTGTCGCAAAGAATCCGTGCGGGCGTTCGCCGGGTCTTTTACCGCACTCTGTAAAAGACGGCTTCTCAACAGAGATTCTGTGAACGAATGGATCTGCTGGACGATTTCCGGGTCGTTCTGCATGCCGGACTCCAGACCATGCTGCCCAAGCAGGTGCTGTTCGCGAAGCGCCGTGAACCGCTCCGTGAAATCAAGCAGGGTTTGCGGTTCTCTCTTGCGGTTTTCAAACAGCTCGGCGGCGCGAATGAGACCGCCGTCATAGCTGGCCAGCACCAGAGACAGATCCTGCTCGGTGAGAGCAGAAAAATCCACCACCTGATACTCTGAACCGTTGTTCTTGACGCCCACTTTGTCCCAAAGAATTTTTTGGCTGGCCGGATAAAACCGGTAATGATATTTTTCCGCCAGTTCCTCAAATCGTCGCTCAACCTGCTGCCGGATCAGGTGTTTGCGCGTGCGATAGAGCGTCTGCCATATCCGGTCTTTGACCGCCTCAAAGGCAGGCACCGGCACCACCCGTTTTTCCCCCTTGTAAAGAATGTACCAGCCTTCGTAACCCCGGAACGGTTTAGAGTAGGTAAAATCTTTCAGCGTGTCCATCACCGCGCGCAAAGAGGCGTCGCCTAGGGATTCCCGGATGACAAAGCCGAGATCGCCTCCTTTGCGATTAGTGGTGATGTCCTGAGAATAGCGATTGGCCAGATCTTCGAATTTTTCGCCCGAATTCAACAGCCGATGGACGATCTCGATGGTGTCTTTTTGCGAGCGCGCAAAAGCCGGGGTGGACGATTTCACCACCGGACGGATGATGTATCTCATGGCGTACTGCGGTGTATAGTTCGCGTAAAACAGCCTGATCAGACTGTCCGTGACCACCCGGCTGATGATCTCCTGTCGCATGTATTTGTAGAAAACAGCCTTGCGCTCCTGATTTCTGACCAGAACCTGTAGAAGAGAATCCTCCGCCAATCCCTGCGCTCGGGCTTCCTTCACCATCATTTTGTCCAGGGCTTTTTGCCGTGCGATCTCGTGAAAAAGTTCTTCGCTGGGCTGCACCTTGGGCTTGTATTGCGTGCTGAGAAGGTAATGATCGATCACTTCGGCTTCAAGGACGGTTCCGCCGTCAAAGGCGGCCAGAGCGGGATTCGGCGACGGACGGTTGCAGTGAAGCAAAAAGCCGATGCAGAACACGAGAACCGGTAGCATGAGGACATTGGATCTGAACGGGCGATGCCTATTTTTGCGCATGGATTCTTTTCCTGAAGTACGAGGATGTAAAAAATGGGATTGCCCCAAAGGGCAATCCCATTTAGTGTAAAGTATTTTTCTTATTTTAGCAGCAGCATGCTTTTGACCAGGACGGTGGAGCCGGAGTTCAGTCGGTAAAAATAGATGCCACTGGACAGCGGTACGCCGGCGTCGCTCATGCCGTTCCAACGGACGCTGTGCTGGCCTGAGGACACTCTGGCATCCACCAGTGTACGCACCTTTTGCCCCAGCATATTATAGATGCTGACGTTCACGTCAGCCGCATACGGCATGGTGAACTCGATGGTGGTCTCCGGGTTGAAGGGGTTCGGATAATTCTTCTCGAGGATGAACTCCTTGGGCAGGCTGTTTGTTCTTTCCGCCGCGATCCCGGTGGTGTAGGCAAGCACGCCGCGCGGCGTCAAATCCACACCCCAGTCATCCAGCGGCGTCTCGGTGCGCACGGCAATGCCAATATCGTCGCCGGGCTGCAGAACATCCTTGCCTTTGTTCTTCCAGTATTTCTGAATCGGCGCGATGGGATGGGCGATTTCAAGAAAATCTTCTCCCCACGCATGCGCATTCCAGTATAGCTGGTCGCTGGTCAGCGTCGAGTCGTCGCTCGAAAGGATCGGCAACAAGCCCACGTGCCTGAACGCGGTGGCGGAATCCGGACCGGCAAAGCCCGACTCATAGATCGTGAAATCCGCTCCGGCATCGGTCTCGCTGACCACTTCGGACACGTCCAGAGCCGAGTAACCCATCTCTTTGATGCCCGAGTTGTTGACGCCTCCCATTTCAGTGTGCGGCGGTGTGAAATAGCCGACACAGCCCCATTCGACATAGGTGTCGGCGCCGATTTTATCCTGATTGGCAATTCCCTGGCTGGCCAGATAGCCGACCGGAGTGTAGTGCGCTTCGTAATAATGGCTGTTCGCTCCGGTGGTGACGTTGTTGTCCATATCCAGCAGCAGATCATAATAACCGCGCGACCGGTTGATCGGCACGCCGTTCAATTCACGCTGATCGGCGACATTGGGCCAGGCCGGCCCGCCCCACAGACGCATGAACCAGTACAGCATGCCCTCTTCATGGTTGATGAACGCTTTCACCTCTTTAACATCAACCCGGTCGCTCACCGCGGCGCCGACCTCGGATGGGAAGAATCCGTCGACATTATCGACGGATTCGATCAGCACCGGATAGGCCTGCCAATCGGTATCATCGCCGTCGAACTGAATGCTGGAGGGGCGATTGGTCACGGTGGTGACGACCAGCTCTCCGCGCGGTGTCAGATCCACGCCCCAATCATCCATGGGGGTTTCGGTGCGCACCGCAATGCCGATCACATCGCCGTCTTTGAAATAGTCGGTCCCCTTTTTATTTCGCCAATATTCCTTCAGCGCGCTGATGGATTGTCCCATTTCGAGAAAATCATGACCCCAGGCATGGGCATTGAAATAAAGGCGGTCATCCACCAGGGTGGCGTCGTCGCTGCCCATGGAGGGGAGCAGGCCGTCGTGTATGAACGCCTTGGCCGAATCGGGATCCGTGATGCCTGTTTCAAAAATGGCATAATCGGCGCCGGCATCGGTCTCGCTCACCACTTCAGAGACATCATAAACAGAATAAGATATCTCTTTGATGCCCGAATTATTCACGCCGCCCATCTCGGTATGGGGTGGAGTAAAGTAGCCGACACAGCCCCATTCGACGTAGGAATCGGCGCCGATTTTGCCCTGATCGGCAATCCCCTGACTGGCCAGATAGCCGACCGGCGTATAGTGGGCTTCATAGTAATGACTGTTGGCGCCGGTGGTGACGTCGTTATCCAGATCCAACAGCAGGTCATAGTAGCCGCGGGAGCGGTTGATCGGCACGCCGTTCAGTTCACGCTGATCTGCCACATTGGGCCAGGCCGGGCCGCCCCAGAGTCGCATAAACCAATAGATCGCATCCTCTGAGAGGTTGACGAACGCCTTTACCTCTTTAACATCCACATTGTCGGTAACCGCTGCGCCCACTTCGGACGGAAAAAATCCATCGACATTGTCCACCGATTGAACCAGAACCGGCAGAGCCGCCCAATCCGAATCATCGCCGTCGAAGGTGATGCTGCTGGGCCGCACCGGGATTTCCGGGCAGAGCATCTGGCCGCGCGGGGTCAGATCAACGCCCCAGTCGTCCATCGGGGTTTCGGTGCGCATCGCAATGCCGATCACATCGCCGGGGTTGAGCACATGTCGGCCTTTGTTCTTCCAATAGTCCTGGACCATGGTCAACTCGATGCCCATTTCGAGAAAGTCATTGCCCCAGGCATGGCCCATCCAATAGGATTTGCCGTTGATCAGACTGGCGTCGTCGCTTCCCTCAATCGGCAGCGTTCCCGACCAGGCGAAAGCTTTGGCGGAATCGGGTTTGGCGATACCGGATTCAAAAATCGTGTAATCGGCGCCGGCATCGGTTTCGCTGACCACCTCGGAGACATCATAGGCAGAATAGCCGATCTCTTTAATGCCTGAATTGCTGACTCCGCCATTCTCCGTGTGCGGAGGAGTAAAGTAACCGACGCAGCCCCACTCCAGATAAGCATCCGCACCGATTTTATCCTGGTTGGCGATTCCCTGGCTGGCCAAATAACCGACCGGCGTGAAATGCGCCTCATAGTAGTGGCTGTTGGCCCCGGTGGTGACATCGTTGTCCAGATCCATGAGCAGATCGTAATAACCGCGGGAGCGGTTGATCGGCACACCGTTCAGTTCACGCTGATCCGCCATGTTGGGCCACGCCGGACCGCCGTAAACCCTCATAAAAAAGTAGCAGACGTTGCCGACAATCTTGGCTTTGACCTCTTTGATATCCACATTGTCCGTCACCGCGGCGCCGACCTCAGAGGGAAAAAAACCGTCTACGTTGTCGACCGATTCGATCAAGAGCGGTTCGGCCAGCCAGTCGCTGTCGCTTCCGTCAAGAAAAATCTGGGCGAGAGCGGGACTTGCGATCAAAGCCACACAAAACAGTAGCCACCAAGCGTTTTTCATGAGCTCCTCCTAAAAAAGGTTAAACCTGCAAAGTGGATTGATGATCGAGCCGAGTCCGCATTCACCTCCTTTCATGCGGTTTGCCTGGCTGCCTTATGGCCTCCTGGCAAGGTCTTTGCTCGTTATAAAGATGGTCGACTCGCATGGAGGGATTGCCCGGTTTATCGCTTAAGCGTTCCCTCTGGCTTGCACTGCGGCATCGCCCGGTTCAGAAGCGGAGCCATTTCATATCCACGGTTGGAACCAGCGCCTCGCCGGTAAAATTTTTTCTTACAAACAACGACGTCAGGTTGGAACGGGCGCTGTCCGATAAAGCCAATTGGTCCAACAAAGCCGAATCGATGAATACCGGGTATCGTTTCTCCAATTCCGTCAGCCGCTCCTGCAGCCGCTTCAGGTGCTTTTCATGCAACAGAGTGTTGTACACCTCGTTTTCATACTTGTAGAAGCGGGTGGTGTCCACATCAGCTATTTGGAGCTCTTGCCAGCGGTTGCGAAAAAAGTCCTGCATCTCCGCATCCGAGACCGTCAGATCCCGGACCGATTGAGCGCGATAGACGTCATAGGTCCACTTGCGCTCCCATCGGCGCAGATCCGCGACGATGTGCGCGGAATCGGCATATCCCTCTTGCTCTGCAATATGCATGAACCGTTCATTTTTAAACATGGCGCCGATCTCGGTGATCAGCCTCTCCTTGAACTCTTCATACGAGCGACTCTGTTTGAGCGGGCGGCGGTAATAACTCATGTACGCCAGATAGTCCAGCACCGTCTTGGATCCGCCCCGATAGGTGAGCAGCGTTTGATTTTTCAAAGCCTGCAGCTGCTTGAGATAACCCGCGGCCGTGTCAGGGGCGTTTTCAACCGCCTCCACCACAGAGCTCTCCGGCAACCCGTCCCGGATCCATTCATACAAAGCGGGCGCCATGGCTTCGACCACTCCGCCTTTGACCCGGACATCGAGCGGCGTGATCAAGGAATCCATCAGCGCGTGCACGATCCGGTCTGCTTCGATATCGTGAAGCCGGCCGGCCATCTGTTTTCTTTTCGCGCCGCTATGCAGCTCTTCTTCTTTGATCCCCTGACGGTTGATGTCGGTGATTTGCACCAGCGCATAGCCGCTGCCGTAGGGGATGGGATCAGAGACCTTTCCTATCTCCAGGTTTTTGATCCGTTCGAACGCCTCTGGTAGCAGATCCAGATAGTCGATCCAATCGGTTTCATACTGCCGTTTTCCCTTTTGCGGCGTCTCCCCAAAGGCCTCTTGTTTGGAGATATAATCCTTGAGGTCTGTTTTGCGCGCCTGGATCAACGCTTTCTGAGCGCCGTCGAGTGAAGGCGCCGGCCAGATGAGCATGCGCCACTTGATGGTTCCTTTTTGAATCGCCTCTTGCAGCTCGTCTTCGGGGATTTTCACCCGGCCATGAACGTGTTTACGGTAAAAAGCCTCCAAAAGGTCATTACGGCGCCGGTTGGCGACGCGGGATGCGACGTACCGGCTTTTGTGCAGGCCCAGGCGATAGCCTTCGTTGGCCAGCAACAGCTCTTTGATCATATAGTCCAGGTAACTGCGTCGCGGATCAGCGCCCTGTCGCAGCGGCGCAAAACTGAACTCGTAGCTGTATTTGAATTCCTCCGCCGTGATGATCCGGTCTCCGACCTTGGCGAGAACCAGCTCACTCAGCGTTTTTGGTTTTTGCTCCCTGGTGCAGCGGAAAACCAGGCAGCCGCTGACGAGTACGAGCAGCAGCAACCTTACGAAGGTGGCGCCTTCCGAAGGTTGCCTCATTTGATGATGGCGAATTTGCCCCGTGAGATGCCGAGGTCGTCCGCCTCCACGACGAAGAAATACATGCCAAAGGCGACCTCCGGCCCGTCTTCGGAGGTCAAATCCCAGGACTCGCGGCCAAAGTCCAGAGCCGAGCTGTGCTTCAGCTCCTTGATCAGTTTGCCGCTGACGGAAAAGATTTTAATCGTGCACACAGGCGGCAGGTTGACGAAATCCACCCGCCGCTGCTGATAGCCGGCCAATTCATAGATCGATTCGTAACTGCTGGCCACCACATAGGGATCCGGAACCACATAGATGTCGTGCATGTCCCGCTTGGCCTGTTCCTTGAGCCACTGGCCGCCGTCGATAGTGAAGCGGTATTTGTCGTGCCGCGTCGGGTTGCGCGTGGTTTTAAAGCGATAAATGTCGCCTGCTTTGAGCGGAATGACGGGGTTCAGGGAATCAAACGTGTTCTTGATAAAGCGGACCTGCCAGGAGGCATGGTACTGCCCCTTTTGATGCTTGGGAAACATGATGGTGATGCGCGTGCTGTCCCAGATTTGTCCCTCCATCTCTTGTTTCAGCTCCGGCGCAATGGTCCGTTTATCCTTATCGTAGACCACGGTCACTTTCATGCGATGGGGGTTATTGGGATCGCTTACGTTCCAAGTGGTGAAATTCAGCGGGTAGGCCGGAATCAGCAGCGCGGAGGGGGTGTAGGAGGTATCCACGCCCTTGCGATCAGCGACGCGAAATTCGATGTCAAAGGGAGCGGCATAGGCGGCGCCGGTCAATTCGATGTTCTGGATACGGATGTTGGATTTGGTGTCGTTGGCCCATTTTTTCCATTCGTTGGTCTCACGGCCGTACTCGTTGAGTTTCAGGATTTCGATGCCCCGATCCTGATCCGCCTCCGTGCTTCCGGAGGCATAGGCGCTGTTCCAAGACAGGTCGAAGTGGATGCCCTGATAGATGTTCCTTTCCAGCTCGGGAAACACCTTTTGGGTGAATTCGTAGTTGCCAGCATATTGAAAATTGAACAGGGTGTCGCCGGTGGTGATATTCTTACAGGTGATGCCGGTGGTGTTGCCCCACTGGTACGCCGGAGTCAGTTTGTCGAGATAATGGTCGTCGTTGAAGGTCAGTTCGTACTCTTGGCCGAGGTGGACATGGTTTTTGTTGAACACATCGATGTTCATCGTGCCGCCGCGGGCGATGCCGCCGGTATGCTTGATTTTCGTCGAATCGATATAAGGATTGGTGAAACCGGCGGCCGTCTCACAGGGAACGCAGACCGCGGTGTTGCGGTCGCGGTAGACGACCTCGCCCAGCAGGTTGACGGTGATATTGAACGGTGATTCACTTGGCATGGCGTCGATGTCGTAATCCTCGGTGATCAGCCCGCGTTCATAAAAGTCCTCGCCGTTGCCGGCGTCGATGGCGGTCACTGCATAGTAATAGGTGCGGCCGTTGTCCACCGTGGTGTCGCGATACGAGTGCCGCAAGCCGCTTTCCTTGCCCATGTCGTAATGCACGCCCAGATTGGGGAACGGCGTCGGGTGGATCCCCTTCAATCCGTCCACTTTATCGTACACCGCGAGGGGCTTGAACAGCAGCACATTGCCAAAGGCGTCGGAGATGGTCTTGATGTCGAGGAATTTGGGGTCCGTGCTTTTGTAAACGCGATAGCCGTTAAAATCATAGCCGAAAAACGGGTCTTTGGAATTTTCCGCATCCGTGTCCCAGTAAAGCTGCACCACTTGACTGCCCACATCGGAGATCAGGGTGGGCTGAATCGGCGGGGTGAGGAACTGATAGTTGTTGTCGTAAATGCTCTGCATGGTGGCCTTGTTGCGGATGGCGTCGTCCTGGTCCTCGCCCATGATCATGGCGATGGTGAACCGTTCCCACTTCATTTTTTCCAATTTCACCGCACGGGCGCCGAAGGTAAAGACGATATCCTCGTCGGTCTCCTCGACTTCGAACCAGTCGTCTTTGATCATGTAGCGGTTCCAGAAGAACTTGTCGTCCTCGAGGTTGCGGTTTTTCTGAAACTCGTAAACATAGGCGATTTTTAATCCCGCCTGATCGGCCTCGTCGATATCGGTGAGATCGAAATTCGGTTCGCCCAAATCCATGTGGCCGTTGCATTCGCTGCCGTCCGGATCCGGGCCGGACCAGCCGTTCTCGTCCGGGCCGATGCCGTCGGTGCCGCGGTCGTGGTTCACCGGCTCCATGTCCAGCTTGTCGTTGCGGTTTATATCTTCGCCGCCATCCAGGGCGCCGTTCAGATTCACGTCTTCCGTGTCCCATTTGCCATTTGCCTGGGTGCCGTCTTCATCCGGGCCTTTGTATCCCGGGTCGCCCGGCGCCAGTTTATCCAGGCCGATGTCGCGGAAACCTCTCCAGTCGCCGTCATTGTCGATGCCGTCTTCCATGGATTCATCGATCATGAAATCCGCGTCATCGTCCGTGCCGTTGTAATTGATGCCGGGGCTTTCGAGAAAGGCAAAGGCGAAGGTGCCGATTTTTTTGTAGGTGGAGAGCTGTTCCGGAAATTGATGCCACTGATAGAGGATGTCGAAATCCAATCGGCCGCCGGAACCCTCATAGTCATAGGTCGCCTTGATGTAATTGGCTGTGTTGTAGGTGCTTTGGCCGATGTTGGCGTCGCACCACATGCCGGTGATGGCCTGGTTGAGCACATAATCGCTATAGTTGCGCACGCGATAGACCGACACCAGGATGTCTTCGGCCAGGGGATGATACCAGGCATAGGTCCTGCCTTCGACCTCGATGCCGAGACCGGCTATGCCCACGTCGTCGTGCCAGTTGCGGGTATCCGGTGTGCCGTCCGGGTTTTTCATCGGCCAGTATTTGCCGTCGTAAAAGTCGTTCAGCCGGTCGTTTTCATGATCGTCCATGCGATACAGGGTCTCCTGATCGGCAATGGGTCCTGCCTTGTACTCACCGTTCCACTTGCCCTGGCGTAAGCCGGGTTTGATGGTTCGCGGGGGACGGCCGAAATAAGGGCGATCGTCGCCGATGTACGAACCACCGGGCCAGTACTCGGGCCAAGTCCGTTTGTCCGTGCTGATGGCCATGCTCTTCAAAATGCTCTCCGGCGGATCGAGATTAAAGTCGAGCTGGCCGTTGAAATTGACGTCCTCGGCCGGCGACAGTTCGCCATCGCCGTCGATATCCTCATTGATGCCCCAGATAAAGCCGTACTGGCCGTCATTGTAAAATCCCGGAATCGGCGCCCACACCTGCTGGTGGCTGTTGTCCGACGAAAGCTGCGGCGGCGTCCAGACGCTTACATGATAAAAGTAGGAATCGGTTACAATGGGCAGCTGTTTGCCGTCCCATTTATCCGGAACCACCTTGCCTTTGAGCGCGGTCATGTCCGTCACCAGGCTGCCGATGTAGAAATTTGATTTGCCGACGTAGGTGTTGCCCTGACTGCCAGGCCAGCGCATGCCTTCATTTGGCGAGAGCGCGGCATCGGTCACGTTGCCGACATTCCAGATAGGGCAGTAAAGCAGGTTGCGATCAAAAAGCCCACGCGCCCAAAAACGTGCCCAATGCATCGGATGGGTGTCGTATTGTACGCCGGAAAGTTGCTGTTGGGCGAAGAGCGTGCCGGTCGCCAGAAAAATCCAGGCCAGAATGGAGAGAAGATACCGATTCATGCTTTTATTGGCTGACGCTGCCATGGAGGATCTCCAACTTTCTTTTTCAAATGTCATGATGGAACCTTGAGAAAACTAGAAAGCACTGATGCCGAGAGTAAACCGATTGACTGAAGCGAGAACGGTCCAGTCCGACCAGGCGTAATCCAGGGTCAGAGCGGTGGAGTTGAATAAACGATACGACAGGCCGGCGCCCAAAGTCAATCCGTCGGCGCTATAGTCGGCGAACAGAGAGTGATAGCCGGCCCTGAGATAGAACAGATTGAGCAGTTTGGCTTCCATCCCCACATCCATGGTCTCCACGTCATTGCTGGGGTGATTGACGCTGGCGGCGAACAGCATGGCATTACGCGGTCCGAGTTCGAGGGTGTAGCCCAGACCGAAGCGGAAGAGCATGGGCAGCGGATAGGTCTCGGTCGCCAGCTGGATCGCCACGTTGTCGTTATTGTAATACTCGTTTTTCCGGCCGTCGATGTCCGCCACGCGCGTCAGATCCCTTCCGCTCAAGCCGAATTCAGGACCCAGGTTGCTGAGAGCGCCGCCAATCCGCAACCCTTTGAGCGGCGTGTCGAAGAGGATGGACAGATCGGCGGCAAAGGTGGATCCTTTCACATGCCAGATGTTTTCCTGAAAGTATTTGGCGCCCAGGCCGACGGAGACGCGATCGGTGATGTTGAGCGCCCAGTACAGGCCGGCGACCAGATCCGAGGCGGTGTAAGTTTCGCCGGTGCCCTCGGGACGAAAGACGGTGCGCACGGGATTGGAGCCGTAGTCCATCATCGCCAGATGAAAACCCAGCGATGAGCTCATCATTCGCAACGGTACAATCAGGTCCACGGTATGAAATTGGGTTTCGATCAGCCACTCTGTCTTGGACACCTGCAGAGAGAGGGACTGGATTCTAGAGATGCCGGCGGGGTTCCAATAAAGTGCCGAGGGATCGTCCGCCACAGCGACGAATGCACCGCCCAAGGCCTCGGCGCGCGCGCCCACACCGATCTCCAGCACGGCGCCGGCGGAGGTGCCGCGACGGCTTACCTGCGTGTCATATTGCAGATCCGCCGGATTGACCTGGCTATGGCCGCTCGCTGCAGCAAGAATCGTCATGGCCGCAGCCATGGCAAAAACCGAACGACAGGCTTTGCTCATCGTGTCATTCAATGTCGGGGTCCTCATTAGAATTCGAAAGACAAGCCAAATTGAATTAGGCGCGGCCGGGAATAATCGGTTGGATTGAAATCCGCTTCATCGCGGGTGAACTCGCCGACCTGCTCCAGGCGGTAATATCTTTTTCGAGCGATCTCCGGCAGATAGGCATCCGGGCCCGCCCGGCCGGTGATGCTGCGCACGCCGTTCTCGTTCAAATGGTTCAATACATTGTAAACGTTCACAAAGCCGCCTACGGTGTAGCCCAACACCTTGAAAGATTTGAACACCTTCATATCGATGTTCCATTGCAGGGGCTTTCGGCCTGAATTGTCCCACCAGCCGCCCGGGATCTCGATGTTCGGGTCCAGCGTCGATGGGGTGTAGGGCAGTCCGG
>DAIQOA010000142.1:0-11897 GCA_036788095.1 bacterium | reverse complement strand
CATGATGAGCTGGTCCAAGCCGGCGGAATATATCAAAAACTGTACACCATGCAGTTCCACACCTAACCCCATCGAGGCATCACATGCATCACGTCATTCAAACCGCTCAGGCCCCCGCGGCCGTAGGCCCTTACAGCCAGGCCATCCATGTGACAACGACCCAGACCGTTTACACGGCCGGCCAATTGGGCATGGATCCACAGACCGGCAACCTGGTCGAAGGCGGAGTGGCGGCCCAGACCCGGCAGGCGCTGCACAATCTGCAGGCCATTCTGGAGGCAGCTGGCGCATCCATGCGCCAGGTGGTCAAAACCGTCGTGTTCCTGAAAAATATGGACGACTTTGCCGCTATGAATCAAGTCTATGCCGGTTTTTTCCCTGAGCAGCCGCCGGCCCGTTCCACCATCGAAGTGGCCCGGCTGCCCAAAAACGGCTTGGTGGAGATCGAAGCGGTGGCGGTCATTGGATGAAGCGTTGTTGCGCCATCCTCGCAGCAGCCCTGCTGGCGGCCGGGAGCGCCGCCTGGGCCGCCGATCAGCCTTCCAGGGCCGACAGCGTCAAGTCCCCCACCGGCGCCATGTTGCGTTCGCTGGCGGTGCCGGGATGGGGACAATGGTACAATGGGAAAAAATTCAAAGCCGTGCTGCTGGCCGGCGGAGAGATCGGGCTGGCGGCGGACGCCGTCATCCTCAACCAACTGGCTGCTCGCAGCGACAACCTGCAGGACCGCGCTTTTTATCGCGACAACCGCAGCCTTGCCATCTGGTGGCTGGCCGCGGTGATTCTCTATGCCATGGCCGACGCGTATGTGGATGCGCATCTGCACGGCTTTGATGAGAGCATGGAACTCGGCACAGGACCGCCGATGACGGATCCGCTCTTTCAGGCACCGATCACAAAAATCACATTCCGTTTTGCCCTTGGAGGTTGAACCATGACGCGAACCGAGGCGTTCGAATTATCCCGATCCCGCTTCACCAATCAAAATCTCTTCAAACATGTGCTGGCGGTCGAAGCGGTGATGCGCGAACTGGCCGAACACCTGCACCAGGACCAGGAAGCCTGGGGGCTGGCGGGATTGCTGCACGATCTGGATTATGAGGAGACCATGAAGACGCCGGAACGGCACACGGTGGTCACCATGAAACTGCTCGAACCCCTTGCAGTGGCTGAGGACATCCTGCATGCGATTCGATGCCACAACAACCTGGCGCCGCGCGAAAGCCTTTTGGACAAAGCCCTGTACGCCGTCGATCCCATCACCGGATTGATCGTGGCCGCGGTGCTCATGCACCCGGATAAAAAACTGGCTTCGCTCACCAGCGAATTTGTCCTGCGCCGATTCAAGGAGAAGAGCTTTGCCAAGGGCGCGAATCGGGAGCAGATACAGACCTGCGCGGATCTCGGCCTTTCATTGGAAGAGTTCACCACCATTGCCATAAACGGCATGCAAAAGATCAACGCCGAATTGGGGTTTTAATATGGTCCGGGTCTGCTGGTTCTTTCTTCTGCCGGCGCTGTTGTTCGCTCAGTCCCAGCCCGACAGCACCGTCCACCATCCGATCAAACCGGTCGCTCGAGACCTCTGGCTGGCCAAAGACAAGGCGGACCATCTGATCTGTTCCGCCTTTCTGGTGGGCTTGGGATATTATATGGCACACGAAGAGATGAACCGCTCTCATCCCCAAGCCTGCACCGTCGGGGTGGGATTATCTTTTTCCCTGGGCATTGCCAAGGAGGTCTATGACCGCCGCGGACGCAAAGGCGTGGCGAGCTGGCGCGACCTGGTGGCGGATGTCGTGGGATGCGGTTTGGGATACGCCCTGATCGCGTTGGGCCGCTGAAAGGGCCTTCTCATCAATTCGATTCAGTCATTGATTCACTATTTCCATTCAATCACAGGAAGCAAGACCCATGCAGGGGAAATCCAAGGTCATCAGTCTGCACACAGCCCCTATCGATAAACCGCGCTCCAATTGCGGCGTAGTGGCGGTCTACGGCCATCCGGACGCGGCGCGGTTCGCTTATCTGGGCATTTACAGCCAGCAGCACCGGGGACAGGAAAGCGCCGGCATCGTCTCCGGCGACGGCCGGCAGTTGCATCGCTATGTCGGCCGCGGACTGGCGGCGGACGTCTTTTCCGACGCGCAGATATTCACCACGCTGTCCGGCCATCTGGCCATCGGCCATAATCGTTATTCGACCACCGGCGCCTCGCTGCTGGTCAACGCCCAGCCCATCCTGGTGAATCTCGTCGACGGTCCCTTTGCCGTGGCCCACAACGGCAACTTTACCAACTCGGGGCTTTTGCACAAGCAGCTGGCGAATGAGGGCGCGCTGTTTCAGACCGGCACCGACACCGAGGTGATCCTTCACCTCATCGCGCGGTCGCACGCCGCCACCCTGTCGGAAAAAATCGTACAGGCGTTGCGGGAAATACGCGGCGCCTATTCGCTGGTCATGATGACCAAGGACCGCATCTATGCCGCCCGCGACCGCAACGGCGTGCGGCCGCTCTGCCTGGGCAAAAAGGACGGCGTCTGGTTCATCTGCTCCGAAACCTGCGCGCTGGATCTGATGCGCGCCGATGTGATCCGTGACGTTCAGCCCGGCGAGTTGATCGAAATCGGGCCCGACGGAATGCACAGCCATACCATCGAGCCCTGCCCGGCGCGATACGCCTGCATTTTCGAATTCATCTACTTTGCCCGCCCGGACAGCCGCATCTACAACGAAAACGTCGACAAGGTGCGACGCAAGCTGGGCAAGAACCTCGCGCTGGCCAGTCCGGCGGACGCCGACATCGTCATCTCCGTGCCGGATTCCAGCAACACCGCCGCTCTGGGATACTCGCGCCGTTCCGGAGTGAAATTTGAATTGGGACTCATCCGCAATCACTACGTCGGCCGCACTTTTATTCATCCGCAACAGGACATGCGCGATTTCAGCGTGCGGGTGAAATTCAACGCCGTGAGAGGGGTGCTCAACGGCCGACGGGTGGTGCTGGTGGAAGATTCCATCGTGCGCGGCACCACTTTGCGGCAGCTTGTCCGCCTGGTTCGCAACGCCGGCGCCGCGGAGGTGCACGTCCGCGTGAGCGCGCCGCCCATCATCGCGCCCTGCTACTACGGCATGGATTTTCCCCGCAAAGGAGAGTTGATCGCCGCCACCATGAGCGTTGAGCAGATTCGCACCTACCTCGAGTGCGACAGTCTGGCCTACCTGAGCATGGAGAGCTTGATGAACTCGGTCTCTAGCGAAGAAGGAGGTTATTGCACCGCCTGTTTCTCCGGCGAATATCCCATCCAGGTTGAGGACAACATCGACAAGCTCCAACATGAGGTTACTTGATTGATCAAGTCCGGACTGAAATGGCTCGATTATTTTTTCGTTCTGCGGCCCACTCTGTTCTACCCGGTGTGGACCGTGGCGCTGGCCGGGCATTGGGCTCAGGCGCGTACAATGCCGACGATCCAGGGAGGGGCTGTTTCGGAGACCCTGGTGGCGTTCTACCTGGCAGGACTGACCCTGGTGCTCGGCGCCTCGTTCCTCATCAACCAGACGATGGATATTCAGAGCGACCAGGTGAACAACAAACTCTATCTGATCGCCAACGGCAGCATTTCGTTGCGCGCCGCATACCTGGAAACCGCCTTGCTCTGCGCCGTTCCCATCCTGACCATTCTGTTTTTTCGCCGCGATCTGGCGCTGCTCCTGGTGGCCGCTTTTCTGACCACCGGCTGGGCCTATAGCCTGCCGCCGCTATCGCTCAAGGACCGGCCGATCGGAGGCGGCCTGACCAATTTTCTCGGCGGTCTGACCATCTTTAGTTATGGCTGGTGTCTGCAGGCCGGCTGCTCGCTCTCCATGCTGCTGCATAGTCTTCCTTATCTGCTGGCCGTCCTGGCGGTCTATTTCCTCACCACCATACCGGACCGTCATGGAGATGCCGCGGCGGCCAAGATCACCGCGGCGGTGCAGTGGGGAACACCAAAAACCATCCTCGCCGGTTTCATCGCCGAACTCGGCGCCGTGGCAACCGCTGTGTGGATGCGCGATCCGGTTATCCTCACGGCGTCCCTGCTGGCGCTGCCCTTTTTCATTCGCACCGTGCTGAAACAGAACGAGGGAAGCGTTCAGCAGACCTGCAAGTATTCAATTTTGTTTTTGTCCCTGATCATGTGCATCCGTTTTCCCGTCTATCTCTTTTTAATCGTTCTGGTCTTTTTCGCCAGCAAGTGGTATTACCGCGTTCGTTTCGCCGTCAATTATCCGAGTTTGAACACATGAAGCCTGTCCAGCGATTGCCGATTCGTTGTGATTTCTGCGGCGCCTGCGTCGCCGTTTGTCCCGCGGATGCCATTCAGCTCGATGAAGCGCACTGGCGTGTGCTGGCCGAGCGCTGCACGGGTTGTGAATTCTGTGCCACGGTGTGCCCGATGAATGCCCTGGAGATGAAGCATGAAGAACCGGTATGACATCGTGGTGATTGGTGCAGGCCCTGCCGGCGCCATGGCGGCGCACGCTGCGGCGCAGAGCGGCGCTCGAGTGCTGCTGTTGGAAAAAGACCGCCAGGCGGGCATTCCTGTGCGCTGTGCCGAAGGCGTGGGCGAAGGATCCTTTCGCAAGGTGTTTCCGCACGTGCCCGAGTCCTGGATCTGCCAGCGCATCAGCAAAGCGGTCATCCATGCCCCCTCCGGCGCAGAACTGCAGATTGCCAGCAAACAGACCGGATTGCTGCTGGACCGTAAAAAATTCGATTTTGATCTGGCGCATCGTGCGGCACAGGCCGGCGCCGAGCTGTTCGTCAAGGCCAATGTCCACGGCCTGCACATCGATAAGACCAAGGGCGCGCAGGTGCAGGTGCAGTGGCTGGACCGCGAGGTGACGGTCATGGCAGAAGTGGTCATCGGCGCCGACGGTGTTGAATCGCGCGTCGGCCGATGGGGCGGGCTGAAAACCGTCACGCCGCTTCGCGACCTGGACGCCTGTGCGCAGGTGCTGGCCGGTCCCGTGGATCTGCCCATGGACACCTGTCATTTCTATTTCTCTGAAAAAGTCACACCGGGCGGCTATGTGTGGATTTTCCCCAAAGGGAACGGCCTGGCGAATATCGGCCTGGGCGTGTCCGGGGACCGTTGCGCCGATGCCAGGCCCTCCACTCAATTGCAGGCCTTTCTCCATCAGCACTTTCCCGGCATTCGGCAGTTGAGTTACACCTGCGGCGCTGTGCCCTGTTGTGCGCCGATGAAAAAGATTGTCAGCGACCGTTTGCTGCTGGCCGGCGATGCGGCCCATCAGGTCAATCCACTCACCGGCGGAGGCATTGTCAACGCCCTGATCGCCGGCCGCTTGGCCGGCAAAATCGCCGGCCAGGCGGTCCAGGAGAACGACTGTTCGGCCGAACGGCTGCGCGAATACGAGAAAACCTGGCAGCAGACCGAAGGGGCAAGACTGGCCCGCGCCTTCCGACTGAAACAGGCCATGTTTTCACTGAACGACGACCGTCTCAACAGGCTGGCCGACACGGTGCTAAAATTGCCGTTTGAAAAGAGAACGATTATCAATATATTTAAACACGCCCTGCTGAAACAGCCCTCTTTGATCTGGGATGCCGTCAAAGTCTTTACCTAAGGGATATGATGCGTTCGGAAATTTTTCACCTGATTAAAAACGACCCGCACACCTGGAGTTTCGCCAATCTGCTCTCGCTGTCGCGGTTGCTTTTTCTGCCCCTGATCTGCTGGGCGATTACGCTGCAAACCCGCATGGGCAACGTTCTGGCGCTTCTGTTTCTCGCGCTCTCGGGCGCCACCGATTTTTTCGATGGCTACCTGGCGCGCAAACTGGATCAACGCTCCTTTCTGGGCCGGATTCTGGATCCTCTGCTGGACAAGATCACCGTGGGGGTCACGCTGCTTTTTCTGGCAGCCTATCGCCACCTTCCCTATTGGTTTGTGTTCCTGGTGATCGCCCGGGATGTGCTCATTCTGACGGCAGCCGCCAGCCTGGTCAAACACATCAAGGCGGTGGCGGAATCCAATTATCTCGGCAAATGGACGCTGGGATCGTTTCTCATCGTCATCATGACCTATACTCTCAACTGGAGTCCCTATCAACTCATCGCACTCTGGATTTCCTCCCTGCTGGTGCCGGCCACCCTGTTCAGCTATCTGAAGAAATTCTGGGAGCTCTTGCGGACCGATCATACTTGACAGGATGTACCACGTGTTATCCCTATTGCAAAAACTTTCATCCGGTTTGCAAAAAACCAAGTCCTCGCTGGTTGAAGGCATCCACCGTGTGGTCAGCAAAGCCCGCGGTCTGGACGAAGAGGTGCTGGAAGGCCTGGAAGAACAGCTGCTGCTCAGCGATATGGGCTGGGAGACGGTGGAACAGATCATGGAGCGGCTGCGCCGGCGTGCAAGCGCCTCCAACGCCGTCAGTGCGGAAGAGATCCTGCAGGTTCTGAAACAAGAGTTGAACGAGCAGTTGCGCGGTGTGGCGCACGGCCCTTTGCCTATTGAAAGCGCAAAGCCCTACATCATCAACGTCGTCGGAGTGAACGGCGCCGGCAAGACCACCACCATCGGCAAGTTGGCGCACCTGTTCAGTACGCAGGAGCGCAAAGTGCTGGTGGCAGCGGCGGACACGTTTCGCGCCGCGGCGGTGGAGCAGCTGGATGTTTGGCGCCATCGCGCCGGCGTCGACATCGTCCACGCTCAATCCGGCGCGGATCCGGCGGCGGTGGCGTTTGATGCTCTCAAAGCCGCCATGTCGCGTCAGGTGGATGTGTTGCTGATCGACACCGCGGGCCGTCTACACACCAAGGGCAATCTGATGGCCGAACTGACCAAGGTGAACAAAGTGCTGGAACGTCAATGCCCAGGCGCTCCGCATGCAGTGCTGCTGGTGATCGACGCCGGCACTGGTCAAAACGGCCTGATACAGGCCAAAGAGTTCACCAAAGCCGCGCCCATCACCGGCCTGGTGATCACCAAACTGGACGGCACGGCCAAAGGCGGCATCGTTTTTTCCATTGTCCGGCAGCTCGGTCTGCCGATCTGTTACATCGGCCTGGGTGAAAAAATCGACGATCTCGAGCCGTTCGATCCGCAGACCTTTGTCGAGGCGCTCTTTCAATGAAACTGGCGTTCGTTGATCTGGGGTGCCCGAAAAACACCATCGATCTGGAGACGATCCTGGCCGGGCTGGACCAACAGCTCCGCCTGGTGGCAGACGCGCACGAGGCCGACGTGGTGCTGGTGAACACCTGTGCCTTTATTGAAAGCGCAAAACAGGAATCCATTGACACCATCCTGGAACTGGGCCGGATCAAAAAGGAGCGGCCGGAGTTAAAAATAGTGGTGAGCGGCTGTTTGCCGCAGCGCTATCCACAGCAGCTGGCGCCGGCGCTCCCGGAGGTGACGGCGTTCTTTGACAGCGTCGATGCAGTGAAAACACGCACACAGCTGCGCCGCTTTTTGCATCTGCCACCCGCCTGTTCCACCCTGCGCATGCGCGTGGGGCCGCCCCATTACGCCTATCTTCGCCTGGCGGAAGGATGCGACAACCGCTGCAGCTATTGCGCCATCCCGCTGATCAAGGGCCGCTACGTCAGCCGCCCGCAACGCCGGATTATCCATGAGGCAAAAAGCCTGGTTGAGCAAGGATGCCGCGAGATCAATTTGGTGGCCCAGGACACCACCTATTATGGCCGAGAGCGCCGGGAGCCCGGCGCTCTCATTGGCCTGTTGGAAAAGCTATCCGAAATCGACGGGCTGCGCTGGATCCGTCTGCTTTACACCCATCCTGCGCACTATACGCCCGAGTTGATCCGCAGCATCGCCCAGCTGGACAAAGTGGTCAAATATGTCGATCTGCCCATCCAGCATATCAGCGACCGGATGCTGGAGCGCATGCACCGGCGCACGACAAGAAAGCAGATAGAATCCCTGATCGACCGGTTGCGCGCCGCCATTCCGGACCTGGCCATCCGCACCACCGTGCTGGTCGGCTTTCCCGGCGAGACCGAACGGGAATTTCAAAAACTTTTGCGCTTCATCGAGGTGGTCCGATTTGAGCGGCTCGGCGCCTTTACCTATTCGGAAGAAGACGGCACTCGCGCCGCCCGGCTGCGCAACTCGGTCCCGTTTAAAACCAAACAGCGGCGTCATTTGGAGATCATGGAAACTCAGGCCGGCCTATCACTGGAGCGTCAGCGCACCCTGATCGGCCGATCCCTGACGGTGCTGATCGATGAGGCCGTTCGGGAGACAAAACAGAGCATCGGCCGCACCATGTGGGACGCTCCGGAGATAGATCAGGCGGTCATCTTGGACACGGTGCTCAAACCCGGGCGGTTTTACAACGTCCGGGTGGTGGGCGCCGATCCATTTGATCTGTTCGCCCGCATAGAGTGAAATGCTTTCAAGTGTTTTGGTGTTTTAGAAAATGCCAAGCCGCCGGAACGGAAGAGCGATTCCATCCGGTTTGTGATTCAGCTCGGCCATCTTGAGAGGAGTTGCCTTATGTATAAACAGATGATACGCTGCCTGATCCTATCGGGATTCTTCTTTATCACCTCCCTGCAGGGCCAGGCGGAGATGAGCAGTTTGCAGGATACCCGGGGACCGGCCTTTCACCTGGACGCCGTCAACCTGGCCACCCCTGATCGCTCTGACCTAAGCCGCCTCAACCTGTTCATCGAACTGGTCTACGACGAATTGCAATTCGTCAAGATGGCCGACGTCTATGAAGCAGCGTATGAGATCTCGATCATCATTTATGATAAAGACGGCGAACAGGTCGACGGCAAAACGGTGCAGGAAAAAGTAACCGTGGCCGATTTCGATCAGACCAACAAGAGAACGTCGTATAACCAGAGCAACCGGACCTTTGATCTGGAGCCAGGTTCCTATAAAATCGAAGTGACCCTGCAGGATCCGGAATCGGGCCAGAGCAGCCGCATCAAGCGCACTATCACTCTGCAGGATTTTTCAAAAAACGAACTGGCGATCAGCGATATTATCTGGGTTTCCGAGGTGGGCGTCGATTCATCGGGATATGTTCAGAGCATTCGTCCGCAGGTCTCGGACCCGCTCAAAGGGCTCAGCTCGCCCTCCTTCGCCTATTTTGAAATCTACAATCCCGAGAATCTCTCTAATCTGTCCGTGGACTATGAGCTGCGCCGCGAGCAGAAGAAAAAAACCATCAAGGCCCGGTTGGTGGAAAATGTCACCGGAGAAAAGCGGATCATCTACTTTCCCATACAGGCCGACAGTCTCAGCCACGGCATCTATCATCTGATCGTCAAAGCCCGCGCCGGAAAAAAAGAGGCGGAAGTCGACAAGACCTTCTATGTCCGTTGGAGCATCCTGCCGGTCAACGCCCGGGATCTGGATGAGGCGATCGACCAGACCCGGTACATCGCCACCAAGGAAGAATGGAAGCGGCTGAAAAAGGCCAAGGAAGACCAACGGCTGGAGGAGTATAAAAAATTCTGGCTGCGCCGCGATCAGACGCCGGGCACCGAGTTGAACGAAGCCATGGAATCGTACTATACGCGCATCGAATACGCCAATCAGAATTTTTCCGCCATGCAATTCCAGGGGTGGCGGACCGACCGGGGCATGGTGTTTATCATTCTCGGACCGCCGGACGATGTGGAGCGCAACGCCTATCCCCGCTACTCCAAACCGTACGAGATCTGGTACTATTATCGTTACAACACCGAATTCGCCTTTCTCGACGCCACCGGATTCGGCGACTTTCATCTGGAGACGCCCTACTCGGTGTATGAGTTTCAGCGATTGATCGACCGCTGATCCTTCAGGCCCATTGCCGCCCGAAAAGCGGTTACATCCATCCTGAACCAAGGAAGCGATATCGCATGACCATTCGCAAAGCGGAAAGACTGAATCGAGGCGACCTGATCGGCATTCTCTCGCCGGCCAGTCCGCCGCATGGAGAAAAGAAAGAACAGTACGGCAAAGGCGTGCAGTATCTCCTCGACCGCGGCTATCGCATCGTCGAGGGGCGGCATGTGTTCCGGGAGTACGGCTACCTTGCGGGCACGGATGAAGAACGCGCCGAGGATTTGAACGCCATGTTTGCTCATCCGGATGTGCGCGCCGTTTTCTGTTCCCGCGGCGGTTATGGCACGCCGCGCCTGCTCGATAAAATCGACTATGCCGCGGTTAAAAAACATCCCAAGATCCTCCTGGGTTACAGCGATATCACCTGTCTGCAGTTGGCGCTGTACGCCAAAACCGGCTTGATCAGCTATTCCGGCCCCATGGTGGCGGTGGAAATGGGCAAGGGCATTCATCCGCTGACTGAAAAACATTTCTGGCCGCTGCTGACCTCCACGCGGCGAATGGCGATGAAAGCGCGCGTGGCGGAGTTCAAACCGCAACGCATCCATCCCGGTGCGGCCGAAGGTCGACTGCTGGGCGGGTGCCTTTCGCTCATCGCTCCGCTGCTGGGCACGGTCTACCAACCCGATTTTCGCGGCGCGATCCTGGTGCTGGAGGACATCGGCGAAGAGGTTTACAATATTGACCGGTATCTGGTGCAGCTCAAGTATGCCGGCATTCTGAAACAGATCAAAGGACTGGTGTTCGGCCAGTTTCTCGACACCGTGGATGAGGAAAAGACCGCTCCGGATCTTTCGCTGGATGAGGTGATCCACGAATACACCCACGACCTCGCCATCCCGATCCTGGCCAACTTTCCTTACGGCCACAATGAGATCAAGTACACGTTGCCCATCGGCTGCCGGGTCCGGCTGGACGCCGGCCGCGGCGTGCTGGCCACCCTGGAACCCGGAGTGCATCATGGCTGACACACCGCCGCTCAGCATCGCGGTATTCGTCTCCGGCCGCGGCTCTAACGTTCAGGCGATCCAGGATAAAATCGATCGCGGCGAATTGAACGCCCGCATCGCGCTGATGATCAGCAGCTCTGCAAAGGCCGGCGCCCTGGAGATCGCCCGGTGTCACCACATCCCGGCCTTTGTCTTGACGGCCAACCAATATGCGGACGAGGCGGCCTACGGCCAGGCGCTTTTACACCTGCTCGAAGACCATAAGGTCCAGCTGATCGTACTGGCCGGCTATCTGAAAAAAGTGCCCGAACCCATCGTCCAATCCTATCGCCATCGTATGATTAACATCCATCCGGCGTTACTGCCTTCTTTCGGCGGCCAGGGATTGTACGGCCGCCGCGTCCATGAGGCGGTGCTGAACTATGGATGTAAAGTCTCAGGCGCCACCGTTCATATGGTGGAGCTCGAATACGATACCGGACAGCCTCTGCTCCAGCGATGTGTCCCGGTCCAGGAGGAGGACACCCCGGAAACGTTGGCGGCCCGGGTTCTGGTCGTGGAGCACGAGATCCTGCCGGAAGCCATCCGGCTCTTTGCCGAGAACCGAATACAGATTCAGGACGGCCGGGTACGGATTCAGGCGGAACAGACGTAAGGCAAACCCGGCTTGGCCGGCCCTCGGGATTAAGGCCGGCGGCGGTGGTTTTTTTCGTTGCGCATCAAATCTTTTGCATTTTTCAAAAAAATTGGTATAATATAGGTTCCAACGGGATGGGCCTGCTATGCCCGGCTTGCCGGGCGGCATGACCCATGTGTGAATACGCCAACTCGAGGCCTATCGTGATCGATCAAATCAAAATCAAACGCGCCCTGATCAGTGTGTACGATAAAGAGGGATTGTTGCCGTTTGCGCAAAGGCTGACGGCCCTTGGCGTCGAAATCCTATCCACCGGCGGCACCGCCCAATTTCTCCAGGATCATCACATTCCGGTCACCAGTGTAGCGGACGTCACCGGGTTCCCGGAGATACTCGGCGGCCGGGTCAAAACTTTGCATCCCGCCATCCATG
>DAIQOA010000141.1:0-11939 GCA_036788095.1 bacterium | reverse complement strand
GCATTCAGCAGTCTTGCCAGTTCAGCATCATCCAATATCCTGTCACGAAATTTTTCTTTGTAGAATCGTACGGCTTTACTGGCAACGGGGTTCTTGTAGAACAATTCCCACTCGATGCCCATATTAAAAATGTGCCTCAGGCAGGCAAGCTCTCTGTTTATGCTCGCATAATTTCGATCCTCTTCATCAACACCCTTGGCTTCTAATTTTGTATCCAGCTCTCCTCTCCGTCGAATCTGGTATTTTTGAATATGAACAACTTTGATGGAATCGACGGGATAATCACCCAGCTTTTTGTTGTCGATCTCCATTCGCAGAATATTTTTAAGCGACACGATGTCTCGTTTCCACGAACGCTTGTTTGATTTTGCATATTCAAGATAGCGGTCGGACAGTTCTCTCAATGTGATTGGGTTGGCATTCTGCAAAAACTTGTAATTGCCGGCGAGGACATCATACTCCACTTCAGCCGCCATCTTCTTTGCCTGGTCCTTGTCCTGCGCCTCCAGTTTAATCCGGTAGCGTTTGCCGCGGATCGTAAAGTCTGCATACCACCTCTCCCGATGGGCAAACTTGCGTTTATAAATCTTCGCCACGATGAACCTCCCTTTGAGTAAGATTCTGACCTTGTCAGAATTCTTATACCCAAAGGGTCACCGAAACCTTGTTTTGTAAGGTTAAAAAATGTGGTTTAAAAACGTACCATCCGGTACATTGTAAGAACCGATTTGTCTATAGGTTATGATACGCTGGAAGGGTCAGATAAAACAGGTCATCGAGGGTGTCTCAGATTGGAAGGCATATGAGATGAACTTGATTATCTACCGAAGTCTAATTCTTCTTGATTTTCAGACCTTGATTGGCTAATTTTCCAGCGGGTTAGGCGTGGCTCTGTAAAAATGGGGTATCAGGCGCTTGCCAGAGGATGATTGCCTCGATTTTTATGCCCCCCAGCAAAATCAAATTTTCTATCAACCAAACCGTTGATGTTCGGTTATCAAACGTGGATCGGACTCCCCATCAAGTCCGTTATCCTCCAGTTGACTTACTGGCGTCCGTATCGCGATCTGAACTTTTTCGAGAATCTGTATGATTATAAAAAAAATGCATGGCCTGGAATCAAGCATCGGTGTCCTACTCCATCATGATGCAAAAGGAAGTAGATGATGAAAAAATGGTTGGTTCTACCGCTTGTGTTAGGTCTACTTTTTCCATCAAGTTCGACAGCCAAGGAAAACTGGATCGTTAGCGGCATGAATATGTCCAGAGTTCCCGCAGCCGGCTGCCAATGGCGCCCGGGCGTGACCTTTGGATTTGCCCAGCTCTGGCGCCTGGCCGACCATTGGAGCCTGGCGCTGGAGACAGTGGGATTCTATGCCGGCAGCCGGCTCGTCGATAAAAACTTTCTTTCCTATCCCATGTCAGTCTATATCTACCGAGGTGATCTGAACATCTCTTCAGTTTTTCTGGAATGGCCTCTGGTGCTGCGCTATACGGCCCGGATCAATTCACGGCTGCAGGGACGTATCGTCCTGGGTGGCTCCTTAGCCATTGGCGTGGGCGACGATACACGTCGCCGAATTAAGGAACATCTCTATCGCTGGGATAACAGCCAAGCACCGGATCCACTGCCGTGTCACATTGACTTGACGGTCATAGAGGATGTGGGCGATTTTCCTCTGATCGGCCGAAAGAACCAGTCCCCTCTGGCAATGCAGTTCGGCATCGGCCTGGTCGCAAAACCTTATTCCGTAGAGTTGCGCGGCCGCTACGGTAAGATGCATCTATGGGCCTATAACGAGAGCGTCAACCATCTGACGGTTTATCTTCTCTTGGGATTAAACTGGCCACGATAGAGGCACTGACGCATTTTTCTGCTGAGCGTCCGCGTCTGTCCGGTTGATGAAAAGCCGGCAAAAGCGGTCGCGTTGCCGTCCGACTATTCAACCCATTCAATCCGGAAACACCGGTCCCGCTTACGTTGTCCTGACGAATTTTTGCCAGAGCGTATCTTTACCTGTTTTTATCAGCGTCGCGCCAAGAGGCGCTCGCTGCCTAGTACCGCACACTCGGCACGGCGTGGCAGAGCACTCCAGGCCGCCTCCTCTTTGTTACTTTTCAGGAGTGCGGTATATTCTGATGTTGACTTTTTCCACCGTAACCAGCCC
This sequence comes from bacterium, assembly GCA_036788095.1. Classification (GTDB taxonomy): domain Bacteria; phylum Zhuqueibacterota; class Zhuqueibacteria; order Residuimicrobiales; family Residuimicrobiaceae; genus Anaerohabitans. The sequence continues at coordinate 9,771 of DAIQOA010000141.1, read as the reverse complement.
CTCCTTAAGAAACCAGCTGATGTATTTCAAGAAATGTTCGATCTTGTCCATCGTGTCGACGATCTCGATGACGATCGGCAGATCCTCGGATAACCGTTCAATTTTAAAAGAATGAATGATCCGTGTTTTGGGACCAAATCCCATGATCCCCCGCATCACCGTAGCGCCCGCCATGTCCAAATCTCGCGCCTGCATCACGATCCATTCATACAAGGGGCGGTGCTGGTACCTGTCCAATTCGCCCATGAAGATGCGTAACAGATATCCGTCCGTAGGCGTCAGCATGTGTCACCTCCACGATTTAAAAGCGATCAGGCGACCCAACCACAGGGCCATCATGCCCAGAACGATATGGAGTAGAATGTTCAGAAAGGTCATAAGCGCCTCCTTATCCATCGCCAGGTGCATGCTTTCATTCATAAAGGTTGAAAAAGTGGTGAATCCACCCAATATGCCGATGAATACGAACGGACGCTGGGCTCCGGGCAATAGTCCGTAATTCTCAGAAAGGTAGGACAGGAAACCCACGGCAAAACAGCCGCTGAGGTTGACGAACAATGTCCCGTAGGGAAAGGAGGCGTCTTTTATGACCTGTTGTATCAATCCGCTCAGGACATAGCGCAGGATCGTGCCGATAAAACCACCGACGCCGATTAAAAAAATGTTATGCACAAGTCACCCCTGATTAAAGGAAATGATGGACCGCTGCAAAAGACTTTCCGGTCCGCGGACTGGAATAAAAAACTCCTGCTCATTGCACAATCCCTGTGAAAAAAGCAGGAGTCATCAGCGTAAACGCGGTTAAGGCGAACTCCATCGCCGCATAAAAGTACGTCTTTTTATATAAAAAAGCAAGCGGTTCACGAACGAATCTCCGCTGAGGGGTATGTCGCTTCCGCTTAACGTGATGTCCTTCAAGTCAGTTAGATGACATTGAGGGATCGATGCAGGATTTGAAGAGATAGGCGTAAATAAAAAAGGCTTGACTTTTTTGTTTTCAGTCTCTATATTAGAAAGTGGATATTCTCTAAAAGCGCTTTGGCGCCAGGGTTGACACTAGCCCGAAATAGAGGGTTCCTTTTCCCCCCCACGCCGTGCTTGGCAACTGTGAGGTCAGACGCAGCTCCATTTACCATTTTTATCAAGTGAGACCAGCCGCTCGGTTTTTGAGCGACTTGTGTGTAGTTGTACTGTTTTTATGTGACAAGAATGCACCGTTTTTCTCAAAGGGTGGCACAGATCGTCCACAAGGGCATCTTATGTCCATTTTTGAGCAGGGCAAAGTGCGTTCGCCTGGGACTGACGGGTGACTCGGCAAAGTCTCTGAACCGGCAGTTCGGCTAGTCCATGCCATGATTCATCATGGTCAGTGGCTGTTTTTATTTCAATGGACCGAAGTGCAGCGTTTTTGTTGCGCGGTGCGGTTCCATTATTTCCTGGGGTGATACCATGAGTCCGATAGACCTCCTGTCCCGGTTGACAGCAGGGTGCAGGATCTTCCACGAATTTCGTTCGACCTTTCCCTTTTTCTTTTCCATGTTCTTTTTGCATCCGGCCGCTATCGAGCCGGCAACTGTGAGGGTTTGCAGGAGAGACATTGCTATGAAAAAGCATTCAGCTTGGATTCTGTTGCTGATCGGCGTTCTGATCTCAGTGCCCGCCTCAGCGGTCACATTGCTGACTCCCAACGGCGGAGAGCAATGGCGCTCTGGGACGAGCAAAAAAATCACCTGGTCCACGTTGCTCACGGACAGCGTGAGACTGGAATATCAGGTTGAACCCGGCGGCAGCTGGGTGTTGATCGCGACGGACATCCCTGCTCAGAATTTGAGCTATGCCTGGCTGACGCCGGCCCTGGAAAGCGACTCTTGTCGGGTCAGAGTGAGCGAGGTGGGGAACGAAGTGGTGTTCGATGTCAGCGATACCACATTTACCATCACCCAGGTTGTACCAACCACGGAACTGGAACCAAACGGGACCGCCTTGTCAGGCACCTGGATGGAATACGGCGATTCGCTTACGGCCGCGATCAATCCTCTCGGCGATGTCGATTATTACCGGTTCTGGGGCGCGGCCAATGATACGGTCGTGATTTGGGGACATGAAGAGAATGACTCTGATTTGGGCGGACGAATGTTCCTCTATAATGCTGACGGCGCCAACCTGGCGACCAACAGCGGATATCTCAATCCACCTTATGACCAACGGATCGTTTGGATTCTGCCGCAGAACGGCATCTATTATGTCCGTTATGCCCAGTCCACCGACTGGGGCACGTTTCCCAATCGCGAGCTCGTCGAAAGGCTTGAACAGGAGAGCTGGGAGAACCTGGGCAAGGATCTTACAACGATTCAATGGGATTCATCCGGTGATTATTCCATCGGCATACGCAAGCTTGAACCAGGCGGGCCGGTCATTCTGCAGGTCGAAGGTCTGGACTATTATTGGGACTCGGCACGGTTTCGCGGCTATGTCGATACCCGCGGGCTGCCGACTACCGTCAGGTTCGAGTACGGTCTGACGGGAAATTTTGATCAATCGATTGTGCCGGAAGGCGGACCCTTTACCGGCGCCGGCCCGATGTGGATCACGACTCCCATTGTGGACAGCCTCCAGTCCAATTCTTTTTATTCCATGCGCATGCAGGCCACGAACGCCCTCGGCACTACTATCTCTGCGCCCTACCAGTTCACCACTTTGCCGCCTTCGGAAGGGTGGGAACGGAAAATTTCCGAGTTCGCTCGAGAATTTCGTGATCTTCATTTTATAGATGACAGCACCGGCGTCATCGTCGGCGACAGTTTGATTATTCGCACGACGGATGGGGGGGACCACTGGTCTTCGGTTTATCCCGGCACTGCCTGGATCAATTTCAGGGGCGTCTATTTTCCTTCCGCCACGGTCGGATATGCTTTCGGCAGCTATGATCACGTCGCCAAAACCACAAACGGCGGGGCGACCTGGAGCCTTCTCGGAACCGGCAGCGGTCATTATCTGAATAACGGCTTTTTCCTCAACGATCAGCTCGGCTGGGTGATCACCGATGCGGGCGGCATCACCAAGACCACGGACGGCGGCGGCACTTGGACCATGCAGAGCAGCGGCACCGGCAGACAACTGTTCGGCGTTCATTTCGTCAACGCCGATACGGGCATGGCGGTCGGTGATCGCGTCATTCTGCGCACGACCAACGGTGGAGCGAACTGGACGACGATCTCCACAGACTCGACCGGTCTGTTTCGCAACGTAACGTTTGTCACGCCTCAGTTGGGGCTTATCGTGGGCGATAAGCCTTGGATTCTGCGCACGGTCGACGGCGGACTCACCTGGTCTCCCATCACCCTGAGCACTTGGTCCGCGCTTACGATCTGGGATGTCAAGTTTTATTCTGAAGAGACCGCTCTCGCGGTCGGTTGGATGGGATCCATTTATCGCAGTGTGGACGGCGGTTTGACCTGGCAATATCAGCAAAGCGGCACGATGAACAACCTGTTCGCTTTGAGCCATGCCGGAGGGCGCACCACGATCGTTGGACGCAATCAGGCGATACTGCGCAGCGTCGACTTTTTATCCCTGCGGGAGCCTAACGGCGCAGAGTCCTGGAGCTCCGGCAGCGTGCACAACATCGTCTGGTGGTCGGATCTATCCGGCGAATCCAACCTCGAGTACCGCATCGGCCGCAACGGCAGTTGGACGCCCATTGCCGCCGTTGTTCCCACGGCATCGGAAAGTTATGCCTGGACCCTTCCGGCGATTCAAACCGACAGCTGCAAGGTGCGCATCACCACCCTTCCCAGCGGTGCGTTTGCCGACGAGAGCGACGGCTATTTTTCCATCACACTGGCCGCTCCGGCGCAGCATAAGATTTCTCTCAATCCCGGATGGAATATGATTTCATCGTGGATGTCCCCGACCGAACCCGCGATGGATTCGGTGTTGGCGGATATCGTGGCAAGAGGGCATCTTACGATTCTTAAAAACATCAGTGGGATGGTGTATTGGCCTGAGTTAGCCATCAACCTGATTGGAGATTGGAATCCGCTCGATGGATATCAATGCTACATTACGGTGGCGGAATCGCTCATAGTTGTTGGTCAGCAGCAGACACCGGAACTGACACCCATCGTTATGAACGCAGGGTGGAGGATGGTCGCCTATCTGCGCGATACTCCACTCGAGGCAGGGGTGGCCCTCGCTTCTCTCGGCGCCAATCTGGTTATCGCCAAGAACGGGAGCGGCATGGTCTATTGGCCTGAACTGTCCATTAACATGATCGGTGATATGCTGCCGGGTCAGGGGTATCAGATCTATCTTAACACGGCTTCCACTCTGACGTATCCCGCCAACGGCACGACCCTTCCCAAAAAGAGGCTTCTGGCGTTCACGCCGCCAAGACCGGTACAGCATTTTCAATCCACTCACCGCATGACCGGAAGCAATGCCATTCTGCTGGTCAAAGCGCCTTATTGCAGGGAGAACGATGAGATTGCGGTGACCGGCCCTGGTGGAAGAATCGTCGGCGCCAGTGTGGTGCAGGACGGCCGGGCTTTGATCACGATCTGGGGCGACGACGAACACACCGAGGCGTTCGAGGCATGCCGTGAGGGAGATGCGTTGCAGCTGAAATTCTGGTCTGCGGACAGCAGCGTAGAATCCAATCTGCCGATCATCTCCCTTCAAAACGGTCTGAATGGAAGCGATCTGCCTGCTGAATTATTCTACCGGGAAAACGCAGTCTGGGTGGCTCAAACTGCGAACCTCCTGCAAACGCCCAGGAAATTTGCCTTGCGGCAGAATTATCCAAATCCTTTTAATCCGACTACCAGCATTCGCTTCGAATTGCCCCAAGAGTGCAACCTGCAATTGGTGATCTATAACCTCCGCGGTCAGGCGATTCGCACCCTGGCGGAGGGGAAAAAGAAGGCGGGCTATTATAATATCGTTTGGGAAGGTCTGGATCAATCGGGCGAGCAGGTTGCCAGCGGTGTGTATCTGGTTCGCCTGCAGGCCGGATCGTTTGTTCAAGTGATTAAAATGTCTCTGATCAAATAAATATTCCTTGAGCTATACTTAATCCGGTAAGGCGGCCCTAATACAACGAGCGCGAATCCATGCACAGCAGCAAAATAGCCTTTCTGCCCATCCCTGTTTTCATCCTCACCTTTGTTCCGTTCATGCCGGGATGTGGTGTGCAGGCATTTTCAGCCGAGTCCATTCAATCCGGCCAGATCGTCTTGAAATTCAAAGATGATTTGCCGCCGTCGCAGTGGGAGTCGGAGCAGATGCTGAATCGCTTGGGTTCACAGGCGCAGGGCCACGGCCTTATCCGGCTTGAAAAGCCGAAACGCCAGGTCGCGCTATCCACCCGTTCTTCTCGAGCAGCGGCGCGAATGAGCCGTGTTTTTTACGGATTTCTTTCCAGCCAGTCCAACCGAAAGGCCGTTCTGAATTGGCTGCAGCGGCATCCTTCGATCGAATACGCCGAACCCCTCTATTACCATACCCTCGATGTGACGCCCAAGGATTCGCTCTTTGTCCAGCAAACCCATCTTCCGGTCGTTGGGCTGCCGGACGCATGGGACAGGGTGCAGGGGGGACAAGGCTCTGCGGTCATTGCCATTGTGGATGGCGGCACCGAGATCAGGCATCAGGATCTGCACGGCAATCTCTGGGTGAATGAGGATGAGATCCTCGGCAACAATCGCGACGATGACGGCAATGGGTATGTCGATGATGTTCATGGCTGGAATTTTGCCACCAACAGCGGCGATCCTACAGGCCTGGCCACCCAGCCTGATTTCGCCAACCACGGAACGCATACGGCCGGTATCGCCGACGCGCTGACCGACAACGTGCACGGCATCGCCGGCGCGGCGTGGAATTGCCGGCTCATGGCGATCAACGCCGCCGACCGTTTTGGCGAGGGCATTGCCTACGGCTATGAGGCCATGCTTTACGCGGCAGAGAATGGCGCGACTATCATCAATTGCAGCTGGGGACGCGGGGGATCTCCTTCCCAGTATGAGCAGGATGTCATCAACTATGTCACGGATCTGGGCGCCGTGGTCGTCGCTTCAGCCGGCAATTCAGGCTCCACGACGCTGAACTATCCTGCCTGCTACTCGAACGTGTTTGCCGTTGCTGCGACCAACGATTGGGATGCCAAGACCAGTTTTAGCACCTATGGCGACTGGGTTGATGTGAGTGCACCGGGTTTGCTTATTTACAGTACGGTCAGCAACAACGGCTATGCCCGTTACAGCGGAACCTCCATGTCCGCGCCGCTGACCGCCGGTGTGATCGCTTTGATCAAGACCCAACACCCGGAGTGGAGCGGCCGGCAATGCGCTGAACAGGTCAGAGTCACCGCCGTGTCCATCGATCAGCTCAACCCTGCTTATGCAGGTATGCTGGGCAAAGGCCGGATTCATGCCGGCCGGGCGGTGACGGAAAATCCGCCCTCCATTCGGCTCAATGGAGCCGAACTGGTGGGCGACGACGGGGATTCTCAGTTCAGGCCTGGAGAGACTGCGCGCATCTTTTTGACGCTGACCAATTATCTGGCGCCATCGGCCGATATCTCACTTTCATTGAGCGAGAATTCACCCTATCTCTCTTTGCTCAATAGCCAGGTCACCATGCCCGGGCTGGGGACGCTTGCCTCGGCAACCCAGACGACGCCTTTTGAAGTCGTGATTTCTAACGACGCCCCGGCCAACCAGACCGTCCAATGCGCAGTGACCATTACCTCAGGGGATTACAGCGATACAGACCATTTCAACTTTACAATCTCGGCGAATTTCGTACCGCTCAGCATTAACCAGATTCATACCTCTGTCACCGCGGCCGGCAGAATCGGCTATGCCTCGCCGGCCGCTGCCTCAGGGGGATCGGGATTTACCTATCGATCCGGCAAGAATGTACTCTATGAAGGATCCATCATCGCCGGTGTCTCTGCTGCACAAATTTCCAGCTCTGCGCGCAGCGCCACAGCTGTTCCTGATCAGGACTTTGTCCAGCTCGCGGCGGATCCTTTGACTTTGCTTCGGCCCGGCTCTCTCACCGACGAGGAGAGCACTCTTTCGTTAACGGATGATCACGCAGACGCTCCTATGAACATTGCGGTCCGGCAGCACACTTTTGCGTCCAAGACCGCCGGGGCTGAAGATTTTATCATTCTCCGCTACCAGATCACCAATCAGGGGGCGCAGACGCTGTCCAACTTTCACTTTGGCCTCTTTTTTGACTGGGATGTGGATGAGGATCACTCTGACGCCAACAGGGTGGATTATGATGCCGGCCGCCGTCTTGGCTATGTGTACAACACCACAGGCGAACCCGGAACCCATGTGGGCTGCGCCCTGCTTTCGGAAGGGACGGTTTCTTACCGGGACATTCTGAACGACGAACTGGCGCCGGGAAATCCCGGTTGGGGCATCTATGATGGATTCAGCGACGCGGAAAAATGGGAGGCGATCAGCAGCGGCACGGCCATCCAGCAGGCCGGAATCGGCGATGTCTCTCAGGTTCTCGCCGCCGGCCCCTATCAAATTCTCAGCCAGCAGACGATCACCGTGGATTTCGCCCTGCTGGCAGGGGACGATCTGGCAGCGCTTCAGGTCCATACGGACCAGGCGAATGAATTTCGCAATCAATTATTGCTGACTGAACCTGATTCTGCCGTGCTGCACCTGAAAACCGGCTGGAATCTGGTCTCGTGCTGGATTGCTCCCAAGGACAGCCTGCTGGAAAATCTTTTGGCGCCGCTGGCTGGAAAGCTGGTTCTGTTTAAGGACGGCTTTGGCAACACCTATTGGCCGGATTATCAGATCGATCTGCTTCATTACTGGGATTGGCGAAAAGGGTACTGGGTCTACCTCAATACAGCCGGTGATTTGACCTTCAGAGGACAAATGGTGAGCGGAGAAAAAGCCTCCCTCGATCTGCGCCAGGGCTGGAATCTGGTCTCCTGTTTGAATGAATCCGCTGTGGCGATAGAACAAGTTCTTGGCCGCATCGCGCATGCGGTTCTACTCGTTAAGGATGGCGCCGGCCGGGTCTACTGGCCTGAGCATTCTATCAACACCATCGGCAACATGAGCCCCGGGTCCGGTTATTTTCTCTATATGGCGACCGCCGCGACACTGGAATGGCCGCAGAACGGCTACTGAGGTAGGAAAGACTGGGATTCGGCTTTTATTGAATAGCCGGAGTGCCATCATAGAATTTGGATTATGTTTGAAATTGGACCGAAGCGACTATTGCTCTTTATTAAAAGGAGAGAACCATGAAACTCTACAGATTGAAAGCGCTGGTGCTGTTTGTGCTGGCCTTTCAGGCCATGGCGTTCGCAGGCACTACCGGGCATTTTACCTGGACCGACACAGACAACAATATGACGATCGCCATGATCACTACTACAAACAAAACGCTGGGCGGTGCCCCTCTGGAGAACGGCGATGAAATCGGTTTTTTCAACGGCAGCGGCGTATGCGTCGGCGGATTTGAATGGAACGGCTCCAATACGGCCGGTCCTGCCATGGGCGCCGATGATCTGGGCAATCCCGGTTTGACGGCCGGTGAAATTGTTCAATACCGATTGTATCGCCCCAGTCTGAACAGAGAGTTTACATCGGTCAGCGTCTCCTATGTAAGCGGTACCGGAGCGTATGTACCCGGCGCGTCGCGCATCTTAAGCGTATTCAACGCCTCTGCCTATACTCTGACCATGGCCGTCAGCCCCAGCGGCAGCGGAACCACCACACCTGCAGTCGGGGCTTACCTATACAATCCCAATCAGGTCGTTAACGTTACCGCTACAGCGAGCGGCGGCAATTCTTTTCTTAATTGGACCGGTGATGTGGCTGATGTGAATGACCCCACCACAACGGTCACGATGAACAGCAACAAGACGGTGACCGCTAATTTTGGCACGCCGCAATACACGCTGACCATGGCGGTGAGTCCCGGCGGCAGCGGAATGACGACGCCTGCGATCGGCGGGCACAGCTATGCGTCCGGGGAATCGGTGCCGATCACCGCAACCGCGGCCACGGGCTATCATTTTGTCAATTGGACGGTGAGCGGCGGGGCGGCGGTGGCCAGTCCGACCAGCGCATCGACCACGGTTAGCGTGGATCAGAACAAGACGGTGACTGCCAATTTTGAACAGAATACCTATGCTCTGACGATCACCCCCGTGGGATCCGGAACCGTGACAAAAAATCCGGACCAAACCAGCTATGCCCACGGCACCGTAGTGACGTTGACTGCAAATCCGGCAACGGGCTGGACTTTTACCGGCTGGAGCGGCGCGTTGACCGGTTCCACGAATCCGACCACCATCACCATGGATGCGGCCAAGACGGTGACGGCCACTTTCACTGAAATACCAAATTTCACGCTGACCATGGCGGTGAGTCCCGGCGGCAGCGGAACGACGACGCCTGCGATCGGCGGGCACAGCTATGCGTCCGGGGAATCGGTGCCGATCACCGCAACCGCGGCCACGGGCTATCATTTTGTCAATTGGACGGTGAGCGGCGGGGCGGCGGTGGCCAGTCCGACCAGCGCATCGACCACGGTTAGCGTGGATCAGAACAAGACGGTGACTGCCAATTTTGAACAGAATACCTATGCCCTGACGATCAACACCGTGGGCTCTGGCAGCGTGGCCAAAGCTCCGGACCAGACCAGTTATGCCCACGGCACCGTAGTGACGTTGACTGCAACACCGGCAGCTGGGTGGACTTTTAGCGGCTGGAGCGGCGC
>DAIQOA010000140.1:0-12090 GCA_036788095.1 bacterium | reverse complement strand
GTGAAACAACGGCGGTTCCGCCGCCGGTGCACTCAGCAGCGTGAACAGCCACAGAAGGATCGCTGGATTCATTCCCTGTCTCCGGATTTACGGGTTCGGCGGACACCCAGGATCAGAACGAGCAAGCCGATCACAACCAACACTAGGGCGCCCCCCTGCAGGCTGAGGATAAAGTGATGCAGACGGTCAACGCCGAACAGTTGGCCGATGCGCGTGCGCACCGAGCCAAGGGCAAAATGCACCACCGACATACGCCCGGTCCAGAGCAGCACGCCGGCAGCGACCAATCCCATCGCGAAGAACACTCTTTTCCACGACACGATGCGCGTCGCTCCGGCCGAATCTATTTCTTATCCTTGATCTTGGCCAATCGTTCAGCCGCTTCCTGTTTATGTTGCTGATCGTTGAAAGCGCCGATGGGCAGCTCTGCCACTTTTTGATATTCGGCGCGGGCCGCGTCCCACTGTTTCATGGCTTCGTAGGTGATGCCCATCTCCAGATGATGGTTGATGTAATCCGGCTTGATTTGCAAAGCTTTGGTAAAATGGGCCACCGCCTTTTCATCGCTGGCAGGCGGCAGGCCGCCATAGAGAATTTTGGCAAAGGTCTTTAAAAAGCCGCTGAGATGGGTGACTTCGCGGTGCCAGCGCGCCAACACGTGATGAGCGATATCCTGGTTGGGATCCAGCTCCAGCGCTTTTTCCGCTTCCGCCTTGACCTCTTTGGAAAGCTCCACCTTTTTTTTGCCGCCCACCATCAACGCAACCCGGCCGACGGATACCGCCAGCATTAAATGCGCATCCGCGCTGTTCGGACAATGACGTACCGCGGCGCGGGCGAACTTTTCACCCAGGTAATAATTCACCTTTTGCGTTTTCTCATCAGCCAGTTCGCCGATGTCGATATGGCTGCGGGCGATCTTCCACAGCACGTCGCAGTCGGTGGAGTCCGCTTTCCAGGCCGCCTGATAGTGTTTCAGCGCTCCGGCGTTGTCATAACGCTCATAGGCCGCGTCCCCTGCTGCAAGATGTTCGGCCACAGTCTGCGCGCCGGCCCAGGCGCTCAGCACGAACAGGACCACCAACACGATCATTCGCTTCATGAGTCTCTCCTGATGAACAAAAGATTGAATTTTGTTCAGATTCTACGACTATTTTCATACAATATCAACCTTTTTTATCGATCCCTGCGTCTGGGACGAAAAAAGTGGCTTTCAATAATTATGAGAATTTTGTAGATTATCGTTTTCCGATCACGTCTTCTGAACGGATTCCGCGTTGACCCTGGACCGCTGCAATAAAAACCGGCGTACAGCACAGGCCGTCTGGGCTTGCGTTGGCTGGCCGCAGGACCCTTCCGGCCCGGCAGCTCGCACAGCCCCGCCGCCGGCGCATGCAACGCGACAACCGTTCTACCGGGCCGCTGCAATCCGACAATCACAAGGCACACTCAGCAAGGATCAAAAATTTTTATGCCTGAAAAAGATAAAATCATCATCCGCGGCGCACGCGAACACAACCTGAAAAACATCAGCCTGGAAATCCCCCGCAATCAGGTGGTGGTAATCACCGGCCTCTCCGGGTCCGGCAAGTCGTCCCTGGCTTTCGATACGCTGTACGCCGAAGGCCAACGCCGTTATGTGGAATCCCTGTCCGCCTATGCACGCCAGTTTCTCGGCTTGATGGAAAAACCGGATGTGGATTATATCGAAGGCCTGTCGCCGGCCATCTCCATCGAACAGCGCACCACCGGCCGCAATCCCCGCTCCACCGTAGGCACCGTAACCGAGATCTATGATTACCTGCGTCTGCTTTACGCCCGCATCGGCGTTCCCTATTGCCACCGTTGCGGCAAAAAAATCGAACGCCAGACCATCCAGCAGATCGTCGACCAGGTGATGACGTTGCCCCAGGAGAGCCGTATCCAGGTTCTGGCGCCCATCGTACGCGGCCGCAAGGGCGAATACCGCGAGCTCTTTGAAGGAGCGCGGCGCGACGGCTATGTGCGCGTCCGCGTGGACGGCACGCTGTTGGAGTTGGACAAGGAGATCAAGCTCGACAAAAATAAAAAGCACAACATCGAGATCGTGGTCGATCGGCTGATCATCAATCCCAAGATCCAATCGCGGCTCACCGACTCTATCGAGACCGCGCTGGGGCTTGCGTCCGGCATTATCATCATCGACGTGATCGGCCAACAGGAGCTGCTGTTCAGCGAGCAGTACGCCTGCATCGATTGCGGCCTCTCTTACGAAGAACCCTCACCGCGGCTGTTCTCCTTCAACTCACCTTATGGCGCGTGCCCCACGTGCAACGGTCTTGGCACTCTGATGGAGATCGATGCGGATCTGGTGGTGCCGGACAAGAGCCTGTCGCTCAACGAGGGCGCCATCGTGCCCTGGGGCGCGCTCAAGGACGGCTGGTACATGACCCTGTCCGCCGGCGTGGTGGAAAAATACGGCGCCTCCCTGGACACCCCGTTTAAGGAGTTGCCCAAAGCGCTGCAGCAGGTGCTGCTGCACGGATCGGACGAGGTCATGGATTTCAACTATAAATCCCGCTCCGGCAAAATGGAGGGCAAGTTCCGCAATAAATTCGAAGGCATCATCAAAAATCTCGAGCGCCGTTATCAGCAGACCGATTCGGGCGGCATCCGCGACTGGATCGAAGGATTCATGAACATGGTGCCCTGTTCCGCCTGCAACGGCTTGCGGCTAAAACCCGAAGCGCGAAGCGTCAAGATCGCGGACCTGGGCATCCAGGAGGTCTCTGCTTTTTCCGTCCAGGCCGCATTGGAATTTTTCAACCGCCTGCCGCTAACCAAACGCGAACAGACCATCAGCCAGCAAATCCTCAAAGAAGTGCGCGCCCGGCTCGGCTTTCTGGTCAACGTGGGACTGGACTACCTGACCCTGGACCGGGCCAGCGGCACGCTCTCCGGCGGCGAAGCGCAGCGCATCCGGCTGGCAACGCAGATCGGCTCGCAATTGGTGGGCGTGCTCTATATCCTCGATGAGCCCTCCATCGGCCTGCATCAGCGAGACAACCAGCGGCTCATCGACACGCTGCAAAGGCTGCGCGATCTGGGCAACTCGGTCATCGTCGTGGAACATGATCAGGAGACCATTGAACAGGCCGACTTTCTCATCGACCTGGGGCCCGGCGCCGGAATCCACGGCGGTGAAATCATCGCACTCGGCACGCCCAAGCAGGTGGCGGCCAATCCCCGTTCCATCACCGGCGCCTATCTGGCCGGCAGGCGCTGTATCCCAAAACCCGCTCAACGGCGTTCGGGCAACGGCCAATTCCTGCGCCTGATCGGCGCCAGGGGCAATAATCTGAAAAACATCACCCTGGAAATTCCGCTGGGCGCCCTGGTCTGCATCACCGGCGTTTCCGGCAGCGGCAAATCCACCCTCATCAACGAAACCCTGTATCCCATTCTCAACAAAAATTTCTACAACTCTAAAGAGATGCCGCTGGACTACGACCGCATCCAAGGCCTCGAGCATCTGGACAAGGTCATCGCCATCGATCAATCGCCCATCGGCCGTACGCCGCGCTCCAATCCAGCCACCTACACCGGACTGTTCACCCCTATCCGCGACCTTTACACCCAACTGCCGGAATCGAAAATCCGCGGCTATCAGCCTGGCCGGTTCAGCTTTAACGTTAAAGGCGGCCGCTGCGAAGCCTGCCAGGGCGACGGCATTATAAAAATTGAAATGCATTTCCTGCCGGACGTCTATATGACCTGCGAAGTGTGCAAGGGAAAACACTACAATCGCGAGACCCTGGAGATCAAATACAAAGGCCTCTCCATCGCCGATGTGCTGGACCTGACCGTGTCGCAGGCGCTCGAGTTTTTCGACAAACTGCCGGTCATTCGGCGCAAGCTGCAGACGCTGAACGATGTGGGCCTGGGCTACATCCATCTCGGCCAGCAGGCCACCACCCTGTCCGGCGGCGAAGCACAAAGGATCAAACTCGCCACCGAGCTGTCCAAAATCGGCACCGGCAAGACTGTGTATATCCTGGACGAGCCCACCACCGGCCTGCATTTTGAAGACACGAAAATGCTGCTGACCGTGTTAAACCGGCTGGTGGACCGCGGCAACACCGTGATCGTCATCGAACATCACCTGGATGTGATCAAAACCGCGGACTGGATCATCGACCTGGGGCCAGAGGGCGGAGAAAAGGGCGGCCGCGTCATGGCGACGGGCACGCCGGAGCAGGTGGCGAAAGTTAAAGAATCCTACACCGGGCAGTTTCTGAAAAAAGAGTTGAAAAAGAGAGAATGCGCCGGCAAAAGCTGAACAACATCCGCCGCTGCCGGCCTCGTTCATGCGTGCGCCGGTCCGGCTTAATAAAACCGGCGCCTCGTTGCAAGGACCAAATCGAGAGCCGGCAGGCAGAGTGGACGGCAAGAACTCTCATCTAACCAACGTAATTTTTCGGGCGAGTTGAACATCCGCCGCTTGTAGACGCATCAGATAAACGCCGGATGCCGCCGATTGTCTTTTTTCATCCAGCCCGTCCCACTGCACCGTATAGGCGCCGGCGTCGTGCGGTCGGTCAATGAGGGTGCGAATTTTACGGCCGCGCACATCATAGATCGCGATGATCACCCGTGAACGCTTTGGCGTCGTATAGGACAAAACGGTGTTTTGGTTGAACGGATTGGGATAATTCGGCTGCAGCATCCACCCGGTCGGCGCAGTGGGCGCCCGTTTGACCTGAGTGGAGACCACCCTGCTGCGGGTCAGATCCAGAAAAACGGCGAAAATCCCTGGTTCCGCCACCTCAGTGGCGGCGGTTCGACGAGTGAGATTTACCCCCGTCGGCAGGGGATGCCAGCCATCCTTCCATTGGTAAAGCTGCACCGCATCGGGGACCAGTGCTTCCAGCGAATCCGCGTTATAATGAATCTGTATCTGTCCGATAAAAACCGAGTTGCCCGGAAAAATATTCAAGGCGATGGCGTCTGATATCCTGCGCAGCGAGTCGGGAAGCCCCTTTTTCGGCACGGGAAATCCGGAAGACAGGGCTGCAATTTTCCTGGCCGTGGTCTTGGATCTTTTGCTGATGAACTCGAGCGGCATATTGCCAAAGTAGTGCACTTCAGCAAGAGCATCTCTGTCGACGACGGCGGCCGCCTGGCGCAGCAGGAAACGGTCTCCGAGGCGGTCCGGCGCAGCGAGAAGAAGGTCTCCCGACGTGAATGCGAGTGCGTCGAGGCGTGCCGTGTAACCCCCAGCCGTCGCAGAGAGCGGCTGTTCGCTGGATGCGGAACGGCCATCGAAAAACCTCATCGAAGGGGGAGACGAAAAGAGGGGATCGGCCTGGCAGCGATAAACAAGCGCGCCTTGCGCGTCAAAGTTGATTTCCGAGATCAGCGTATACGAACCGTTCAGTCGCTTCATCTCGATGGTTCCGGCTCCATGGTGAGACTTGGCCAGGGCCGCGTCGAGCACGCGTTCAACGAACTGCCAATCGCCATGACGCTCGTGGGTGGCGATCACCAGGTCGCCTGCCTCGGCATTGAAAAGCTTCATCCGTCCGGTGTGTGTGGTCTTGCCGTGATAGATAAACCGATCACCGACTTGCTTGGCGAGCATCACCCTGGCGCCCTTGACCGGTTGGTTCTGCCGGGTAAAAACAAGATCGAGACGCGGACGGGTGGTTGTCGTTGCATGGTTTTCAAAGCCCATCATATCTCCCACCGAAAAATCGGGCTGCTGCCAATCGCTGTTGGGTCCCTCGATGACGTTATTGGGATAGATGCGCAGATCGCGCGGCCGATGGATGGAAACGACGATATCGCCGTAGATATTGTCATTGTTGGTTTTGAAATAATCCCAACAGGCTCTCGCCCGGCTTTGAAAATGTTCAGTGAGCGTATAATCGTTGTAGAGCTGATCGGTCTGCCGGTAGCCGGACATTTCAGTGCTCACGGGATCATTCAAGTCATCCGGATTGTCCATGAAGCCAAAATTAATGGTATTAAAGATGTATTCCCCGAGAATGTTCTCATACTCATCGCGAAAGTTGAACAGATAATGGCCTAATTCATGAACAAGAGTCGTGACCGTCATTGGAATGGAGGGGTCGATGGGCTCACCATTATAAATAGATTGAATTTGTGCGCTATCGTCCGCACTATTACTGTAAAAGGCCGGCGGCATATATACATGGTGGCCGCTTGCCTCTTTAACGCCGTTGGCATGGGCCGAAGGCCATTGCACATTGTCGGCATGCAGGCGAATATCGGCCTCCTCCCAGCGATCGCCGTTGTCGAACAGGGCTACCGAGTCGAGAAACGCCTGACCGTTGGTCACGTCATACAGGAGGTTGTTCGCCATGCGGAAAAGGGATTGCACATTAGCCACGTATTCCGGTGAGGCCTGCCACTCGATGCTGGCTATCAGGCTATAGCCAAAGGACGCATGATGCAAAAACATCTCGGTTGTGTCCTCTGGATTGGTTTGCAGATGTTGCGCGCTGACCTTTCCCTGCGTGTCGATGTTTAAATTATCCACATGCACTTTGTAGATGAATTCCGTGTTGGCGGTTCGATTCTCTTTCGGCGACATCACTCTTTCCGGAGTTGCACGGAGAAACAGCGGCATGCCGGGTTCATACACGCCGCCCCTGGGAAGCCGCAGCAGCCCTTTATGGTCCGTGAACTTGCGCTCGATGAAGCGCAGAGGACGGGCGCGCTGCGACAGGTCGATGGCATAGATGTCGAGCTGGGTGTTCCGAACCGAAAGACGTTCCCAAAAGACCGGATCGGCAAAGACTTTGACCAACAGCATATCCGCGGCCTGCAATTTGACGATGATGGCATCGGTCTTGCCGGCGGGTTGGGACTGAAAGGCATTTTTGACCGGCAAGTCCGGAGAACTGGTCGTTCCGGTCATATAGACATTGCCGGCCATGTCGGCGGCCAGGGCCGAGGGGACAACCGGAAGCCGGTGAGTGAACAACGTATCGCTGCCATCCGGCTTGAGCGCCACCATACCGGGGCTCCCGCCCTGGACCACCGCGGAGCAAGTAGTATAGATCGTACCATCCGGGCCCAGCGCCAGTTTCCTCGCACTCCAGGGCCGGGCAGAGAAGACGAATCCGTTGCCGTAAACGTTCAATTTACTGATGAACGCCGTGGACGCCGTGGTGAAGGCGCCTGATGACGGCGGCACCGGGCCATAGCCGCTGACGATGGCGCAATAATAGTCGCCTACTTTAATATCCAAGCCTTCGTTTGACGTTTGATTGCCGAGAAAAGTGGAATAAACCAATGAAGCGCTACCTGCTTTTGTCGGGTCGAATTTGCAGACGAAAATATCGCCATTGCCTTGATAAGCAGGCTGAATGACGTTGGCCGTTGTGGGAAAATCAGCGGCAGAGGTTTTTCCGGTCACATAGGCGCGTCCCAGATCATCTACGGCAATGGCATTGCCGTAGGTATCCGCTATACCGCCGAGATGGGTTGAATAAAGCAGCGAAGCAGCTCCTGACAGGGCCGGGTCGATGACGGTCACAAAGGCGTCGAAATAGTATCCGGGTTTTTGACTCAAATAGGCATTCTTTACCGGGAAATTAAAAGAAAATTCCGTGCCGGTGATATAGACATGACCCTCCCCATTGACGGCAATGCCGGTTCCGTAATCTTCGTATTTCCCCCCCAGGTAGGTGGCATAATACAAGCCGCCTGCCGAATCCAGTACCGCGACAAAGGCATCGGATTTATTGGGGTCGGCGATGGCCGGCTGCAATGCATTTTTGACGGGAAACCCATCCCAACCGGTGGTTTTGGGATCATCATTGGAGCTGGTCCTGCCGGTCAGACAGGCGCGGCCATGACGGTCCACAGCGATGGCCGCGCCAATGTCATCCCAGCGGCCGCCGAGATAGGTGGAATAAACGATGCCCTTTCCCTCCGGATTCATCTTGGCGACGAACACATCTGACAGATTGGAGAACATCCCCTTGAACAGATCTTTCTGGTAGGGCCTCTGCGTCGGGAAATTCGTCGAGACGGTAGAGCCGGTGACATAGGCGCAACCCTTCGCATCGACGGCGATGGCCATGCCTGTTTCAGTATCGCTCCCGCCGAGATAGGTGGCATAAACGATCTGGGGATCAATGGTGAGTGGCCGGAGCCGATCGTAGGATGCGACATCGAACTGGACACTGTGACCGTCCAGCAGAGCGAATTGCACATCCACCTGCTGTTTGCCGCCAGCCGATTCCTGCCAGGCCAGAGGGGCGCGGCAGATCAACTCATGCCCGTGGGCATGCAGCACCAGATTGCCCATTCTATCCTTTTCCAACTGGTCAACGCCGGCAAAATCAAGGCGGATTTGTCCGGGATCGACGCCCCGATCCACGAGAAAATCGAACTCGACCTGTTTCTCGCGGGCATGATAAACCAGGTCGATGCCATCGTAAATGTCCTCATAGGTTACGCGTGCAAAGTGGGGGACCTGTTCCAGCCATGCACACGGGTCGCCTCCAAGATAATAATTGGAATATGATTTCAGCGCGTCGCATCCTCTGGGGCGGGCCGCCTTCCCGGCTCCGCGCAACGACATACGCAGTGCCACTGCAGAGTCCCCGTTTTGCTCCCCCAGCACGTGCAAAGATGATCCGGCTGCGCCTAGAAAAAGAATATGTTGCCCGCTGTGGCAGAGGAAATCCACTTCGTCAGCCGCCTGGCCCCGGTTTTCTTCGAAATGGAACGTCTGTTCATAGAACGCTGATGCCGGAGACCGGACCGGAGCGTGGCGCAGTTTCGCCTGTTCCCAGGTGCGTACGGCAAGAGAAGACAAAGTGAAAAGGATGAGACCGCCAGGCAGGAGCCACTTGATGGAACGAAGATGAGGGCTAAGTTCATGCTTCATGATTGCTCCTTTGTCTTTGCGGGAAACCAGCCATAAGCTTCTGACGGGCCGTTGCGGCGGTGCATAAAATGCAAGGCAGAGGGGAACCGTGTTCGATTCAGGGGAAGATAAAGAGGCGTTCCATGTGCGCATCCGGACTCGGCATTGCACAGTCAAATCGATATCGAAAAATAGTCATTTGACCGAATAATGTCAAGGAGAATGGATATTTCACCGGCTGGTCGCCAGGGTCCAGCCGCTCCAATCAAATCCAATCCATTGCTCAAAAAAGGATATTCGCCGAAAAAAGCTCAATCGCGATCGTTCAATACATTATATACCGCCTGGTCGGCAAAGGGGACCAGTTTTCCTTTGTCGCGGCTGCGGGCGTTCTCGCCTTTATATTCCACGGTCACCACGTCGCCTTTTTTTATCCTTCGTGTCACACCAACATGAATCACAGAAGGATCTCTGCGGTCCCGGCGAACGCCGACTGTTTTCACCGTCTGCCGGTTAACCTGCACCTGCCAATCTGAAACTCTGCCGGTTCGGGCCATGGCTTTGTTCAGATTGAGCAGCAGGGAACGGCCGTCCTCTTCAACCGCAGCCCCCAATAGGATCGGCGCAGCGCTCGCCGCCGGATCTTGCAAGCCGGTGAGGCCGTAGCCAAAGGGATACAACGGCCGGTACACCGCATCGCCCCAATTGAGCGGAATGTCGGCCATGGCAGCCGGCCAGGAATGGGGCAGTTTGCCGGTAAACGGGAAACGACCAAAGAGCACATCGGCAATGCCGCTGCCCTCGGTTCCCGGCAGCCAAGCGGCGACCACGGCGTCGGCATAGGGCAGGATCGAATCGATGATCAGGGGCCGGCCGGAGAGCAGAACCACCACCGTTTTCACACCTGCTTTCTTCATGGTCCGCACCGGTTCAACGATGCCGGCGTCGAGATGCAGATCCTGTCTGTCGCCCTGGCCTTCGGCGTAGGGCGTCTCGCCGATCACCGCCACGGCCAGGTCTGCGCCGGCGGCGCCGGATCCATCTAGTGAATAGGTGAAGGTGACACCGGGCGCCTCGGCTCGCAACGCCTGCACCACAGTGGCGCCGGCGGTGACCACCGTGTCTGCGCCCTGCCAGGAGATGGTCCAGCCGCCGCACTGATTGCCGATATTGTCCGCGCCGTTGCCGGCCACATGGATGCGTTTCAGGTTATGCGACAGCGGCAACACGGCCTCCTTTTTTGCCAGCAGCACTAAGGACTCGCGCACGCAGGCGCGTGCCACCTCGCGGTGGCCGGCGCTGCCCAGCTCGGCGGTGAGTTCCCGGTTGGTGTAGGGACGTTCGAACAGACCCAATTGAAATTTCACCGTCAGGATACGGCGCACCGCGTCGTCGATGCGCGCCATGGGGATCTCGTTAGCGTTCACCGCGGCGAGCAACTCGCGCACGAACGTGCGATAGTCGGTCGGCACCATCACCATGTCGAGGCCGGCGTTAATGGATTGGACCACATCGCTGTGATAATCGCCGGGCAGCTGATCGATGCCCGCCCAGTCGGAAACGATAAAACCTTTGAATCCTAATTCATTTTTCAGCAGTCCGGTCAACAGCTTGTGGCTGCCGTGCACTTTCTCCCCGTTCCAGCTGTTAAAAGAGGCCATCACCGAGCCCACGCCCGCCTGAATAGCAGTGATATATCCCGGAAGATGGATGCGGCGAAGCGTAGCTTCGTCCACCTGGGTGTCGCCCTGGTCCTTGCCGCCCAAGGTGCCGCCGTCGCCGATATAGTGTTTGGCGCAAGCAAGGATGCGGTCAGGCACGCCAAGGCTGTCGCCCTGAAAACCGTTGACCGCGGCGCGGCCCAGCAAAGCGGTCACTTCCGGATCTTCGCTGAACGCCTCATAGGTGCGGCCCCAGCGCTCATCGCGTGGCACCGCAACGCAGGGGGCAAAGGTCCAGTCAATGCCGGTGCCAGCCACTTCGAGAGCGGTGATCTCCGCGGCTTTTCGCGCTAACTCGGGATTGCGCGTGGCGCCGAGTCCGATGTTGTGCGGAAAAATGACCGCGCCCTTGACGTTGTTGTGGCCGTGCACCGCGTCCACGCCATAGAGCAGAGGAATGGCGAGGCGGGTGGACAGGGCGATGGTCTGAAACCGGTCGTACATATCCGCCCAGCCTTTGGCGGAATTTTCCGCCGGCGCTGAACCGCCGCCGCTGAGCAGAGAGCCGAGATAAAACGTGGCGATGTCGGACTCTGGCGTCAGAGCGCCGCGATCCGTCTGCGTCATCTGGCCTATTTTCTCCTCCAGGGTCATGCGGCTGAGAAGATCCTCGACGCGGAGGGACACCGGCGTTTTAGGGTTGAGGTAAGGTTGGGAAATACAAGGGGCATGCCCCACAACCATGCTCATGATCATGAGCGCGTTGAGCCAAGAACGCTTGAACATAGGGGACCATCCGGATTAAGTGAGTCTGCTGCACAGGGAACATGGTGGATCTGCAATTATCATACGCTTATTTGGAAAAAAAGACAAGGGGAAAATAGAAGCGGCTGATTGGGGATGCGCAGAAAGGCAAGCATCGGTATGCAGGATGGCAGTAAAGATCCAATAAGCAGCCGCCGAGCGCAGCGCAGACGCACCCGGCTGTGTGGTTTGGGGCAACATGACATGAAGCGTACAAAGGAGGTATAATAAGATGAATACGAGAGCTAAAAAGTAGTAACCAGTATTATATCTAGATGGGCTCAGCGCTTATCAGCCTGAGCCCAACGTACGACCCCAATCTGCTAGAAGTTGGGTAGTATGAATCCAGATTGCCTTTTGCTACCTGTTTAGGCCAAGTTCGAGTTTGTGTTTTCTTTTTTCCCAGTCTGGAATGACCGATTCCAGCAATTTGTAGAATCCGGGACTGTGATCTCTATATTTTAAATGGCATAATTCGTGGATGACCACATAATCGATGCATTCCTTGGGAGCTCGAATTAAATCCGTATTGAGTACGAGCCTGCCATGATCCGACAGGCTGCCCCATCGCTTTTGCATCTTCTTGATAAACAACTTGGGTCTGCATAGGCCCCGGTTGGAGAAAAGTACCCAGCAGCGATCCAGGCTTTCGTTGAACTGCACGCGAGCTCTTTCCAAATACCATTTACTTAATAGCCTTCCGGCCCTTTCCGGCGTCGATTTACCTTGAAAAGTTATGGT
>DAIQOA010000139.1:0-12237 GCA_036788095.1 bacterium | reverse complement strand
GGAGAATGACACCACCAGCGGCAACAACGACGGCCAGGCCTTGGTCTATGCGCTTAAAGTTAAAGAACCGCCGATCCCTGAGGTTCCCTTACCCTATATCAATGCGCAACCTCCGCTCGTACAGGTGAGTGACTCGGTGACCGTGGAGGTCAAAGTAGAAGGGGCAGTTGTCACCTGGGACATCTGGGTTTACTTTGTAAATGGCCGCATCGATTCCTCTTTCGCTGATGGCTATATTCTGGAGCATCCCCTCATCTCCGGCACCTGGCATCAGGATCTGCCCCTGTTCGGCGACACGCGTCTGATCACCTCGGCCCCGGAGGAACCGGTAGTATTTGAAATACGGGTGCGCGATCAATATGGGCGTCTGGCCACTGCCCAGACCACCATCACGATATTTAGTATGAATCGCATGAAGCTGGACAGGAATGTCTATGAACCCGACCGGCAGGAACCTCTGGCCATTCAATTCAAACTTTCCTCCAACCGAGTTGCGCGTCTCGACGTTTACGACATCGCAGGAACGCATATTACCAAACTAAGCGAGTCTGATTATTTAGCGGGGTGGAATACCTACTATTGGGATGGCCGGACCTCCGGCGGTATGCTGGCCGGCTCCGGGGTGTACATCATAACGATCCATAGTGGTGATTTCAAGGACTGGAAAAAATGCATGATCGTGAGATAGCAAATATGAAAAAACTGACGGCTCTGTTGCTGATACTATGGTCGGCGCAAATCTTCGGCCAGATCCGTGCCGGCGCCGCGTTTCTGAAAATGCCGCCGGGGAGCAGGTTGCAGTCCATGGGCAACAGCGTAACCGCTTTGTTGGATGATCACCATGTTGTCTTCGCCAACCCGGCCAGCGGAAGCTATCTGCGCGAATGGTATTGGTCAGCTGGATATACCAAATGGATCGCCGACATCAATAACGCCTCTCTGCTGGCGGGCAAGAGCCTGTCGACGCCATGGAGCCGGCGCACGCAGTTCAATCTGGGCTGGTTGTATCAGGGGGTCGGAGAATTCGACAGTTCTGAAAAAGGCGCCACTCAGGTTACGGCCAACGATTGGGTGCTGTCGGCAAATATCGGCCAGCCGCTCAGCTTTTTGAGTGATCGGCTCGCCGTCGGCGTGGATGCAAAATACCTCTCCAGCAAATTAGCGCAGTACAGCGCCCACACATGGGTTTTTGATTCAGGGCTCATGTATCGAACGCCCCGGTTCACCCTGAGCCGCAATCCCAACAGCCCCTTTCAGCACGGGATCATCTCCATCGGCCTCTCGGCGGCCAACATGGGCGAACCCCTGACCTTTATCCGACAGAGCACACCGCTGCCGCGTGAAATGCGGGCGGGGATTGCCTTTTATGCCGGCCGGCACAATGGCGTGCAGGTTCAATTGGCGGCCGATTATCACACCCGCCGCGATGAAAGAGAACACCTGGGCTTTGGCGCGGAGGTAAGTTGGGATGAACGGTTTGCCATTCAAGGGGGCTATAATTCCAGCAATGATCTGCTGGAAAAGTATTCTTTCGGCCTCAGCCTGCGTCTGGACGACCTGAACAGCCCGTTGAGCGGCGTGTTGCCGGGCAAGAACAACGCCCTGCGCCTGGATTTTGCCTCGATGAACGAACAGGACTTTTTCCATCATACCTATCGCGGCACGGTCTCACATTTCCCGGTCGGACCTGAAGGTTTTGAATTCGTCACCCCGCCGTCCAACACCAAAGTGTACAGCGACAGCGTGATGTTGAGCTGCCAGATCAGCCGTGAACCGGATCTGTTCGATGGCGTAAGGTATCTGATCCTGTTGGATCATGACAGCAGCAAAGTGGCGCAAAAGCTCGACCTGCTGAAACTCAACGCAGGTCATTATCTGCAGGCGCCGGATACCGATCTGATGATGACTGTCAAGGACCTGCAGGCGCCGCAGGCGCCCGCCACCGATCTCACCGGCGGGGACTATTACTGGGCCACGGTGGCCTATGATGCAGATCACCACATTCGGTTGGCGAACAAAGGCCATCGCGTTATCGACCATTTCAAGGTGCCGATGGCGGATCTGATCGCCGAGGATGTCACCTTTGAGCACAATGCATGGATCACCACCGATGAATATCACGGCAAATTGAGGGTGCGGCTCTCCAATATGGGTCAGCACTGGGCCAAGGATGTGATCTATGCGGTCTATGACTCTCTGCAGACGGCGGCGCCGAACACCGTCGGGGCCTTTGAAAAGAAGGTCCTGCGCAGCGGTCATCTACCGGTGATGCTGCCCGGCGAATCTCGGTTTCTCACTATCGATTGGAACACGCCGCATCTGGGCAAACACGGCATTTCGGTGGAGATTAAGACCAGGCAACCCATCGAGGAACTGGACAAGAGCAACAATCGAATCGTTAAATCTTTTTACACCATTCCCAAGGGCCTTTTTGCCGCCCAAGATACGATGCAGATCATCACAGCGATCACCCGCTCCTTCGCACTGCCGATCATCACCGAGGTGTGCTTTGACACCAATGCCACCCATGTCAAAGACGAATATCTGCTGAAAAAAATCGTCGATCCACCGCTGGACATTCTCTCCGAGCGACTGGTCAAGCATCGCAACATTCACATTCGTCTGCAGGGGTTTGTCGATCCCAGCAGCAGTGAGACAGACCCCGAACTGGCGAACCGGCGCGCAGAAGCGGTTCGCGATACCATGCTGCACAAGGGTGTGCTGGCGGAACAGATCAGCATTCTGCCCGGCGTGGTTCTGGCTCCGCGCTATGTGCCGTCCAACCCGGAGGATGCCCGCTGGGTCTTCGAAGAGCGGCGGTTCGTCAAGATCACTACGGACGATGCCCATGTGCCGGTGCTGTTCTCTCCCCTGAACTATGTGGACGTTGAGAACATCACCAGTCCGGTGCTTTTCAACAGCGACATCAAGAGCGCCGTCGCCCTGCAGCGAGGCGTGGTGACGTTGCAGACCGAGATCGTTCAGGACAGCCTGCTGGTGGAATCGCCGTCGCAGACGCGCATTTACGGTCCGATCACCTGGGAAATACCGGTGCACGATTATTTTAAGAAAAGCCCCTGGATCAATCAGCAGATCCAGTATGTGGTTCATCTGACCGATTCGCTGCAGCGCACCTTCAGAACCTATCCGCGGTCGTTTCTGCCGGTAGGCAAGGCGGAATTGCGCGAACACACTGTGGCCTTTCCCTTGCAATTTAACAAGACCGATCCGCTGTACAGCTTTTACTGGGCGAGCATCCTTGAATCCATTGAAGAGATATTTACCGATCCACAGAAAAGATTCCGCTTCTTCGGCCATGCCTGCGCCATCGGCAATGCCGCCTATAATTTACGCTTGTCCGAAGAGCGTGCCCTTTCCTTCCACGACAGCTTTTTGAAATATGTAGAACAGAACTATCCGGCTGTGTTCAACCGGATTGTCCGACGGACCGATTCGGCCAAAGGGTATGGCGAGGACAAACCGCTCGGCGTGATCCGCAGCAGCGGCGAGACCGTGTTGATCGGTGAAAACAATCTGCCCACCGGCCGCAAGTTCAACCGACGTATAGAGATCAATTTCTACACCGTGAACAAATAATAGGACTGTTCCCGGCCGCCTGTTTTCGCCGATAAAAATTTGTTGCATTTCATACAGGATGATGTTACTTTGCAGTACAAACGGCAAGGACTCGTTCAAATCCGGCGCAGCATTGCTGGAGTTATGGAGTGCATAGAACTTTATGAAAAAACTGGGCGGTAAACCGCTGTGGCTGAGCGGTTTTATCCTGGGGATCGGAGCCATTCTTCTCGGCAACCATGCGCTTAAAATCACCGCTACGGACCGTTTTTGCGATATCTGCCATACCCATCCGCACGTCGTCGACTCGTGGAAAAAATCAACTCATTATAAAAATGAGAGCGGAGTGGTCACCCACTGTGTGGAATGCCACCTCCCTCCTGAAGGCTGGCCCTATCTCAGGGAAAAAGCCCGGCTGGGCGTTCGCGACGCCTACGGCACGCTGTTCAAAGATGTCAAACGCATCAACTGGGAGGCCAAGTCCAGGCTGGAGAACGCCGTGCACTATACTTACGACGCCTCCTGCAGCCGTTGCCACAGCGACCTTTTCAGCAAAAACCTGACCGGCAAGGGTGTTGACGCTCACGTCTATTATCTTAAAAACACCGCCGACGTGCGGTGCATCAACTGCCATTTGCAGGTGGGGCATTATCAGGAGATGGCGGAAGTGGACAGCGCCATTCTCGCGAAAAAGCCGCAAAAGCGCGTCCTGATCGCCCGCCGCCCCCTGCTCAATGTCCCCTTTGAAAACTATACGGAAACCATCCCCGCCAGTCAGGTCACCTTTGAGATGATCGCCATTCCGGGCGGAAAATTTCTCATGGGCAGCCCGGAGACAGAGAGCTGCCGCGAAACCGATGAAGGGCCGCAACGGCCGGTGATCCTCAGCCAATTCTGGATGTCCAAGACAGAAGTGACCTGGGCCGAGTGGGAGCGCTACTTTGCCGAACGGGGCCGCGGCAAGCGGGAGTATTGGGCCAAAGACATCGATGAGCTGGATCTGGTCACCGGACCAACGCCGCCCTACGGATCACCAGATCAGGGCTGGGGCAAGGCTGAAAGGCCGGCCATCACCATGACCCATTATGCCGCCATCCAGTATTGCGAATGGCTCAGTGAAGTGACGGGAAAACTCTATCGCCTTCCCAC
The DNA here is from genome assembly GCA_036788095.1 of bacterium. Classification (GTDB taxonomy): domain Bacteria; phylum Zhuqueibacterota; class Zhuqueibacteria; order Residuimicrobiales; family Residuimicrobiaceae; genus Anaerohabitans. Next base: position 7,512 of record DAIQOA010000139.1, on the reverse strand, counting down.
AGAGGCCGAGTGGGAATACGCCTGTCGCGCCGGATCTGATGATCCCTACTTTTTCAACGGAGACCCGAACCGTTACACCCGACGCAAGCTGTGGAACCGGCTGGTCGGTGTTGACACCAGCCTGATCGCCGGCTTCGCCGTGTATGAGGCCAACAGCAACAGCCGCACCGCTCCGGTGGCACAGGGAAAACCGAACCCGTTCGGACTGTTCAATATGGCCGGCAATGTGCGTGAATTCTGCCTGGATTATTACGATCCACAGGTTTTGACTTCCTATAGCCGGGAGGGCGTTGTCGATCCGATGGGTCCCAAGAGCGGCAGTGAGCACGTCATTCGCGGAGGATCCTTTAAAAGCGATGCAGCGGATCTGCGCAGCGCCAATCGGGATTTCACCCGAACCGCTGCCTGGCTGATGACCGATCCGCAAAACCCCAAGAGCTTGTGGTGGTATTCCGATTGCGTGGATGTGGGTTTTCGCGTGGTTCGCGTTTACGAAAAATAAAAAGACCGGGCAGGCCGAGCAGCCGTGACAAAATTACCAACGACATTGAATTATACCATAAAGGAGACCATCATGTCGAATCAAGAGAGCAAATTTTCCCGTCGTGATTTCCTCGGCGCCGTTGCCGCCGTTTCCACCGTCGCCATGGCAGCCAACAGCTGCGCAAAAAAAGGCGCTGAACTGCCGGTGTTGGCAGCCCAAGCGCCTGATGGTGCGCCCATCAAAGCCGGTCTGATCGGCTGCGGCGGACGCGGCACCGGCGCGGCCAAAGATTTTCTCAAAGCAGGCAACAACCTGGTCATCACCGCCATCGGCGATACCTTTCAGGATCGCCTCGATTCCTGCCGGGAGCACTTGAAAAAAGAAGGCCAGAACATCAACGACGACCGGTGTTTTGTCGGCCTCGACGCCTATAAAAGAGTGATCGATGCGGGGGTCGACCTGGTGATCATGGCCACACCGCCTTATTTCCGTCCCGAGCATTTCGCGGCTGCCATCGACGCCGGCAAGCATGTGTTTATGGAAAAACCGGTGGCCGTGGATCCAATGGGCGCTAAGCAGATCCTGCAAACCGCGGAACAGGCGACGCAAAAAGGGCTTTCAGTCGTCACCGGCAACCAACGCCGCAATCAATACCACTATCTCAAGGCGTTGCAGATGATCCGCAACGGCGCCATCGGCGACCTGGTCGGCGGCCAGGTTTACTGGAACCAATCCCAGCTCTGGTATAAAGAACGTCAGAAAGGCTGGAGCGATATGGAATGGATGATCCGTGACTGGGTTAACTGGGTGTGGCTGTCCGGTGATCACATCGTGGAACAGCATGTGCACAACATCGATGTGATGAACTGGTTCATGAACGCCCATCCGGTCAAGGCCGTGGGCATGGGCGGCCGCGCGCGCCGCGTCACCGGTGATCAATACGACTTTTTCGCCGTGGATTACGAGATGGCCAACGGCATCCATCTGATGAGCATGTGCCGGCAGATCAACGGCTGCGCCAACAATGTCAGCGAAACCATGGTCGGCAGCAAAGGCGTTTGTCATCTCAGCAGCGGCATGGCCAAGCTGATCGATGCCAAAGGCAAGGTGATCTGGGAATGGAACAAAGAAAAAGAGCCGGAAAAGAATCCCTATGAACAGGAACATGTCACCCTGGTCACCGCCATCCGCAGCAACAAACCGGTGAACATGGCCAAAGACATCGCTGAATCGGTGCTCACTGCCATCATGGGCCGCACCGCAGCCTACACCGGCAAAGAGGTAACCTGGGACGAGATGATGCAATCCACGGAAAAGCTGGGCGTCGCCAACCTCACCCTAGGTCCGGTGCCGGAGCTGAAAACCCTGAAGGTTGCCGTCCCGGGAACGGAAAAAGACTGAGGAGCCTCATGATGCCTATGGATCGAAGAGATTTTTTTAAAATGAGCGCAATCACCGGGGCCGCGGTCACGCTGCCGTTAACAGCCTGTACGGATAAAATGCCCAAAACGGTTTCAACGGCTGTGCTCAAGCCGTCCTGTCAGGACGGCATCGCGCCCGGCGAAACGCTTGTCGCAAAATTGGATTTCATCGAAAAATGCGGCTTTGTCGCCGTCGAGATCGGCGGTAAAGGACTGGCCGGCCGGATTGGAGAATACCAGAATGCGTTGCGCGGCCGCAGCCTGAAGGTCAGCGCCATCTGCGCCGGGTTCACCGGCGTGCCCATCTCGGACAAAGAGGAAGACCGCAAGGAGTTTATCTCCTCCATCAAAGAACTCCTCTCTCTGGCCGGCACGCTGGGTGCGGTCGGCGTCATCGCCGTGCCGGCGTTCAACAGCCAGCCGCAGCTGCCGCACAAGGAGGCGCGCGAAGTGCTGCTGCAAATGCTGCCGGAGATCGGCGAGCATGCGGTGAAAAATAAAGCCGTGTTGTTGCTGGAGCCGCTGAACCGCAAAGAGGCCTATTTTCTGCGCCAGGTCGCTGACGCGGCCTCCATCTGCCGCGACGCCAACCATCCGGGCATCGCCTGCATGGGCGATTTCTGGCACATGACCTGGGAGGAAACCAGCGACATGGGCGCGTTTATCTCCGCTGGCAAATACCTCCGCCACGTGCACATCGCCAGCCGGAAACGACGCAAGATGCCCGGCGAGGATGAAGGCGATAACTATGTCGATGGTATGAGAGGTCTCAAGATGATCGGCTACCAGGATTACATCAGCCTGGAATGCGGATCCGTGGGCGATAAAAACGTCACCATACCTGCGGCGGTCAAGCTGATCAAAGAACAGTGGATGATGGCATAAAAACTAACCCCGGAAGTTGCCGCGGTTTTGCGGCAACTCCGGGTGTCTTAATCGTGTGCTATACAGGTCGAATAGTCTACCTGTTTAAACCATCAGCAACCCAGCGCAAAATTCCGCCAAGGCGAGGATGAACAGGTATTTTCGCCTTATTTCCTGTCTTTAGTTTTTCCAGCCAATTAGAATCGTTTTTAAAATTTTCCCACTTGGTCAGCATGCAAACTCCAAGGCGAGGCCCGGGCAGATATTTGTTCTTGAAGAGAGCAAGAAACAAATATTTGATTTACCAGTTGCTGACAGGAAAATGCCGCATTTCTGACGTTGCTCAGTCGTTGAACTTAGGCCCATCAATAACTAAAAAAATGCTTGATTGTTTCCTTTGGTTTATTTAAAATTAATAAAATACAGATACTTGTAACAAAGATTAGCAAGCTGCTATGACAGGCCAAGCACACTATTCTTACAATGATAATGATAGAGTGGTGTGCTTTTTTATTTAGCACATAATTAGAGAAAACTGCCGGCGGTTGCCCTTTCGCACCCAAAATAGCTGTTGCTACAATGATAGTGGGGCGCGCCATTCGATTTTTCGAGCAGAATGGTTCCGAATCTATGCATTGAGACTGATTTACAGCTTTATCAACGGCAACAAATTTTTATGTTCAATTGATCATTAGGTTACATGTTGTCGCATGCAGGGTGCAGGCGGTGACAGCCAATTCTCCCGCTCAGAATTGGGAGGTGACCATGATGAAAAATCACACAATAATTACTGCGTTGCTCCTGGGCGTTTCGCTCATCCTGACTTGCAGCAAAAAGAATCCGGTCAAGCCTGAACCGAAGGATGAGGACATTATCCACGCGAGCATCGGCGCCGCGGGCGGCAAGCTGGAGACCAGCGAATTTAAGCTCACCGTTCCAGCCGGGGCCTTCGCCGCTCCTGCCGAACTCAAACTGCTCCTGCAGCCCAGCCCGCCTGCATTCGCCGGTTTTGTCAAGACCCACAGTTTCCGAATCACCGGATTGCCGCAAAATTTCTCAAAAGATTTACACCTCTCCCTGCAACACAGCAGCACGCTCTCCGACTCTAGCTTTATTGTCATGGCCTCACCGGTGACGTCGCTTGAGGTTGATTCCACATCGCTTGCCTATTCGTTTTTTCCGGCGTACGATTCATCCGGACGATTGATCTGTACCATCCCGGCGCGCATGGCTGGGATCGCCCGCGCCGGCAGGCTGGTCCCCTGGAGCGACAACAGTCCGCAGTCCGATCTCTTCGACGACCTCTATGGCATCTCCGAGTATGATACGCGTTACCATGGCAATATCTCCTGCATGAAATGCCCCAAAATCATGCTGGAGAGTTTAACCACTCCCATCCTTATGGTGCCCTATTTAAGCGAGGAAAGAGTAACCTCCCTGGGGCTGTTTTTTGAAAAACCCACGGGCTATTACGAAATGATCGTAGGCGACTTTAAAAGCCCTTTCGGCGCAGAAGCTCAATATGTCGTCATGGACTTTGGCAATCAGTCCGATACCAGGAGGCCGCAGCAGTATTTGACGCTGACTTATAAAAAAATGGTCTGGAACGACCGCTTTGCCATCTGCAGACAAACTGCCCGGGAATTTTTCTTTCGTGTTCCGGCACGTTATTATTCTAAGCGAACGAAACAATACAACTACCTGTCTGTAGATCATGTCTGGCTACATGCCGCTATAGGCTCATGGTTCGAAGAATGGCTGCCTCCTGAGGATCCGAACTTCGCCCCGACCGGCTTAAAGGGGAATGAATTAGATATATTTGACGGCCTTGTGGCCGGGGGAGGGTTGCCGGGACGAAATATGAGGCTGCATGGGTATGCTGAGGCGCCGCTTATCAAATATCTGGTCACTCATTACCGCGAAAGCGCGTTGAACCGTATCTATGATGACATCGCCGCCGACAAGCATCCCGCTGAGGCCTTGAAAAACAGCATGGCCGATCCTCCTCGGGTGTGGTGGCCTGATTTTATCCGGCGTTATATTTCCGGTGAATTATATGGGATCCAGAATCAGACATTTCTGGACGGCGTCAGCCGGATCTTTCAAATCCGTTCCAGCCGTGACACCCTGACTTCCTGGTCCGACAATTATCCCGACATCTCCGCCAAACTCTACCGGATCGATTTAGAGTACGCTGGCGTTCCGGCCGGCGCGCAGCTGCAGTTTGCTGTCTCCACCAGCGGAACGCAAAAGGAGAACGCCAATGTGATGCTCTTTGGAATCAACCAGGGAAAACTAGAGTATTGGACCGAGGGTGATACAGTCAATGTGGCGAAAATCAGGGATCTCGCTCAAACTGGATATGATATTCTTGCAGTGGTGAATGACAGCAAACTCGAAGCACCCTATTATCGCACCGACGGGATCACTCTCGACGTCCGCCTTTTTCAGCCTGCCGCGTTTACGACCGCCCGGTTCAAGGCAAGGATTGAGGGGGTAAGAACCTATAGTGATGGCTCAACCTGGGATGCCGGCGTATTATATGTTCATGACAGATGGCGAGACGGAACCTACACAGATAATGTCTTTCAGGCCGGTTGGAACATCACCACAACCAATCCAACGTTTGAAGGCCGCCTTGTTGTCCGCCTGGATCCCAACAGTTCGCCCATCAAGCTGACCTATTTTGAATTTCATGAAACCACCCGCAGCGGGGATAGGGAAAATCTGGACATCATCAGCAAACAAAATTTAGCCATCCCTGGACAAGCGCCCTATTTGGGTGGAAGCGCGCGGATATTTAGAATCGAAGGCGCTCAAGCCTGCGCCGCTCTAGCTTCATTGAACAACCATTATGAAGCCACATGGGGAGGCTGGAATTTGACCAGCTTTTCCTGCGATGATCAGAGTTATGTGGAGATAACGCTGGAGTGATCAGGGTTTGATGAACAAATGATAATGGTTTGCTTTAATTGCAGTGCGTATTTTTTCTGAATTGAAAAATAGGTATTTAGCTCAGCCCGAAAGCTGTTGAATCATTCTTGACTGTTTCACAATGAACAGTCGGTTGGCGACGCTGAGCATAAATTCATTTCTGAGAGAAAGGAACAGCCGGTTCCCATGACTCGCCGGATGCAGATATCAAACAACCAGCGGAACAGAAACTCCCCCTTAGCAGGCAGGGGAAGATTTCTGGCGTTTTTTTTTCTTTTAGTCTTGGGGACCGCTTCCCCAGCCCAGGTTTTTCGCGAAAGCTTGGAACAAGTCCTTGTCGAAGGACAGTGGCTTAATGCCTTTCGTTCTCAGCACGATTATGTAAACGGGCGGCGCATGAAGGTGACTAGCTCCAGATGGCTGCTGGAGGAGTGGAAGCCCTTTTACGTAATTACTTATAGCTACGACTATGCGGGACGATTACTTACGTATCTGGTGGAGGGCAGCGATACTTATTACAAAGAGTACTATCAATACAATTTTAAAGGCGCTCTGATAGAGATGAGCTGTGATCCGACCGGGAGCAGAGTATCCGGGCCCGGAGTCGGCGGATTTCAGGCTCCGACACGTAAATTTTGGAACACCATCAGCTACCGTTGCGACGACAACGGCCATATCCTTGCCTCCACATCAGCCAATTTCCCGGCAAACGGCGATTACTGTTATAAAACCAATGGAAGAATGATGCTGGTCACCTGCATAGAGACTTATCCCTATTTAACGGAGGATTCCGAATACAGTTGGATTTATATCACCTCCCAGAATCCTCCCGGTTTGGCGAGAAAGTATAACCTTGACTCTCCTTGGGATTATGTTTCCCCCGATAATTCCCAGTCTCATTCTCATTTTCATTTCAATGGCAACGGTTATCCATTGCAGTATTTCACCGACCCTCAAGAAACGCCCGGGAATCCTATGTTGCACTTTCCTATCGCCCGCTATACGGTCAGGAAACGGCAACGGGAGGGCGCGCCTTCTTACCGGGGATATGATGGCTGGATTGATAAACTCCGATTTACCTTCTCCTATGACTCCTCCTCGGTAAGGCTGCGGTCTGACATCAAAGAGAGGTACAGGATTTTTAACTATCCGCATGAAGGCGCTTGGCAGTTGCAGGATAAAAATGAATACCATTACGATGCGGAAGGGCGCTGCGCTGAGGTCCTTTATTCCATTTGGCAGGATTCGACCGGTTGGCTGCCCAGCCGCAGGATTACGTTCTCTTACGACCAAACCGTCCCTTCTAGGCAAAATGCGCAAGCCGATTATCGAATACAAAATAATCTCAAGCTTGCAAACTATCCCAATCCATTCAACTCTGAAACCAGGATCCATTTCGAGCGGCCGGCCTCGTCAGAGATTTGTGTCAGTACGTTTGACCTCGACGGCAGGGAGATTAAATGCCTTCTCGACCAAAGCGTGCTCACGGCCGGAGTGCACGAGATTACCTGGAACGGCACCGATAGCAATGGTCGACCGGTTCCTTCAGGAGTTTATTTTTTACAGTTGCGCTTAAACAATGCGGTTGCGCAAACCAAACGGTGCCTGCTCATTAAATAATAGAGATAAACATGGCGCGGCCTAATCTTTTTCCGATCCTAGTTCTGGCTTTGCTAATCCAGATCTCCTGCAGCAAAAATCCTACGGGGCCGGCCATGGTGGACGAACGCAAGATCGCTCTTTTCTGTTTGCTCGATCCGACGGTGTTAAGCCCGACCGTGCTGGTACAGCGCACGCTCACCTTTAAAG
>DAIQOA010000138.1:0-12238 GCA_036788095.1 bacterium | reverse complement strand
AACCCGATCGAGCAGGAAGGCACCTACCCGCTGCCCGAGGCGCAGGTGGACCGCTTTATGCTCAAGTTATCGGTCGGTTATCCGGATCGCTCCGAGGAGTTGGAGATCATGCGCCGCATGACCGCATCCGAGCTGCCGCAAGTCAAACCGGTGGTGACGCCGGAGGAAATTCTGCGCGCCAAAAAAGTGGTGCATGAAGTGTACATCGATCCCAAGATAGAGAACTATATCGTGGATATCGTGTTCGCCACCCGCAAGCCGAAAGAGTTCGGTCTGGACGAACTGGCGGAATTGATCGCCTACGGCGCTTCCCCGCGCGCCTCCATCTATTTGAGCATGGCGGCCCGGGCACATGCGTTTCTGCGGCGTCGCGGCTATGTGACGCCGGAGGACGTCCGTTCGATCGCCATGGATGTGCTCCGCCACCGCGTGATCGTCACCTATGAGGCGGAGGCTGAAGAGATCACCGCTGAAGAGGTGGTGCGAAAAATCATCAACAAAATTGAAGTCCCCTGAGGCCCGGCACGCCGGCGGCTGCGACGGCCGGCGGCGCAGCGGAACTTTTTCATTGGTCATCTGGCTTGAGACATGATTCCAAAAGAGATACTGAAAAAGGTCAAACGGATTGAGATTCAGACCCGTGGCGTCGTCAACGACGTCTTTTCCGGCGAATACCACTCGGTGTTCAAAGGGCGCGGCATGGAGTTCTCCGAGGTGCGCGAGTATCAGCTCGGGGACGATGTGCGCACCATCGATTGGAACGTCACGGCGCGTATGGGCAGGCCGTTCGTCAAGATCTTTGAGGAAGAGCGCGAGCTGACCGTGATCCTGTTGGTGGACGTGAGTTCCTCCGGCGAATTCGGCACCGTGCAGCAGATGAAGGGTGAGATCGCGGCGGAGATCTGCGCCCTGCTGGCTTTTTCCGCCATCAAGAACAACGATAAAGTCGGCCTGGTCATTTTCACCGACGAGGTGGAAAAATTCGTCGCGCCGAAAAAAGGCAAATCCCATGTGCTGCGCGTGGTTCGGGAGATCCTCTATCATCGCCCCAAGGGACGCGGCACGAACATCGGTAAAGCGTTGCAGTTTTTATCGCACATCACTCATCGCCGGGCGGTGGTGTTCCTGGTCTCCGATTTTATCAATACGGACTATGAAAAGGCGCTGCAGATCGCCAATCGCCGGCACGATATCATCGCCATCAGTATCACCGATCCGCGTGAACGGGAACTGCCGGACGTCGGCTTTATCGAACTGGAGGACGCAGAGACCGGCGAAACCTATCTGCTCGACACTACGGATCCGGCCGTACGCCGCGATATCGCCGTGCGCTCAAAAGAGAATGCGCTGGTGCGCGAAAAGCTGTTTCGTTCCATTCAGGTGGATCATATCGACATCAGCACTCAGCAGTCGTATATCGAACCGCTCATCCGCTTTTTTCGCATGCGCGCCAAGCGGTTTCGCTGATCGTTCGGCTGTCCGGCGGCCCAGCCGCAGAACCTATAGGAAACCATGCGAATGATGAAAAGGATATTCTGGATTTGGGGAATCGTTGCGGCGCTTGTACTGGGGTGTTCTTCTGATAAAAAGAGCGCCGCACAGGGAGAACGGACCCGCGAGTACGCCGCGGACCTGATGAACCGTTCGCTGTACCGTCAGGCGGTGGCGGTCTATCAGGATTATCTGGCGCAGTATGATGTGGATGAAACCGAGCAGGCCAACATCGCGTTTATCATCGCCAATACCTATTTCGAACGCATTAAAGATTACCAGGAGGCGCTGGCTTATTATCTCAAGATCAAGCACCTCTACCCCGAAAGCAAAGTGATGGATCAGGTCAACAAGCGCATCGTCGCCTGTCTGGAGCGGATGGACCGCTCCACAGACGCTCAGCAGGCGCTGGATGAGACCGTGCAGGCGGACCCCGCCAAAGTGGTGCGCCGGCGTCCCGGCGCCGTGGTGGCCCGCATCGGCAACCGCGACATCACTCAGGGCGATCTGAATTTTGAACTCGATCAGCTGCCTCCGGCCGCCCGCGATCAGTTCCGCAGCAAAGGTAAAAAACTTGAATTCCTGCGCGAGTATGTGGCCACGGAACTGCTCTACGACAGCGCCAAACGGGCCGGCCTGGACAACGATCCCCAGGTGCAGGAGGGCGCGTTCCAGAGCAGAAAAATGCTCATGGTGCGGCGTCTGATTCAGGATAAAGTGGCGGCGAAAATCGCCATCACCGAGAGCGATGTGAATCTTTATTATCAGGCGCACAAAGCCGAGTATGCGGAAAAAGACAAGGCCGGCCAAGTGCTCAGGCAAAAGCCGCTCGACGAGGTCCGGCAGCAGGTCGCAGAAGAGCTCTACCGGGAAAAATATCAAGCCGTTTTCCAAAGCCTGATCAACCAGACCATGCTGGCGGAAAACGTTCAGTTTTTTGAAAATCAGGTTCAATAGATACAAGGCATTCAACAGACTCGTTCATTTCAAGCGTTTCATCGATTTAACGGGAAGAACCTCTTGCCATTCGTTCGATCAGCACTGATAGGGATGATCTTGGGCGCCGCTGCCGTTTTGGCGCAGGGTCGGGTCTCCATTGAGTCCAAAGTGGATCGCGCCAAGATCAACATCGGCGATGTGGTCACCTATTCAGTGATCATCACCCACGACGCCGACGTCCAGTTGGAGCAGCCCTCACCGGGCAAGAACCTGGGACAATTCGAGATCCGCGGCTATCAGGTCGTTCCGCCCAAGACGGTCGACCGGCAGATCGTCTCGCGCACCGATTATCAGATTTCCACTTTTGACGTCGGCGAGTTTGACATTCCCTCGCTGCGGGTGTTTTATCGCACCGGCCAGGACACCACCCGGCGTTATCTTCGCACCGAGATCATCACCATCACGGTCGCCAGCTTGAATCCCAATGTAAAAGGCGATATCCGCGACATTAAACCGCCGATGACGCCGCCGCGCGATCTGAAACGGATCGTTCTGGCCGTTTGCGCGGTCGTCATACTGCTCTCGCTGCTCGGACTCGGCTGGTGGTACTATCGCCGCCGCAAGCAGGGCCAGCCGCTGTTGCCCGTGCGCGAAAAGCCGCGTCGGCCGGCTCATGAGATCGCGTTGGAGGCGCTGGCAGAGCTCGAGGCGGGCGACTGGCCGGCCGGCGGAAGGATCAAGGACTATTATGTGGCGGTCTCTGAGATCGTCCGCCGCTATATCAGCGATCGCTATTTCATCGACGCCATGGAGATGACAACCAGTCAACTGATGGACAGATTACAGGAACACCAACTGGAGCAAGAACCGCAAACGCTGTTGCAGTCTTTGCTGCAAATGAGCGATCTGGTCAAGTTCGCCAAATACATTCCAGAGCCGGAGGTGCAGCGCCAGGCGGTCCCGCAGGCGCGGGCCTTTGTCCAGGCCACGAAACTGGTGCTCGAGGAGGAGGAGTCTGTAGAGGCCGAAGCCGCGGCGCCGGTTCCTGCCGCAGCCGGAGAGGAGGCGTAATATGTTCCGATTCGCCGATCCCACCTGGCTGCTGCTGTTGCTCATCATTCCGCTGCTGGCCTATTGGTATGTGCGGCGTCACCGCCGGCTGCAGTCGAGCATGCGCTATTCCAACCTGGACATCATTAAACAAGCGCCGCGTTCGCCGCTGAAAAAATTCCGCCACGGTCTGTTCGTTCTGCGCATGCTCGCCCTGGCCGCCCTGATCATCGCCCTGGCGCGACCTCAGGCAGGCAGCAAATCCCGTGAGGTGATCACCGAGGGCATCGACATCATGTTGTGCATGGATGTGTCGACCAGCATGCTGGCCGAGGATTTCCAGCCGCACAATCGTCTCGAGGTCAGCAAACTGGTGGCGCAGGATTTCATCAGAGGCCGGGCCAACGACCGGCTCGGGCTGGTCGTTTTCGCCGGCCAGAGCTTCACCCAGTGCCCGCTGACTTTGGATTACGGCATTCTGCTCAAGTTCATGGAGCAGATTCAGTGCGGCATGGTGGAGGATGGAACCGCCATCGGCAATGCGCTGGCCAATTGCGTCAATCGCCTGCGCGACAGCAAAGCCAAGAGCAAAGTGGCGATCCTGTTGACCGACGGCCAGAACAACCGCGGTGAAATCGACCCCATCACCGCCGCCCGGGTCGCCAAAGCCTACAAGATCCGCGTCTACACCATCGGCGCCGGAACCCGGGGCGAGGCGCTCTATCCCATCATGGATCCCATTTGGGGCAAGCGCTACGAACGGCGACCGGTGGACATCGATGAAAACCTGTTGCGCCAGGTGGCGCAGATCACCAGCGGCAAGTATTTCCGCGCTACGGATAAAACCAGTCTGGAAAAAATTTATAAAGAGATCGGTGAACTGGAAAAGACCAAGATTCAGGTCAAGGAGTATACCCGCTATGACGAACGGTTCGTCGGCTATGCGCTGGCCGGCCTGCTGCTATTGCTCGCGGAGATCGTTCTGGCCAACACCCGTTTCCGTAAATTACCTTAACCTAAAAGCCTATGCTGCGATTTGAAAACACTTATTTTTTTCATCTGCTCTGGTTGGTTCCGGCGCTGATCCTGTTTTTTGTCTATGTCATTCAGGCAAAAAAGAGGGCGTTGCAGGCGTTCGGCAATCCACTGTTGCTGCAAAAACTGGCCGCCGGCGCCGGCCGCGGCCGCCAGTGGCTCAAATGGGGATTGCTGATTCTGGCCGTCGCACTGCTCAGCCTGACCCTGGCGCGCCCGCAGATCGGCACCAAGCTGGAGGAGGCCAAACGGGAAGGGGTCGACATCATGATCGCCGTGGATGTCTCCACCTCCATGCTGGCACGCGATATCCCGCCGAGCCGTTTGGATAAAGCCAAACATGAGGTGGATTCGTTTATCAACCGCCTCGAGGGCGACCGCGTGGGTTTGATCGCCTTTGCCGGGACCGCCTTTGTCCAGTGCCCGCTGACGCTCGACTATGGCGCAGCCCGCATGTTCCTCGATGTGCTCGAGCCCGGCCTGATTCCAACCCCGGGCACCAACATCGGCCAGGCGATCGAATTGGCGCTCCGTTCCTTTGAAAGCAAGGACCGGCAGTACAAGGTGCTGATCCTGATCACGGACGGCGAAGATCATGAGGGCGATGTTGTAAAGCTGGCCGAAGATGCCGAACGACAGGGCGCGATCATCCACTGTGTGGGTATCGGCTCTCCCCAGGGTGTGCCGATCCCGCAGATGGATGGGAGCGGCGGCTTTAAAAAAGACCGCAGCGGTCAGGTGATCATGAGCAAACTGGATGAAGTGACGCTGGAAAAGATCGCCCTGCAGACCAACGGCAAGTATTACCGCGCCAGCAGCGGAGAGGATGAGCTGAAACGGATCTATGACGACATCAGCCGTATGGAAAAGAAAGAGCTGGGCTCTCTGCAGTACACCCAGTTTGAGGACCGTTATCAGTATGTGCTCGTCTTCGTTCTTGCGCTGCTGGTGCTTGAAGCGCTTATTCCGGAACGCCGCAAAATCAAACAGGAGTGGCGCGGCCGCTTCCATTGAGCGTGAAGGCTTTCATCGCACCAGGCAATGCACGGAGCTGTGCCCTTCGGTCGCTGACTAATGTCTGATGGCGTGGAGTGCCTGCGCTGCGGGAGAAGACCTGTGAGCCTGGAGGACGATCCTGCGCGCTCTGTTTTCGCGTACCCAGTCGTCACTTTTTTCTCTCTTTGCATTTGAGCAATATTTTTTTCGGACGCCTATGAAAAACCAATCTATCGCTATCCTTCTGCTGGCCCTGATCGCCCCTGCATCGAGCCAGCCGGGCCGGGGGAAGATCATTCAGGGCAACAAACTGTATAACGAACAAAAGTACGACGAAGCGCTGACCAAATACCGGGATGCGGAGGTGCAGGCGCCGGAATCGCCGATCCTGAAATACAACATCGCCGCGGCGGAGTACAAGAAGAAAAATTATCAGGAGGCGCTGAAACAGAACCAGGCGGCGCTGAATCAGGCGGACGCGATCGCTCAAGGTCAGGCTTATTTCAACACCGGCAATACACTTTTCCGCATGAACAAATGGCCGGAGTGCATCGAGGCCTATAAAAAAGCGCTGGAGCTCAATCCCGATGATCAGGATGCCAAGTACAATCTAGAGTATGTGCGCAAGCTGATGAAAGATCAAGCGTCCAAACAAAATCAGCAACAGCAACAACAACAGCAGCAGAACCAGCAGCAACAGGATCAACAGCAACAGGATCAACAGCAGCAAGATCAGCAACAGCAGGATCAGCAACAAGATCAACAACAACAGGATCAACAGCAACAAGATCAACAGCAACAGGATCAACAGCAACAGGATCAGCAAAATCAGCAGCAACAGCAGCAGCAACAACAGGCCCAGGAGCAACAGGTTTCACCGGATGATCTGTCCAAAGAGGACGCTGCGCGGATTCTGGAGGCTTTAAAAGAGGATCCGCAAAACCTGTCGGATAATCGTAAATTAAAATCCTCCGGTCGGATGCGGGTGGAAAAAGATTGGTAGCGAGCAGGGGGATACCTTTTCTGATGAACGGAATATGAAAGCGAAAATTTTAATCCTCGCATTGTTCAGCGCGGTGACCGCGTCATGGGCGCAGTCCTTGGTGATGCGCGCCAGCGTCGATCGGACGCAGCTAGCGGTCAATGAACAATTGATTTTGACCTTGGAACTGGAAGGCGAGGGTGCGAACAGCAATTTAAAGCCGGAACTGCCGGATGTCAGCTCGTTTCTCAGCTTTCTCGGCAGCGGCGGCACTTCGCAGAGCGTGCAGATCATCAACGGCCGCATGTCGGTGCAAAAGTCGATGACCTTTTATTATCAAGCGCTTAAAGCGGGCAGTTTCACCTTTCCGCCGGTCACCGTGAGTTTCAAGGGTCGCACCGCTGAATCGCAGCCGATCAGCCTGGTCATCACTGCTGCGGCCGCGCAGCCTTCGGCGCCGGTCGGGGGACAGCACGTGGCCCCTCAGACCTCAGCGCCCGCGGCGAGCGACGAGCAGCTGTTCCTCCGCGCCATCGTCAACAAACGGCAGGTTTATCAGAACGAGCCGGTGATCGTCACCTACCGAATCTACACCCTGGTGCAGGTGGCCGGTATGGGCCAGCCGAAGATAGAGCCCTCGCCCGGATTCTGGGTGGAAGAGTTTGACATCGGCACCACGCTCAAGCAGCGGGAGGAGATCTATAACGGCCGCAAGTATGTGGTGGCGGACATCAAAAAATCGGCCTATTTTCCCACCTCGCCGGGCAAAAAGACGATCCAGTCCATGGTGATCCCCTTTGATATCCGCGCCGCTTCGCGGCGTCGCTCCAATGATATTTTCGACAGCTTTTTTGATGATCCGTTTTTCAGCCGGGTGGTGCGCAAGGAAGCGGCCACCCGTCCGGTGGAGATCGAAGTGCTGCCGTTGCCTGAACAGGATAAACCGTCCGGATTCAACGGCCTGGTCGGGCAGTATCGCCTGGAGGCCGGCATCGACAAAGAGACGGTCAAGACCAACGAAGCCCTCACTCTCAAGGTCCGTTTTACCGGCCAGGGAAACATTCGCTCTTTGCCCAAGCCGAATCTGATTCTGCCGAACGATTTTGAAAAATACGAGCCCAAGGTATCTGAAACGGTCAACCGGCAGGGCGAGGTCATCAGCGGCAGCAAGAGCTACGAGTATGTTCTGATCCCGCGTTTCCCGGACAGCAGCACATTCCCTCCATTCAGCTGGCTTTTTTCGATCCGCAGGCGCGGCAATACAGGGTGGAGCGTTCCCCCGAGTTCACCATTTCGGTGCAAAAAGGAGAGGGCGCCTATGCCGCTGCGCCGGCCGGTCTGTCCAAAGAGGAAGTCCGCCTGGTGGGGCAGGATATCCGCTTTATCAAGACCGCTGTTCCGGAATTTCGCCGCATCGGCGCGGCCTTTTATCAAAGCAGCCTGTTCAAGCTGCTCTGTCTGCTGCCGTTTCTGGCGCTTGCTGCGGCCTTTGGCTATAAGCGGCATCTGACACGGCTGAGCGGCGATGTCGCCTATGCGCGCAGCCGCAGCGCCAATCGCATGGCCATGAAACGGCTGGCCAAGGCGGCCAAACTGCTGTCCATGAGCACACAGAAAGAGTTTTATGCTGAAGTGTCGCGCGCGCTGATCGGCTTTGCGGCGGACAAACTGAATCTGCCGGAGGCGGGTGTCATTCAGAGCGAGCTGCAGGAGCAATTGCAGGCCCGTGCAGTGGACTCGAGTCTGGTGCAGTCCTACATGAACTTGTTGCAGACATGCGATTTTCAGCGCTTTGCCCCTGCCTCCGGCGCCGTGGAGGAGATGGGCCGAATTTTTCAACAGGCCAAAGAGGCGATCATTAAATTGGAAAAAGCATTTTAGCCATGAAGCGAATCCTATGTTTGTGCCTGGCGTTGTTCAGCCTGGCGCTCGGCCAGCCAGCCGATGAGTTTGCCCAGGGCAATGCCGCTTACCAGGCTGGGGACTATCAAAAGGCTGCGGTCCATTACCAATCCGCGGTCGCTGCCGGCTATCAGGCGTTCGAGCTCTATTATAATATGGGCAACTGTTACTACAAGCTGCAGCAGGTCGGCAAAAGCCTGCTCTACTATGAAAAGGCCGCACGGATCAATCCGTTGGATCCGGATCTGCAGCACAATCTAGAGCTCGCCCGGCTGCAGGTGGTGGACAAGATCATCACACCGCCCGAGTTCTTTTGGCAACGGATCGGCGGTAGAATAAAATCCGCGTTGAGTCTGGATCAATTGGCGGGGTTCCTGCTCCTCTGGCTTGTGCTGGCAGCGCTGGCGGTGATTGGCAAATGGTTTGTCAATCGCGATCCCTGGCGTCGGTTGACCGGTTATCTGTGGATGCCGCTGGTCATTCTGGCAGCTTTGTGGGCGCTTTTTTTCATCGTGCGCGTCAACCAGAGCAGCCATGACCGGGCCGCCATCATCATGGCGCACAAGGTGAGCGTGCTGAGCGCGCCTGCTGACAACAGCACGGAGGTGTTTGCGCTGCATGAGGGGTGCAAAGTGCGACTGGAGGAAAAAAGCGGCGGCTTTGTGCGCATCTCCCTGCCGGACGGCAAGGTGGGGTGGGCGCCGTTACGGAGCCTGGAGCAGATTTAAACAAAGGGGCAATCGCTAAAAGACCTCATGGATCGTTTCGATCCATGAGGTCTTTTTATTTGCGGGGCGCCCGAAGTAAACCTCACTCCGCCGTGCGGCGGAAGGAAAGAGTCTGGGGTATACACACTGAACCGGAGTCTTTATCAGGCCTTGAAGAGGCGACCAGGGCGGTTGTGACTGAACCTCTCATGCAGCGAAGGCGGTGTGCTTGTTTAGCCGAACAGCACACACTGTACCTGGGAAACATCGACATTGGCTGGTTCGATGTTGCGGTCTGCCGGGAAACGATAGTTACTTCGCCCACCCCTGGCTTCCATGGATTCCGCGTGATCGATTCCGGATACGCGGAACATGATGGTCATGGGTTGGACCAGGCCGTCGGCGGGCCAGGCTGGTCCGGCGTCGCGGCCCTGATCGAATTCGGCGCCAGCCATCCAGGCGATATCGCCGTTGCCGGTGGCAATGATCGTGATCTTCGTGCTTAACCTTACGAAGGTGGCCACCTTACGAAGGTTACCATCATCTGACCAACAGCATTTTCTGGCCGACGGCGATCCGGTTTTCGCCGGACAAGCGGCAGAAATAGACACCCGAGGGCATAGCCCGCAAATACTGATCGTTGCCGTCCCAGCCGGCCACATGTTCGCCCGCGCTCTGTTCCGCGTTCACCAGGGTGCGCACCAGGCGACCGGCGAGATCATAGATCTCGATGGTCACTTTTTGCCGCCGGTCCAGCTGATAGGCGATGCGGGTGGCGGAGTTGAAGGGGTTGGGAAAATTGGATTGCAGCCGAAATGCGGTTGGTGCCTGGGTATCGGTTTTGGCAGCAACTTTGGTATCGTAGGCGCCGCCGATGACGAACCACTTGGGATACCGCGCGTTGATGTCGTTGTTGTTGGCGTCCTGGATTTTGAGCGCCTCGAAGGTCCGTGCTGCGATATCGCAGATCAGCAGCTTGCCGTCGCTGAAACGGTCGACGACGAATTTTTTATCGTCCGGTGAAAAAGACGGCCGCTGCACCTGCCGGTCAGGAAAGGCGAAATAGTCGTCCGCTTTTTGATCGGAGAAATCGTGTATATTGACATCCCAATAATTGTCCGTCTCGATGATATAGCTGTAGATGATCACATCGGGATCCGTAGAGCTGTACTGCACATTGCCCACGGAGATGCCCTCGGGCTGCGCCGGCAGCAGCGAAGTCAATTGTATGGACGCTGTGGAGAAATTGACTTGCGCTTCGCCCATGCTCCACCAATCGCGTTGGCCGCCGCCGGTCAATTCAATCACATTGTAGGCGTCAAAGGCGAGTTTCGGATAACGCAGGTTCGGCGACCAGCAGATCACATCCGGATAGCGGATGGTGGCGCCGGTGATGCCGGGCTGTGTGGTGGGCAGTTCGAGGGTGATATAGTGAAAGGAGTTGTTAAAATAGAAATAGATGGTGTTGTCGTTTTCATACTCCGAGGTAAAGGCCAATGCGGTGTTGTCCCGGGTCACCGCCACATTCCAGATGTCGCCCGGATTTTCGATGTAGACGTCCTCAAAAGCATGATAGTTGTAAGTGCCCTGGGAACTGAGGTTGCTGAGATCGAGATAGGCGATGTAGCCGTCTTCATTGACAAAGTAGAGAAAATAGCCGTCCGCGGTAGTCGAGAATTGGCTATAGTTGTACTCTTTGGATTTGACTCGAATGTTTGGAAAGTAATAGTTCTGTTTGTTGCCGATATTGTACAGGCCGATCTTCAGGTCATCGCGCACGAAGGCGATCCATTGCCCGCCGCCGGTGGTCGGGTTGACCTCATCGCCGCCCGGAGACGTGCTGCCGCTGTCCGTGATCTCGACCGCATCGAAGGCCTGTTTGATCGCATTCACTTCGGTGCTGCCGTACAGATCCTGAGCGCTCTGCTCCAGCGTTTTCCGGCCGTCGATGAACTGCGATTGTCGGGTGAGATAGTTGGTCAGCGCGCGGTACCAGATTTTTTCCGTCTTGTCGCGTCCGATCTGATTAGCCACCAGATAGGCGGCGCGGTTGAGGATGCCGCAGTTGCTATGCACGCCGCCCTGGTCTTCGCTGGTGTAGAGGTACTGGCTCATCTTGACCGGCAGAGGGCTCATGACGTTATGATTGTCGGGTTGGGCCACATCGCGCAGAGCGCTGCCGGTGCCCGGCTTCATGATATCCTCACCCATGAGCCAGTCGTCGCGATCCACCATGACGCCGAAAAAGTCGGACATGGCTTCGTTCATGGCGCCGGACTGATCCTGATAGATGAGGTTGGCGGTATACTGGGTCACCCCGTGGGTCAGTTCGTGGGCCATAACGTCCAGGCTGCCGGCCAGGGGTTTGAAATAGTTGCTGCCGTTTCCCCAGAAAATCGCGCTGCCGTTCCAATAGGCGTTGTCCATCGCCTGGCCGTCTTCGGTCACATTGACCACGGTGACGATGGTGGAGGCGGCGCCATCGATGGCTTCACGGCCATGGACATTTTTATAATAGGCGAAGGTCAAACCCAGATTGTACATGGAGGAAACCGCACTGCGATCCGACCAGGTAGTGGCCGAGCTGGACTGCACGTGATAATAATTCGAAGACTCGGTGGGATCGGTGTTCTTCAGGTCGATCACCCATAATCCGCCGGCCGGATTGTCCGGGAGGTCGGTCACAGCGCTGGTAATCGGATTAGTGTCGCTGAGCATATAATAGGTGCTGTTCTTCTGAAACGCGCGGAATGAGCGGTTGACGCCGGCCAGATCCGTACCGGAGGCGTTGACCCCTGCCTCGGCGGTGTTGCGCAGTTTGTGCAACACGGTCCCGTCTTGTGCATCGACGAAATAGGTGAACCAGTCACGCAGATTGGCGTGCAGATCCACCTGCCAGACCAGATGGCTGTTGCCCTCGCGGTCGATCCAGATCGCCTTTTCCGTGGCCGGCTCAGGCAGGCGCAGGGCCCGGCGGGTTTCAGGGGCAATGGTAGCCAGGAGGTTCTTTTGCCGCAGATCGTTGTGCACGATTTCGGTGGCGTTGTCGGCCGAGAGACCGGCTTCGGTGCTGTGTATCTGAACCGGGGTAGGCGCATAACGTCCGTTGACGGCATACACTTCATCCGCTGAGTTG
>DAIQOA010000137.1:0-12326 GCA_036788095.1 bacterium | reverse complement strand
TTTTCCGCCGTGGCTTCCGCGTGCAGGTCAATGATCAGCACTTTGGTTTTTTCCCGTAATCGCGCCACCTCTTCACTGCACCGTTTGAACGGGCAGTCGATCGGGTACATAAACGTCCGGCCCTGAGCGTTAAGAATGCCGACCGCAACCTGAGTATCGGTCTGGATCACCGTTGAGCCCCTTCCCGGCGCTTCAGACGGATAATTAAGGGGCCGCAGCACTCGAGGACTGGTGTCCAGATAATGGCGAAAAGCGCTGTTGCTCCAAGTATGATTGCCGCCGGTGATCACATCCACCCCCAGGGAGAAAAGCTGCTTGGCCAGGCTTTCAGTGAGCCCGTTCCCCGCATCCATATTCTCGCCATTGGCGATGCAGACGTCCACCTGATGGGATTTCTTTAAACCCGGCAGCAGACCCGCCACCAGGTCCAGGCCGGATTTTCCCACGATGTCCGCGATAAACAGCACGGTGACCGGTTTGCGCTCAGCCAATTATCACCTTTAATATAAATGTTTTGTTTTAAGGATCAAAGATTTTTTTTGGGCCCGCGGGCTTTCGCCTGGGCTCCAACACGAGCGCCTCTGGGCCTATTTTGCGTAATTCACCGCCCGGTACTCTCGGATGACCGTCACTTTAATCTGGCCGGGGTATTCCATCTCGCTTTGAATTTTCTCCGCGATATCCGCAGCCAGCTGTTCGGACAGGGCGTCATCGATCTTGTCATGTTCGGCGATGACGCGGATTTCACGCCCCGCCTGTATGGCGTAGGCCTTGCCGACGCCGGCAAAGGATTTGGCCAATCCCTCCAGATTATCCAAGCGCTTGATATAGGATTCCAGCGTCTCTCGGCGCGCGCCGGGGCGCGACCCGCTGACCGCGTCGGCTGCCATGACCAGCACCGAGATCGGCGATGTGATCTCGACATCCTCGTGGTGGGAGGCGATGGCGTTCTGCACCACCGGGCCTTCGCCGTATTTGCGCGCCACCTCCACGCCGATCTGGGTATGGGTGCCATCCGTATACCGGTCGATGGCTTTGCCGATATCATGCAGCAGGGCGGCCCGTTTCGCCAGGTTGCCGTCCAGATCGAGGCTGGCGGCCATCAGGCCGCAGAGATAGGACACCTCGACAGAGTGCTGCAGCACGTTCTGGCCGTAGCTGGTGCGGAATTTCAGCTTGCCCAGCAGTTTGACCAGCTCCGGGTGCATGCTGGTGATGCCGCATTCGAGCAAGGCCTGCTCGCCGTCGGTCACCAGGTTCTCCTCCATCTCCTGCTTGACTTTTTCCACCAGCTCTTCAATGCGGGTGGGATGAATGCGGCCGTCTGCCACCAGCCGTTCCAAAGCCACACGCGCGATTTCCCGGCGAAAAGGATCAAATCCGGACAAGACCACCGCCTCCGGCGTGTCGTCGACGATCACTTCGACGCCGGTTGCCTGCTCGAAAGAGCGGATATTGCGGCCTTCCCGGCCGATGATCCGGCCTTTCATTTCGTCGCTGGGCAGGTTAACGACTGACACCGTGGTTTCGGTCGAATGGTCGGCCGCGGTGCGCTGAATCGCCTGAATGATGATCTCTTTAGCTTCGCGATTGGCCGACTGCCGGGCGCGGTCTTTGATCTCTTTGACCAGTTGCGCCGCCTCCTGCTTGGCCTTCTCGCTCATGTTTTGAATCAGAATTTTTTTGGCATCTTCCTGAGAGATGCCGCTGATCTTTTCTAACCGCCGGGATTGTTCCTCGATGATCAAGGTCACATCCGCTTCGCGCTTTTCCACCTTTTCATCTTTTTTCTTCAGCTCGCCTTCGCGATCATCGAGATCTTTTTCTTTTTTGGTCAGCAGATCATGTCGCCGGTCGAGGTTGAGCTCCCGGGCGTTGAGCTTGTTTTCAATTTTCGAAAGCTCATTGCGCCGGGCCTTGGTTTCATTTTCAAAGTTTTGCTTCAGCCGAAGCCATTCGTCTTTAGCCTCCAGCTGTTTTTCCTTTTTAAGGTTTTCAGCTTCTTTTTTGGCATCGGCGATAATCCGCTGAGCCGTCGCTTCGGCGTCTTTGACCCGATTTTGCCCGATATGTTTTGAGGTTAACCAGCCCGCCAAACCAGCGACCACAGTGATGGCCAGCGCTATCAGCAACATGGTAAGGCTCATCTCCCCTCCAAACTAAAAAACCCAGTGCACGTCAAAATCCATGGCTTCATATCAAGACACTCTTTCCTTATTGCTCATGAGGTGAATGTGCGTCTTGACAGAGAGGTCTGGCCTCGACGACTGGGTTGCTGATAGTGCGATCTCGTTCAGGCAGGATTATGTATTAAAAGCCTCCCGACCCCGGATCATCCTTAATGCCAAATTCCAATTTATCTGTGAGCGATTTTACTTTTTCTTCAAAGTTAATATGTCGTTTCTTCTGCACCTCTTTCTGGTGCAGCAACTCATCGGTAATGTTGAGTGCGGCCAGAATCGCGATCTGATGAACCGGACGATTCGGCTTCGCCGCTTGAACTTCCCTCATCTTGCTGTCAACATACTCCGCAATCCGTTTGACATATTCCACATTGGCGTTTACCCGTAACGGATATTCGGTCCCGAAAATATTAACTTTGATGTTATTTTCGCTGCTCATAGTAACCGGCATCGTTGGTCATGCAACACGTTTAACGGCCAGATTGTTTCTGTCTGTTCGACGCGATAAATTAACGTCCTTCCAACACCTTGAGCTCGTCGAGCTTGGCCAGCATGGATTGGATGCGGACGCGTAGCTTATCTTCGGTTTCCTTGTATTTCTGAAGAATGGCTTCATCCGACTTGATCTTCTGCTCTTCCAACGTCCTTTGCAGCGATTCCACTCTCAGGTCCGATTCCGCCAACTTGGTCTTTAATTCTTTATTCTCTTCCTGCAGGGAACGGTTGCGCCGATTCACTTCGCTGATCACAGCCAGCGCTTCATCAATGCGCGTTTCCAGCACATCCAATATATTTCGTTCCACCTTGCCCTCTTAACGTGGTCGAAGTTCAGCGTTCAGACTGCTTTTCAGACGATCCAGGATCGCCTGAACCCACTCCTCTATCTCACCTTCGCTTAATGTACGTTCTTTTGAAGTAAAGGTCAAGGAAAAAGCGAGACTTTTACGCCCGGCAGGTACCTGCTCTCCTTTATAAAAATCAAATAGATGTGTAGAACTGAGATAGGGGCCGCCGGCATTGCGGATCACCGCCTCGATCTCCGCCACCGGTGTGTTCACATCTGCCAAAATGGCCAGGTCGAATGGCGCAGAAGGAAATCGAGGCACCGGCGTGAACGACCGGCTCTGGGAAGCGGCCTGGGCCAGGCGCTCAAAATCAAAAATAAATGCAAAGACGTCATTGGTCTTGATCTTGAACTCTTCGCAGATCGGACGTTGGAGTCGGCCAAAAACACCGAGTTCCTGACCATTGACTTGTAGAGAGACGCTCTCGGTATGCCAAATGGTGGAAGCGACCGGCTGCAGTGCATAGCCGTGGATGGTTAATTGGTCCATGAGCGACTCGGCAATGCCCTTGATGTCATAAAAGTCAAAGGCCTGTGACGGACTGTGCCACGCCTGCTCCTGCCGGTCGCCGGCCAGTATCACGACGCCTTGCTGTTTTTCCACGTACTGCCCCTGCTGTTTCCAGGCGGCATGGCCGATTTCAAATAAGCGCAGAGTGGAAATCTGGCGGTTGCGGTTATAAGCGACGTTGGTCAACGCCGAGATGAGCAGACTGGGACGGAAGGTCGAAAGCTCGGCGCTCAGAGGATTGAGCAATTCCACTCTTTCGCCGTCCTCGGGCAAAAATTTGTCGGCGATCTGCGGCGTAACCAGGCTCAAGGACACCGTCTCACGCAAACCGAATCCGCTCAACAGAACACGCAGACGATCGAGAAAAGCGACCTGTTCGTTGCTCGTCTGCCTCTGGTCAATGCGGGCGTTGATGGCCTGGGGAATACGGTCATATCCGTACAGCCTGCCGACCTCCTCAACAATGTCGATCTCGCGGGTGAGATCCGGACGGAAGGTTGGAACGGAAAGCTGCAGACGGTCGCCCTCTGATCTGGAAAGCGAAACCTCCAACGGCGCTAAAATGGCGCCTATTTTGTTTTTTAAAATTTTCGCCCCCAGCAGCCGGTTGATGTTTTTAACCGATACAGCCACTTTCGCCGGTCTGACTTTGCGAGCGACGACGTCATCAGCCTCACCGCGCAGCTTGGCGCCCGCCACCTGCGTCAGCAGCTGGGCGGCGCGGTTCAGAGCGTATAGCGTGCCATTGGGATCCGTGCCGCGCTCAAAGCGACGAGAAGATTCCGTAGAGAGATCCAGCTTTTTAGAGGTGCGGCGAATGCCCGTGGGCTCAAAATTAGCGCTCTCCAGGTACACAGTGTTGGTATCCGCCAGCACTTCGGAATTCATCCCCCCCATCACGCCGGCCAGGGCGACTGGTTTTACGCCGTCACAGATCAAGCACATCGCTTCATCGAGCCTGCGCTGCTGACCGTCCAGGGTGACGAAGGTCTCGCCCGCCTGCGCCGCGCGCACACGAATCTCATGTTTTTCCAACATGCGATAATCGAACGCGTGCAGGGGTTGTCCGCTCTCCAGCATCACATAGTTGGTGACATCCACCACATTGTTGATGGCCCGCATACCGCAGGCATACAACCGGGAGGCCATCCAGTAGGGCGACGGCTGAATCGTGACGTGTTCCAACATCCGGCCCGAGTAGCGATAGCAGTGTTCCGGGCTCTGGATCTTGATCTTCATGCCGGATCGGTGTGGGCCTTTGCTTTTCGGCAAAACCGCTTTAGGCCGGCGCAGGCGCATTCCGGTTATAGCGCTGATCTCGCGCGCCAGGCCGATGACGCTCAGGCAGTCCGGCCGGTTCGGTGTAATAAAGACATCAAACACATAATCCTGTTCGCCCACTACTTTTGTCAAATCCGTGCCTGGCCGCACATCGGCGGACAGGACCATAAGACCCTCAGCGCGCTCGGTCAATCCCAATTCCGCCTCAGAGCAGAGCATGCCGGCGCTGGCAATTCCATGCAGGTCACGTATGCCCACGGTGGAGCCATCAGCCAGCGTGGCGCCCGGCAGCGCCAGGGGCGTCAAAAGGCCTTGGGCGACATTCGGCGCAGCGCAGATCACTTGCACCGGCGCGGCTCCGGCATCCACCTGGCACAGCCATCGCCCTTCTGCATGCTCCATAGCTGTACAGGATAGAACGTGCGCAGCCACCACCTGGCTGAAACGGCGTTCGATAGGCTCCCAGCTCTCCACCTCCAGGCCGGCCATTGTCAGAGCGTCCGCCAACTGCTGGGGAGTCATGGTGATGTCAACAAATTCTTCTAGCCAGCTGAGCGTAGCTTTCAAAATAAAAGTCCGATTAGAATTGTTCGAGGAATCTCAGGTCGTTATCGAAGAAATAACGGATATCGTTAATTTGATACTTGAGCATGGCGATGCGTTCGACTCCCATGCCGAAGGCATAGCCGGAAAACACATTGGGATCATAATCGACAAAACCGAACACCGCCGGGTCCACCATTCCGGCGCCGGATATTTCGATCCAGCCGGTCCCTTTGCACACGCGGCACCCTTTGCCCAGACAGAGAAAGCAGGAAAAATCGTATTCGGCACTGGGTTCGGTAAAGGGGAAAAAGCTGGGACGAAAACGGACGCGGACGTCTTTGCCGAACATTTTTTGCGCAAACACCTGCACCACGCCCTTCAGATCGGCAAAGGAGATATCGCGATCCACGCACAAGCCCTCCACCTGATGAAAGGTGGGGGAATGGGTGGCGTCCGGCGTATCTTTGCGGAAGCAACGTCCCGGAGCGATCATGCGCACCGGCGGTTTTTGCCTCTCCATGGTACGGATCTGCACCGGAGAGGTGTGAGTGCGCAGCACGTACTTGCCGTCGAGATAAAACGTGTCCTGCATGTCGCGCGAGGGATGATAGGCCGGAATGTTGAGCGCTTCAAAATTGTAATAGTCCAGTTCAATCTCCGGTCCCTGTTCGACGCGAAAACCCATGGATATAAAAGTGCTTTTGATTTCGTCCAGCACCTGCATCAGGGGATGCAGGCCGCCGGAGGCTGGCAAACGACCGGGAAGGGTGTAATCAAACTGAGCGATTGTTTTGGCTGCCTGGCCTGCCTCGGAAAACTTGGCGTTCAGTTTCTCTTCAAACTGCTTTTTCAGCCGATTGAGTTCCTGACCGATCATTGGCCGCTCGGTCGGGTCCAGCTGAGCCAAACCGCTGAACAGCGCCTGCACACGGCCCTTGCGACCGAGATAGAGAATGCGGAGTTGCTCCACCTGCTGGCGGTCCTGGACCGCCAGCAGGTGGGCGTCAAACTCCTGTTCCGTGTTATGAATCTGCGATTGTATTTCTGTGAATGCGTCCGTCATAGCGTCCGTTTCAGGATTTGGCCGTCTTGACCAGCGCCTCGAAAGCCGGCAGGTCATGAACCGCCAGGTCGGCCAGGACCTTGCGGTTGATTTCGACATTGTGCTTTTTCAGCCCGTCAATCAACGTAGAATAACTCGAATCAAACATCCGGGCTGCCGCGTTAATGCGCACAATCCACAAACTACGAAATTCGCGTCTTCTGACTCGGCGATCGCGGTAGGCGTACTGCAGCCCCTTGTCGACCTGTTCTTTAGCAGATCGCCAGAGACGGCTTTTTCCGCCCCAATAGCCTTTAGCGGCTTTTAAATATTTGTTTCGACGGTGACGCGTTACGACCGGCGAATGGGATCTTGGCATAACTCCTCCAAAAGATTAAGGTCTGCCTGATCAGGCAGAGATCATTTTTTTGACGCGTCCCTCATCAGCCTGATGGATGATGTCGGCACGCCGCAGCGCACGTTTGCGCTTGCGCGTTTTCTTGGTTAAAATGTGGCGTGCGCACGAATGGTTGCTGCGCACCTTGCCCGTTCCCGTCAACCGAAAACGTTTTTTAGCCGCCCGGTTTGACTTTTGTTTCGGCATAATGTTCCTCTCAAGAAAAATGGGTGATTATTTTTTCGTATAGACAACCACCAGGGTTCCGCCCTCCATCGCCGGTTCCTTGTCGTACTTGGCGATGTCTTCCAGCGCTTTGGTAAAATTCTCCATCACGCGCTTACCGAACTCTTGGTGAATCATCTCACGTCCTTTAAACACCACCGAGGCCTTGACGCGGTTGCCCTCCTCAAGAAACTTGCGGGCGTGTTTGACCTTGAAATCGAAATCATGTTCTTCGATCTTGGGCCGCAGCCGAATCTCTTTGGTCAGGATGATGTGTTGTTTTTTTCTGGTCTCTTTTTCCTTTTTGGCCAGTTCGTACTTGTACTTGCCAAAGTCCATGATTTTGCAGACAGGCGGATCAGAGTTGGGGGAAACTTCGACCAGGTCGAACCCCGCTGATTCCGCTCTTCTGAGCGCGTCATTGATTTTAACCAGGCCCAGCTGTTCGCCGGCCTCGCCGATCAGGCGCACCACCGGAACATCAATTTGTTCATTGATGCGAATGGCTTTTTTCTTAATGGGATATCTCCTTATATTAGTCCTTAAAAAGGCTCGAACCCGCCAACGCGAATCGAGATTAACCTTTGGTTCTTTCCTTCTCTTTGATCTCGTCCACAACGGATTGCACGGAATGAACGCCGCAATCCCCTTCTTTATGCTTACGCAGGGATACCGTGTTGGTATCAACCTCTTTTTGTCCAAGGACCAGCATATAGGGTATCTTTTGAGTTTCCGCTTCGCGAATCTTGTAGCCGATTTTTTCACTGCGATCATCCAGCTGAACGCGAACGCCCTGCTGTTGCAGCGTTTCGAAAACCATTCGGCCATACTCGGCCTGCTTTTCCGTGATCGGCAGCACCATGGCCTGCACCGGCGCCAACCAAAGAGGAAAAGCGCCGGCGTAATGTTCGATCAGAACGCCGAAAAACCGTTCCAGGGAGCCGAGCAGAGCGCGATGGAGCATGATCGGACGGTGGCGATTGCCGTCCTGACCGATATAGGTGATGTCGAACCGCTCAGGTTCGTTGAAATCGACCTGGATGGTGGAACACTGCCAGGTGCGTCCCAGGCGGTCCCGTATCTTGATGTCGATCTTGGGACCGTAGAACACACCCTCACCCGGATCTACCTGGTAATCCACCTGGGCCCGTTCCAAAGCGTTCTTGAGCGCCTCTGTGGCGATCTGCCAATTCTCCACGGTGCCGACTGCATTGGCCGGACGGGTGGACAGATAGACATCATAGGACTCGAATCCAAAGGAGCGCAACATATACAAGCAAAAATCCAACACGCGAGAGATCTCGGCGTCCAGTTGATCCGGACGGCAGATCAGATGCGCATCGTCTTGAGTAAAACCACGCACGCGCAAAAGTCCGTGCAACACACCCGAGCGTTCGTAGCGATAAACGGTGCCGAGTTCGGCCCAGCGCAACGGCAAGTCGCGATAACTGCGCATGCTGTTCTTGTATATCTGCAGATGAAACGGGCAGTTCATCGGCTTGATCAGGTATTCTACCTCATCCACCACCATGGGGGAAAACATGTTTTCATGGAAAAAGTCCAGATGCCCGCTGGTGCTCCATAGATTCGCACGCGCGATGTGCGGCGTATTGACGAACTCGTAGCCCGCTTTCAGGTGCTCCTGCTTCCAGAACTCTTCGATCTTGTAACGGATAAAGGCGCCCTTGGGGTGCCAGAGGATCAATCCCGCACCGATCTCCTCGTTGATGCTGTAGAGATCGAGCTCTTTGCCCAGGCGACGATGGTCGCGCTTTTTAGCTTCTTCCAGGCGCAACAGATACTCATCCAACTGCGCTTTTTTGCTGAACGCAACGCCATAGACGCGCTGCAGCATGGGATTTTTTTCGTCGCCCAACCAATAGGCCCCGGCCACGCTCAACAACTTGAAGTGCTTGACGGCGCCGGTGGATGGCAGATGCGGCCCACGACAGAGGTCGACAAAATCACCTTCTCGATAAATGCTCGGCGGTTCGTCCAATCGTTCAATCTGTTCCAGCTTGTAGGTCTCACCGAGGCTTTTAAAGAGCTTTAACGCCTCCGCTTTATCCAGATCCTCACGGACAAAAGGGAGATCCGCCTTGACGATCTCCGCCATCTTTTTTTCAATCGCTTCCAGATCCTCGGGAGTTAACGGCCGGGCGATATCCACGTCATAATAGAAACCATCCTCCACCGGCGGGCCGAAGGCAAATTTGGCCTGGGGAAAAAGCGATTTGATGGCATGCGCCATCACATGGGCGGAAGAATGCCAAAAGACATCCATGCCCTCCGCCGAGTCCGCTGTGATGAAAACCAGCTTGCCGTCGCCGGTCAATGGCGCCGACAGATCCAACCAGCGCTCATCATATTTGGCCGCAATGGCTTCGCGGCTGATACGGCCATTGATCTCGGATAATATTTCCCGCACGCGTACGCCGGCCGGATACTGTCTTGTTTTCCCGTCCGGAAAAGTGACTGTGATATCAGCCATGCTGCTCTCAAACTAGTTTAGAAATGAATGCGCCGCGCCGGCGGCGCCGGACGGCAGGAAGGTCCTGCCTTTTTTGATAAAACAAGAAACCGCCCCGGAAGGCGGTTATGACAATGGGTGATACGGTGTGGGCGGTACTGGAATTGAACCAGTGACCCCTTGCATGTCAAGCAAGTACTCTAACCAGCTGAGCTAACCGCCCCAAAGTTTCAAACACCTCCATGATGGTCATTTAAAAAAAAAGCGTTCCTGGCGGTAACGCTGTTCTTGATCAACCATCCCTTGTGCCGAGGGCCGGAATCGAACCGGCACGGACTTTGCAATCCGAGGGATTTTAAGTCCCTTGCGTCTACCATTTCCGCCACCCCGGCTCCTGCGGCCTCTGAAGTATGGAGGCGGCGATCGGAATCGAACCGATGCATAGAGGTTTTGCAGACCTCCGCCTTAGCCACTTGGCTACGCCGCCGCACGATTCTTTGAGCGGGAGACGGGACTTGAACCCGCGACCCCAACCTTGGCAAGGTTATGTTCTACCACTGAACTACTCCCGCTTGCGAGGTTTAATATAAATATATTTTGATCTTTATGCAAGTATTTTTTTCAAAAACCCCCTTTTTTGCTCATCCCGCTGCGCCGTTTTTGTTTTACGCACTCTTGAACGATTGAGGGTATGTTCATATGTTTTTAATGGGGCGAGTCAAACGTTAAGTTTTTGTGGTGTGGAGGTGCGCTACGTCCTATTCAACCGCTAAGACCATGCTAACACTGATTATAACCTGTGAGGCGTGCGGACAGGTTGACCGGTATCAGGCAGAGGATGAGACGGAAATTAATACGCTTGTTGAGGCCTATTGCTGTCCCAATCACTGCGACAAAAAATATTGCAGCTATATCAGTGTAGGACAAATTTTGCTTTCGAACCAACGACCTGTCCTTCCCCGTGTGGCGTAAATAAAAAAGGCTGATGAAATTAATTCATCAGCCTTTTTTAGTGGAGCTAAGGGGGCTCGAACCCCTGACCTCTTGAATGCCATTCAAGCGCTCTCCCAGGCTGAGCTATAGCCCCTGCAGACTATATTTTAACCATTTTTATGATCAATGTCAACAAAAATATGTTGTGCGGCGGCGTCAGGACCCATCCGAAAGCGCTTCACCGGCGAACAAGCTGTGCCGCTCTTTTCAAAGCCTGCTCCAGTGCTTCGCGAGCCGGTCCTCCCCCTTGCACCAAAGAGGCCTCCCCTCCTCCTCTGCCGCTGATCATGGGCAGCACGGCTTTGATTACCGGGCGAAGATCAAGCTGATCCAGAGAATTGGCAAAAACCAGATAGCCCTGCTCACCGTTGGCGGCCAGCAGATAAACGCCCGGTTGTTTTTTGCTCGCT
This sequence comes from bacterium, assembly GCA_036788095.1. GTDB lineage: Bacteria > Zhuqueibacterota > Zhuqueibacteria > Residuimicrobiales > Residuimicrobiaceae > Anaerohabitans. The sequence goes on along the minus strand of DAIQOA010000137.1, from coordinate 1,424 downwards.
GCAACCGCTATTCGGCGTAGCTCCTCCATGGCCAGATCTTGAAATAACTGCACCACCACACCTTGTTGTGCAGCGCGCTCGCATAATTCAGCCATCGCCTGATCGGCCTGGGCACGACGGTGTTGCTGCACATCCTTGCGCAGCTCTTTGTTCTCAGCGAGCAGTTTTTCGACCTGGAGCTGAAGCTGATCCGTCCCTGTCGTCAGTGTGTCGCTTAACGTTTTGATGATCTGATGCTCTCTACAAAACTCTTGCCAGCCTCGTCGGCCGGCGACAAAAGCCAGCCGCCAATGGCCACGAATGCGCTCTGCAGCAATCATCTTGATCACTCCCACCTGGGCGGTGCCGGCCACATGCGTGCCGCCGCAGGGGTCCAAATCCAAACCAGCTATTTCCACCAACCGCAGAGGTTCATCCAGCACGATCTTTTTGCGCACCACTCGATCATCCGCCTGCTCCGGGGCAACGAAATACGAGTGTACGGCGCGATTCTCCCAGACCACCTGGTTGGCTCTCTCTTCGACCCGCTGCAGGATCTCCTCCGTAAGGTCTGAAACGTCGATCTCGATGGTGGAGACCTCTTCGCCCAGATGCGAGGCAAGCGTGGTGATTTTGAACAGCTCATTGAAACAACCGGCCAAAATATGAAACGCCGTATGCTGCTGCATAAAATCAAATCGCCGCGGCCAGTCGATGCTTCCTTCGACCTTGCCATCCAGCAGAGGCGCAGCTAATAGATGCCAGATTTCCCCGTCCTGATACCTGACATCGCGCACAGCGATTTCGTTCAGCCAACCGGTGTCATGCATCTGACCGCCTGAAGTGGGATAAAAACAGGTTTGATCCAACACCACGGCGGGACAACCTTCCATTGTACCGGACTGCATCACCTGAGCGGAAAAGTGCGTTTGATAGGCATCGTTGAAATACAATCGTTCCGTCACAACGGCTCCTTGGCCTTGGATGGGTTCTTGGCTTGCTTTTGGCGTATGCGCTCTTCCCGTCTGCGCAGATCATGGAGAAACGGCTGATAATTTTTTTGCGGCTGCAGCTCCATCAAGGTCTCAGCATGCGACCTGACTCGGCGAATGACAGTTAGCGCCGCTGAATAATCCTTGCTCCTGTGCTCATAGTATTTGATCAGTTCGAGACAGGGATCGGGTGAAAAAGAGCCGCTCGCGTTCAACAGCGTCAACCAGATCTGTTCCGCCTCCTGATACCGCCTCAGCCGTTTGAGATTGCATGCTTTGCGCATTTGCATTTGATAGAGTTCAGCCCCAGAGCTGTCCTCCTCCGCAACACACGCCTCGCTGGCCTGCTCATAAAGTCCCAAATATTCATAGGTTCGGGCTACGCCCAATCGATGGCACGGTACGGCGCTGCCGCTGCGGCGGAAAACCTGTGCAGCCCGGACCAGCAGGCGC
>DAIQOA010000136.1:0-12327 GCA_036788095.1 bacterium | reverse complement strand
CTCGTATTTCTATCAACTGGGTCTATTGGTCGGCGTGGACGCCTGGGCCACTGCGGCGGAGCAGATGGGCTTTGGCCGACGCACGGGCATCGATCTGCCCACCGAGGAGCCGGGCGTGCTGCCGAACCGTGACTATCTTGACCGGGTCTTTGGCGTCAAGGGCTGGAGCAACGGCATGATGCTCAATCTGGCCATCGGCCAGGGAGATCTGCTGGTGACACCCCTGCAAATGGCCCGCTTTGCGATGGTGATCGCCAATCGCGGGTGGTGCTATCGACCGCATATGGTGCACAAGCTGTACGATCCAGCCCGCCATCAGTATTATAAACAGCAGATCGCCCGTGAGAACGCCGCGATCACGGCGCAGTCCTTTGAGGTGATCCATGAGGGCATGTACCGGGTGGTCAACGCCGATGGCGGCACCGGCCGCGCCAGTCGGCTGGAAGAGATCAAGGTCTGCGGCAAAACCGGCACGGCGCAGAACCCCCATGGCGAGCCGCACGCCTGGTTTGTCGGTTTTGCGCCGGCCCAGAATCCCGAGGTCGCCATCTCTGTGCTGCTGGAGAACGCCGGCGGCGGCGGCGCCAACTCTGCTCCTTTGGCGGGCATGATGTTCAAACGCTATTTCGCCAATCAAAAAATGCCGGCGGTGCAACTGGCTGCGCCGGATTCTCAAACCATCGCCCTGCGATAGACCATGGCCATGCTGATCCCTGAATTGAAAAGAGCCAAACTGGACCGGGTCATGCTGATCTGCGTTCTGCTGTTCTGTTTGTTTTCGCTGATGGCGGTGTACAGCGCCACCCACAGCAGCGAATCGCCGGCGATACGGGAGAATTTCAACAAACAGATGATCTGGATCGGCGTCGGGCTGGCGGCGTTTTACCTGGTCGCCCGCATTCCTCCGGTTATTTTCTATTCCAGCTGCTATGGCCTTTATGCCCTGTTGGTGTTCATGCTGCTGATCATGGATGCCTTTGGCATTATCGCCGGCGGCAGCAGACGGTGGTTTGAAATCGCCGGAGTCAAAATCCAGCCGTCCGAGTTCATGAAGCCGGTTCTGGTGATGACCCTGGCGCACTTTCTGTCGGTGGAAACCCATTCACCCAACCGCTTGCGCTACCTGCTGATGGTGTTCGGCCTGGCGTTGGTCCCGTTCGCACTGGTCATTCAGCAGCCGGATCTGGGCACCTCGCTGGTGTATCTGGCGGTGTTGATTCCCATGCTGTACTGGCGCGGCATCGATCCGTTCATCATCTTTGTATTGGTGGCGCCGGTGGTCACTTTTTTCGCCTCGTTCAATCTGATCTCTTTTTTTATCGTCATCCTGCTGATCACCGCGGTGTTGTATTTATCGCACCGGCGCAAGTCGGTGTTTATCGGCGTGTTTCTCGTCAACATTGCCGTGGGGCTGTTGTCCCCGGTGATGTGGAACCGGCTGCACGCTTATCAGCAGCAGCGGGTGCTGACTTTTCTAGGGCTGGTGTCTGATCCCCAGGGCACGGGCTATCAGATCATTCAGTCCAAAGTGGCGATTGGATCCGGCGGACTGCTCGGCAAGGGAGTGCTGCATGGCACACAGACCCAATTGCGATTTCTCCCTGCCCAGCATACAGATTTTATTTTTTCCGTGTTGGCCGAGGAGTGGGGGCTGTTGGGCTCTCTGGCGGTGCTGCTGGTCTTTTTCATTTTCCTGCAGCGGACGATTAAAATCGCCTCGTCCGCCAACCACCGTTTCGCCAGCCTGCTCTGTATCGGCTTGATGAGCATGCTCGCCTTTCAGATCATCGTCAACATCGGCATGACTATGGGCGTGGCGCCGGTCGCCGGCGTTCCCTTGCCCTATATCAGTTACGGCGGATCGGCCATGTTGACCAATATGGTGGTCGCCGGCATGATCTGCAATGTTGCCAATCAATAAGCGCGGCGGCTGACGGCCGGCGCCCTCTGCGCCCGCACCGCCGGACGCGCTCAAACGGTTCTACTTAAAACGGAGAAATCTATGCATCCTGTTCTTTTCAAGCTGGGCCCGCTGGAAATCCGCGCCTATGGCTTTATGCTGGCGATCGCCTTTCTGCTGGGAATCTGGCTGTCGGTCCAGCGGGCGAAAAAGAAAAACGTCGATCCCAATCAGATCATGGATGTTTCGGTGCTCATCATCATCAGCGCCATCGTCGGGTCCCGGCTGTTGTATGTTCTCTTTCATCTGGAAGAGTTTCGCGGCCACTGGCTGGATACGATCAATCCGCTGCAGAGCAACGGACAGATCGGCATCGCCGGGCTGACCATGCTGGGCGGCGTGATCCTTTCCTTCATCACCGTCCTTATCTACCTGAGAGTGAAAAAACTGCCCTTTCTGGTTTTTGCCGACATCATTCTGCCTCTGTTCGCTCTCGGCGAAGCGATCACCCGGCTGGGCTGTTATCTGAACGGATGCTGCTTCGGTCTGCCCTGTGAACACGGCGGCTTTTGCGTCGCCTTTCCTCCGGACAGCCCGGCTGGGGCGATGTATGGCGATGTGGCGCTGTATCCCACTCAGTTGTATCAGTCGTTTTACGGATTGCTCATGTTCGGCATCATGCTGCTGGCGGAAAAAAAGTTTCGCTATACGGGTTTTCAATTGCACCTGTTTTTCATCCTTTACGGCATCGGCCGCTTCACCATCGATTTTTTTCGCTATTATGAAGATTCGATGATCATCGGCGTCATCGCCGGCAAAGGGATTTCGTTGAATCAGGGCATCAGTCTGGTCTTCATCCTCCTGGGCATCGGCTTGATCCTGTGGAATCATCGCAAGCCCTCCGGCACAAAGGCGGCTTAGGCGTTCAGTGGCCGGGCCGGGGAGAGTAAATAAAAAAACTCTTGACTTTTAGGTTGGTGTTAGATATTTTAAATATGGGAAATATAATAAGTTAAAATGTTGGGTAAAAGTCTGTTCCCGGTTTTGGCGTCAATGGCTTGCTGTTCAGGTGTGAGGGCTTTTCGCCTTGGGAGGAAAAATAATTTGTCAGTCGGTCATCAGTGGGAGAACACCATGAAACGGTGCAAGATGTTGCAGGGGCTTCTGATCGCTCTGGCGATGGGAGTGGTGGCTGGATGGGGATGCGCTGGCTCCAAGAGTTCGGATGCCGCCGCTACGCAACCGGGTTCGTATACAGAGACCACGGCGGCAAATCCGGCGCCTGAAATACCCACAAAAAGTTCGGATGAGGACGATGTGTTGCGGCTCTTGGGGATCAACAAAAGCAAAGAGGAGCCGGCGCCCGCGGCTGCCGTAGCCACCAAGACCGCAGAGGAGCAACAGCTGGACGTGGCGCTGAAGGATAAGGACGCCGAGTTGGCTGCGTTGCGAGCCGAAGTATCGGAGCGGGACCGGCAGATCGCCAGACTGCAGGAGCAATTGAGCAAGAACGAACCGCAGCCGGCCAGGGTGTCGTATGCAAGCGGGAGCTTTAAGGACCGGTATGATGCGGCGCGCGAACTCTATGAATCCAGAAAGTATCAGCAGGCGATCCCCCTGTTTGAAAGCCTGATTCAGTCGGGCGGCGACAAGTCTCTGCTGGACAACTGCCAGTATTGGATCGGCGAGTGTTATTACGGCAATAACCAATACAGCCAGGCCATCGTCGAGTTTGAAAAAGTTTTCACCTACAGCGATTCGGACAAATACGACGACAGCCAACTCAAACTGGGTTTGTGCTATCTTCGCATCGGCAATGTGGAGAAAGCCAAGGACGAGTTGGAAAAGCTGATCGTCAATTATCCGGACAGCGAATACCAGCAGCGGGCCAAGGAGTACCTCGCCCGATTGTAGGCTGGCGTTGGATTCCAACCATTTAGATCGCCTCAGTGAGTCTGGCTGAGGCGATTTTTTATTGATTTTGTCAATAAAATTTAATATCTTATAGAGTCTAATTGATCGACGGTTTACCCCCTTGAAATTCTAACAGGTTACTAAAACGGGGCTGTTCAGCATGAAAACCCGGTTGCGAATTTTATATCTCGCCTCTGAAGTTGCACCCTTTGTCAAAAATGGCCGCATTGCCGAGATAGCCAGCGCGTTGCCCAAGGCGCTTTTTGAAATGGGCCATGATATCCGCGTCATGATGCCTAAATACGGCACCATCAGTGAGCGCAAATACACATTGCGCGAAGTGATTCGCCTGAAAGAGATCCCCATTCAAACGGGCGATATTCAGTGCGTGGTGAATGCAAAATCCGCTTTTTTGCCGGAGACCAAGGTTCAAGTCTATTTTTTGGACTATAAACCTTATTTCGACAAACTGGATTCCACGGCTGATCCCAAAACCGGTCAAGAGACCAGCGAAAACGCCATGCGCTACATTCTGTTCAGCCGGGCGGTCATGGAGACCAGCAAGCTGTTGCATTGGGAGCCGCAGCTGATCTTTTGCAACGATTGGCCAACGGCGCTGATCCCCTGGCTGGTGAAAAACGAGTACCGCGAGGATCCCTTTTTTGCCAAATGCGCCACCTTGTTGTCGATCCATGATTTCAAGCGCCAGGGAGTTTTTCCCGAAGCGGTGCTAAAACTGGCGGGGCTGCAAAAAAGCGATCCGGCGTATGGCGAACTGGTGCACAACGGCCGCGCCAATCTGCTCAAAGCCGGGATCCTGAACGCGCATCTGATCAGTGCCAGCGGTGGAACCTATCTTGCCCAGCTGTGGAAAAATCCGGATCTGGCTTATGGCCTGTACGACGTACTCAAACGTCGCAAAGAGCATGTCACCGAGGTGATGGACGGCATTGATTACAGCGTTTGGAACCCGGAGACCGATGCCCATCTGGTCGAGACCTACAGCGGATCTCAATTAAAGGGTAAGGCGGCCAACAAACAGACGATGCTGGAGCAGCTGGAGCTCGGCGCGGAGAATGGCCCACTGGTCGGTATTTTTTTTGACGGCAGCGAGGCCAAAGGCGGCGAAGCGATGCTGAACGCACTGGACCGGGTGCTGAGCCTGAACCTTAATCTGGTTCTGGTGTTTGCCAATGACACGATAAAACGCCGCGGCGTCGACAAGTTGCGCAAGAGCCATGCCAACAAGATGGCCGTGGTGGTGGCGCCGGACGCCGCCATGACCCATCGGCTGATTGCGGCCTGCGATCTGACCATCGCCGGCGATTGCTCAGAGCAGCAGATGGCCCAGCAGATGATCCATCTGCACTATGGCGCCATCCCTGTGGTGAACAAGATCGGCTGTGTTCTGGAATCTCTGGGCGAATCCGGCGAAGGAAAATGCAAAGGCTTTTCATTCGAGGGATGTGAGAAAAAAGCGCTGCTCGAGGCGGTGAAGAACGCTTTGCATTGCGTTGAGGATGAGAAGAACTGGCTCAAGCTGATCAAGAAAGCGATGAAATTCGATTTCTGCTGGAAAAACACAGCCGAGAAATATATCAAGCTGTTGCAGCGATTGGATAATCCGAAGAAGAAGAAATAGCTTTTTGTTAACCCCTGGCGACCAGGGGTATTTTTTTGTCGTTCTTATCGTGTTGTATCAAAATGAAACAAAGTGTTTTCTGATAACACACAGTCCGAGGAAAAGAATAAGCTTCGATGGATTGTGCCGGTCAAGGAGGGGAGGGGCGGTTTTGCGGGCAAGTCCGGGGAATCTTACTAGCTAATTACTATTCAATTATCTTACCGAACTCCGCAGCGAACCCCGTCTTTTTTCATCGTCTGATCTGCTTCGAACGGTTCACAGCTGGTTGCTTGGCATGCTGTTTGCGATAATCCGGATTTAAAGACAGGATAGTTCGGCCTGGTGCCGGCTGTTTTTTGTGGTTGCGTGCGTTTTTTCCAGACAGGCGATTCATGGATGGTATTGAAATAGCAGTTGATCGAATCGGCGTATTTCAGGATATTGCCCTTTTTCGAGTCCGGGGATATGTGGACACAACAACGTCGCCGGAGTTGCAACGGTTGCTGTTGCGGACGATGGAGGATGGGGTTTGTCAGTTTATTGTTGATTTGGGATTCGTCAACTATGTCAGCAGCGCCGGGTGGGGTGTTTTTGTCGGAGAAATTCGCGGATTGCGCGAAAAAGGTGGTGATCTCAAAATCATACAGATGACGCCAGATGTTTTCGAAGTGTTCGAGATGCTCGAATTCAACCGGATCCTGCAGTGCTATGATTCTCTGGAAGAGGCTATCGACGATTATGAGATAAGCCGCGGTTTGGATTTGCGCTCCATGGTCACCATCAAAATGGATGCGTTCAAGAACCGGGAGAATTGGGCGCAGGATACCAAGGCGGACGAGTGGACCGCATTGCCCGCCGCCGGCGGGCAGGAGGCCCGGCCCGGCTTTCGCCCGGCGTCCGGCGCCAACCGGCGACAGCCCGGAGAGCTGGAGCTGCCGCTGACGGAGAAGGTAAAAAAGCTGGTCACGGAGAATCCGCTGATGGGGCCCTGGGCTATTCGCAAACAGCTGTATTCGCCCCGTTTCGGCTACACCCGGGTGGGCTATTTCAAGTTGTGCTCCCTGATGAAGCGGATCGGCCTCGACACCAAAGCCAAACGCTATCGCTTTTATCGATCCCGTTAGCGAAACAGATGTTCTCGATGGCAGCTGCCGTTGGTACATGCTTCTGGATCTTGCCGGGTCTTTTTTGAGTAGGAGAACCTCATGTTTTGCACTGTGGACCGTCGATTTTTCACCTTTGTCCTGTTGTTTCTGCTCTTCGTCGGGGTTTCTGTTCTATTTGCCCAGACGTTGCCCACGCTGAAGCGAGAGGTCCGGGTCAGGCCCGGTGATGCGCTGCAGCTGCGCATTTACAGCGGCTACATTCCCAGCGACCACAAATTCATCGCCCTGTTTCAGGATTCGACCAAGATCATCGACGGCGACGGCAACATCGAACTGGCGTCCCTGGGCAAGGTGCATGTCGCCGAGTTGAACGGCCGTGAAATCTCCGAGGTGTTGGAATCCAAGTTCAAGCCGTTTATCGAAAGCCCAAAGGTCTCGGTCACGCCGCTGGCGCGATTGACCCTGCGCGGCATTTTCGTTCGTCCCGGGCTGTACCGGGTGGATTTGAACTCTTCGTTCTGGGAGTTGATCAAGCAGTGCGGCGGATTGCAGAGTTTTGATCTTTCCAGCCTGTATCTGCAGCGCCGGGGCGAGTCGATGTATGTGGATTTTGAAACCGCCTATTATGAGGGCACCTCGCTGTATGAACTCGGCATCGAATCCGGCGATACAGTGGTTGCGCCGCGCATCAACCGGTTGACGATGCAGACGGTGATGCGCTACTTTTCCTTCGGTATTTCCATGGTAACCTTTTACGTCACGCTGTTGAACTATCGCAAGTAATCCTTGATGAATCAATATCTGGAAGAATTGGATGGGTTAGGGGCCGCTCCGGCAGAGTCCGGAGGCGGCATCGATTTCGGAAAATTTCTGCGCGGCTTTTGGCGGCGCAAGTGGATCCTCCTGGCCTTTACAGCGATCGGCGCCGGCGTCTTTTACAGCTCGGCAAGGAACGATGTGCCGATCTACAGTACCAATCTGACCATTCAGGCACGGGCGTTTGACCCGGATGCGGAAAGGCTGATGGAGCGCGACCGGGTGATCGCCATGAAGTCGCGCACGTTTTATGAACAATTGACCGCCAAGCTCGGTCTGGCGCTTTCGCTGTCTGAGGGCAGCGTTTGGGATAATGCCATTTTTTCCGAATTCTGGACCACCACCACGCCGACGCCGGGCAAATATCGCCTGCGCATCGACGACGGCGGTCGTTTTTTTCTCTATTTCATCTCCGCGAGCAACAGTGAAACCGCCATCGACAGCTGCAGTGTCTGGGATGTGGTGGATAAAAGCCGGAGCGTTAACGGCTTTACCTTCAGCCTGCGGCCGGATTTCGTGGCGACCAATAAAGAAAAGACGTTCAAGATCAAAGAGTTCAACCGCGCCATCAGCGAACTCGTCAACAGCGTCAAGGTAGAGTTCAACAGTAAAAGCGGTTTGATGATTTTAACCATGACCGGCACGGATTATGAAACGCTGCCGCTGCGCCTGAACCGCATCGCCGAGATCTACCGCCAAGAATCCCTGGGCCTGAAAGACCGGGATATGGACCGCGGACGTAAAAACCTCGAGGCAAAAAAAGACGCGGCGGAGCGATCCCTCAAGGAGGCCGAGGCGGCGTTGCGCGCGTTCCAGGAACGGTATCCGCTGTCGTTGGAGCGGGAACGGATGAACATCGGCAACCAGCTCGACGGCATCAACCTGGAGTTGAAGGAGCTGCCGACCCAGCGCGAAAAGATCTCTCAGCTCCTCGAGCGTCTTTCCTCGCCCGGACCGGGCATCGATCCCAATCAATTCCGCCAGTTCATCGTCACCGAGCTGCGCAATTGTGAACCCATGAGTCAGGAGCCCTACCTGCGGGTGCTGCATGCGCAGCTGACGCAACAGCTGCAGGATATGAGAACGCTGGCCGGGCAGTATGCGGCCGACAGCCAGGTGTTGAAAGACCAGCAGGCCAAGATCAGCCAAACGCAGGAGGACATCATCGCCTTTTCCTCCAAGTTCCGCTCCACGCTGGCGGAGCGCGAGAAAGCGGCGCGCGAGAGACTGTCGCTGGTCATGTCGCAGCAGCGGCAGCTGCCGGCGGATGAAAACACTCTGGCGGAACTGCAGCGGCGGAAAAAGATCTGCGAAGAGAACTATGACAACTTGCTCAAGGAGTTGGGCCGAATCGATCTGGCGGGCCATGTCGACGGCGAGGATGTGACGATTCTCGACCCGGCGAGCCGGCCGACCTCGGCGGGCGCCAGCAAGACTAAAAAGATCGCGCTGGGCGCCGGTCTGGGCCTGATGCTGGGTTTGATGCTTTCCGCCGGCATCGATTGGGCGGACAAAACCATCCGTTCGGTGGAGGAAATTCAACAGGCGCTGAACCTGCCGGTGCTCGGCGTGATTCCGGTGGTGGATTTCAAGGATATCCCCGAGTATCATGATTTTGAAAAAGCCAAACACATCGACCGGCAGCTGGTGACGCATGATTATTCACCGACGCCGATCGGTGAAGCGTATCGCGCCCTGCGCACGCAGATCCTTTTTTCCAAAAAGCGAGAGCGCATTCACACTCTGGTGATCACCAGCGTCGGCCCGGAGGACGGCAAGTCCTTCACCTCCAGCAATCTGGCCATCATCTTTGCCCAGCAGCGCACCAACACGCTGCTGGTGGATGCCGACCTGCGCCGCGGCGTTCTGCACAACACCTTTCGCATGAAAAAAGAGCCGGGTCTGGCGAACTATTTGAACGGCAGCATCACTCTGACCGAAGCGGTGCAGCAGACCCATATTCCCAATCTGTCTTTCATCAGTTACGGCACTTTAATGCCCAACCCCTCCGAGCTGTTGGGCTCGCTGCAGATGCAGCGATTCTTGAATGAAGTCAAGCGTAAATTCGATCTCATCCTCTTTGATTCTCCTCCCCTGGAAGCTGCAACGGATGCGGTCGTCATCGGCACCCAAGTGGATGGCGTGGCGTTGGTGGTGCGGTCGGGCCGGACGCACCGGAACCTGGCAAAAGAAAAGCTGGAAATTTTTTCTACCGTTCCGGCCAATCTCATCGGCGTGATTTTGAACGGCGGCGACTCCGTTCTGGCGCAGAATTACAGTTACTATCACTACTAATCTCGATCGGAACAGTGGGCATGAAGATTCTGGTGACGGGCGGCGCCGGTTTTATCGGGTCGCATCTGTGCGCCCGACTGCTGGATTTGGGTCACTCGGTGACCGCGTTGGACAATTTCAACACCTATTATAATCCAGCGGTCAAACGAGACAATGTGTCCGGGCTGCTGGCGCACCCCCGCTTTCAACTGGTGCAGGGGGACATCCTGGATCAGCCGCTGCTGCAGCAGCTGTTCCAGGAGAACGGATTTGCGGATGTGGTGCATCTCGCCGCGCGCGCGGGCGTCCGGCCCTCGATTCAGGAGCCGCAGCTTTACGACCAGGTCAACATCACCGGCACAATCAACCTGCTGGAGCTTGCGCGAACGCATCGGATTAAAAAATTTATCTTCGCCTCTTCATCATCGGTATACGGCAACAACCGCAAGGCGCCGTTCAGCGAGGCCGATGCGGTGGACCAGCCCATTTCACCCTATGCCGCCACTAAACGGGCCGGGGAATTGATCTGCTACACCTATCATCATCTGTACGGCCTGGCCACGACCTGCCTGCGTTTTTTCACCGTCTATGGTCCGCGGCAGCGTCCGGACATGGCGATCCACAAATTCGCCCGGCTTATCGCCGGCGGTCAACCGGTGCCGGTGTTCGGCGACGGCGATTCCCGGCGCGACTATACCTATATCGACGATATCCTGCTCGGCATCGAAGCGGCCTGGACGCATTGCAGCGGCTATCACATCTATAACCTCGGAGAATCGCAGACCGTGGCCTTGCGCCACCTCATCCATCTGCTCGAAGAGGCGCTGGAAAAAAAGGCCAGGTTGGAGTTTTTCCCCGATCAACCCGGCGACGTCGTGCTCACCTGCGCGGACATCTCCCGGGCGCAGACGGAGCTCAACTATCACCCGCAGACGAAGATCGAACAAGGGATCCCCCGTTTTGCGGCCTGGTTCAAAGAAAAACAAAAGTATCTGGTATAATGGAGGGCGGGCCGGCCGCGCCGTCAGGCGGAAAAGCCGGCGCCACTCCGCACCGGTCATCACAACCGTCACTTATCATCGCGCAAAGGGATCATGGTTTCAGAGAAGGAAAAATTTATCGGCGGCATCATGAAGCTCGTCGATATCATCGTCATCGCTTTGGCGTTCCTCGTCGCCTATTTCGTCGATGTGCGCATCCGTACGCTGGCGCAGTTGAACATCAAAGCCTATGGGGATGTACCCACCTTGGCGGGCTTTTTCTACTTTGTCTCGAACTATTGGCAGATCCTGCTGGGCTTTCCGCTGATCTGGGTCAGCATCTACGCCCTGAACGGCGTTTATCGCGGTTTTCGCCTGCAGACCAACCGCAAGATGACTTGGAATCTCTTTGTCTCCAGCGTCTGGGCCACCCTGGCCTCCGGCAGTTTGATCTTTTTGCTCAAGCTCGAACTCTACAGCCGTCTCTATTTTTCGATTTTCATCCTCACGGCCTTTTTGCTCATTCTGGCGGAGAAGCGCCTGTTCCTATACGTCCTCGACATCATCCATTCCAAAGGGTATAATCAGGAGAACCTGCTGATCGTCGGCACCGGCAAACGAGCGCGCGACTTTATCCGCGCCGTGCACATGCATCGAACGTGGGGGCTGCGCATCGTCGGTCTCATCGATGACGAGCATGGGCTGTACGGCAAGGAGGTGGAGGGCTATCGTGTGATCGGCCGGCTGCAGGACATCCCGTTTCTGGTCAACCGGCTGGTGATCGACCGGGTCATCTTTGTGGTTCCGCGCTTGTGGCTGCACCGCATCGAGGACGCCCTGCAGGCCTGTGAAGAGGTGGGCGTGTCCAGTTCCATCTCCCTGGACCTGTACAATCTGCACATCGCGCAGACACGGCAGACCGATTTCAACGGTTACCCGCTGCTGGAGTTTGAAACCTTTCATGCCCAGGAGTGGCAGTTGTTCATCAAGCGGCTGATCGATATCGCGATCTCCGCCGTCATGCTGTTCCTGTTTTCGCCGCTGATGGTGCTGGTGGCCATTCTGATCAAGATCACCTCGCGCGGTCCGGTTTTCTTCAAGCAGATCCGCTGCGGCCTGAACGGACGTAAATTTATTTTCTTCAAATTCCGCTCCATGGTGGCCAACGCCGATGAGTTGAAGAACGACCTGATGCAGCATAACGAGATGGACGGGCCGGTGTTCAAGATGAAGCGCGATCCGCGCATCACTCCGTTCGGCCATTTTCTCCGCCGGACCAGCATCGACGAACTGCCGCAGCTGTTCAATGTACTCAAAGGTGACATGAGCATCGTGGGCCCGCGGCCGCCGCTGGTCAATGAGGTGGAGAACTATCAGATCTGGCAACGCCGCCGCCTGAGTCTCAAGCCCGGCATCACCTGCATCTGGCAGGTGAGCGGCCGGAACAAGATCGGTTTCGATCAGTGGATGAAGATGGATCTCGACTATATCGATCACTGGTCTTTGCTGCTGGACGCAAAAATTTTAATCAGAACCATCTTTGTCGTTTTGATCGGTTATGGGGCTGAATAAGACGCCGGGGCGCTTTCAGCCGGCCGCCCTCAGGGGCAAGGATCGATCAGGTGACCGCTCTGGTTTTCGCCAGGGCCTCCTTTTATCCGTACTGGGAAAATGAGCTCTATGACCGCAGCCTCAAACCGTTTTCGCCTGTTG
>DAIQOA010000135.1:0-12348 GCA_036788095.1 bacterium | reverse complement strand
CAGCGCTTTTTCGATCTGTTTCTGGCGCCCGCCTGCCCACAGGAATTTCTCTCTCCGAAGCTGCATTTTGTGCTGTCCAGCCCAGAGATCAGCGAATTCGTTTATGGCGGCAAGGGCGTAGGTTCACAGGGCGACGGCTGTGTGCAGTTCGTCGCCCGCGACCAGAAGGCGCAGGCCGCTTTGCTGCAAAAACTGCACGAAATGGAACTGGAGCCCTACCCGTTGACGATTTTCAAGGACACGGGCAATGAGGCGAACGGAAAAAAATAGCGACACCCCCTGAATCAATTCAGATGTTTGGAGGATACCATGGCGTCTTTGGCGATTAAAGGCGGCGCGCCAGTCCGCAAAGCACCGTTCCCGGTTTGGCCGGTATGGGGCGATGAAGAGATCGCAAATCTGACACAAGTGATCAAGAGCGGCAAGTGGGGCCGCATCAACGGCAAGGTAACCGAACAGTTTGAGCAAAAATATGCAGCCTATCAGCAGGCCAAGCACGGCATCGCGGTCAACAGCGGCACCACCGCATTGCGGCTGGCGCTTACTGCGGCCGACGTCAACCCCGGCTCTGAGGTGATCTGTCCGGCCTATACTTTTATCGCCACCGCCTCCGCGGCCGTAGAAGCGGGCTGCGTGCCGGTTTTCATCGACATCGATCCACAAACCTACAATATGGATGCCAATGCCATCGAACAGGCCATCAGTCCACGCACCGAAGCCATCATGCCGGTCCATTTCGCCGGGCGGCCGGCGGATATGGATGCGATCATGGCCGTGGCGCAAAAGCACCATCTGAAAGTGATTGAAGACGCGGCGCAGGCATGGGGCGCTGAATGGAACGGCAAACGGGTCGGCGCTTTGGCCGATGCCGGTTGTTTTTCTTTCCAATCTTCGAAAAATATCAACGCCGGCGAAGGCGGCATCATCCTCACCAACGATGACCTGATCGCCAAATTTGCCCGTTCCCATCACAACTGTGGACGCAGCGAAGACGGCCTGTGGTACGAGCATTTCTATTTCGGCGGCAACTATCGCATCACGGAATTCCAATCCGCCGTGCTGCTGGCGCAACTGGAGCGCTACGATGAGCTGTTGAAGATCCGCCAGCAAAATCTGAACAAGCTCGACGAACTGCTGCGGCCGATAGAGGGCATTCAGGTGTTAGCGCAGGATGAGCGCATCACCTCGCACGCCTGTCATCTCTACATTTTTCGCTACCAGAAGGACCATTTTGCCGGCAAACCCAAGGAAGTCTTTATCGAAGCCCTGCGCAAGGAGGGAATCCCCTGCAGCGCCGGCTATTCCATTCCCTTGTACCGGCAGCCGGTGTTTTTGAACCGCGCCTTTGGCCCCAGGGGCAAATCCGTGGCCCTGCCGGTGAATTACCAGACCTTTCAGTGCCCGGAGACCGAGAAAGCTTGCTATGAAGAGGCGATCTGGTTTACCCAAAACATGCTGCTGGCGACGGAAGAGGACATGAACGATATCGCCGAGGCCATCGCCAAAATTAAAGAGCATGTGGATCAGCTGTAGACGATCTGCAAAATTCGTAGGCATGGGCGGACCATTCGAGCCGAAGAATGGCTCGCCCTTTCTATTTCAAAGGATCCCATCGCAGAGAGGCGTCCATGTACAAGTTGAATGTCGAGTCGGAATTTTCCGCGGCCCATTTTCTGCCGGATTATTCCGGTGCGTGCAAACGCGTTCACGGTCACAATTGGAAAATCCGTTTGACGGTGGGCGCTAAAAAAGTGGATGAGAGCGGCATGGCCATGGATTTGGCCGACGTGCGGGAACTGCTGGACACCTGCCTCGAACCGCTGGATCATCAGATTCTCAATGAGGTGGCGCCGTTTGATCAGATGACGCCCACTTCCGAGAACATGGCGCGTTACATCTATGAGTGGATCAAAAAAGAGCTGCCGGCGCATGTGCGCATGATTCAGGCGGAGGTGTTCGAGTCGGATAAATTCTCCGTAGCGTATACGGAGGAGTGACGCGCTGCTCCGCTGTAAGGCCGCGGCCGACGGGTGCCGCGAACACGGATGGTTGCTGCGAATTCTGAACCAGGCGGTTACTGTTCCTATTTTCTCAGGTTGTTGATGAACCGTGCGATCTGTTTGTTGAGCGGTGGGCTGGACTCAGCGACCGCGCTGGCAATCGCCAAGTCAGAGGGGTGGGCGGTGACCGCTCTGACTTTTAACTATGGGCAGCGGGCAACGGCGGAGATAGCGGCCGCTTTGAAGGTGGCCGCTCATATAGGCGTGGAGAGCCACAAAATTTTTTACATCGATCTGCGTCAGATCGGCGGCTCTGCGCTCACGGAGGAGTGGGAGGTGCCGAAGCGGGAGCCGGTCCCGGGTACGATCCCTTGCACCTATGTGCCGGCGCGCAATACCATCCTGCTCTCCTGCGCTCTGGGATATGCCGAGGTCCAAGGCGCCACGGCCATCTTTATCGGCGTCAACAGCCTGGACTATAGCGGATATCCGGATTGCCGTCCTGAATTCATCGCGGCCTTTGAACAGCTGGCGGGCCTGGCCACCCGCATGGGAAGCGAAGGCGTTCAAATCCGCATTCATGCGCCGCTGCTCTCCTTGAGCAAAGCGGATATCATCCGCCGCGGCGTGCAGCTGGGCGTGGATTACAGGCTGACATTCAGCTGCTATGATCCATCGCCCACGGGGCTGGCCTGCGGTCTATGCGAGAGCTGCCGGATCCGCTTGAACGGATTCAAGCAGGCCGGCCTCGATGATCCGGTCCCTTATCAATCACATGGAAAGTGAGACTATGCACGAACTCAAACGCGGACAACGCGAAATCATGCAATCCCGGCTGGAGGTGTTCGACAATCTTTATCCGCACCGGGACTATGTCATCACCATCGTCAATCCGGAATTCACCTGCCTGTGTCCGCGCACCGGCTATCCGGATTTTGCCGTCATCGAGATCAAATACATCCCCAATCGATACTGCCTGGAACTGAAATCCTGGAAGCTGTTCATCAACAAATATCGCGATCGCGGCATTTTTCATGAGGAGGTGACCAATGAGCTTCTCGAAGCCCTGGTGCAGGCGCTCAAGCCCCGCTATCTGCACATCCGCGGGGATTTCAATCCGCGCGGCAATGTGCACACGGTGGTCACCGCGGAATATCGCAGCCGGGGCTTAAAAAAACAGATAGCCGGCTGACCGGCGAGGGCGCCCAGCTGCCTTTGCGCCCTGTGCCTTGCCGGCTCTTTTTCGCGGGCAACTTTTAGCCCCATCTGTGCTTCAACTACCCCCATCGGCTATTGGCAATTCCCAAAAAAAACCTTGACTATTGTAAGAATTTGATTAAATTTAGGATGAAATGAATATGAGCGTGTTCGAAACCTACACAGGATTATGAAAGCTTTTCCCGAAAATTTTTCCTATCTCTATTTTAAGAAATGTGGGAGGTGTGTGCACGCCTGAGCCGATGAGCCGAGCTGCCAACCCGCCCACAATGTTTAAATAACCTTGTGGGTTTTTTATTTTAGGGTCCTCAGGTTGGACGAAAAGGAATCAGCAGCAGTGACAGGGCACGACATCGGGCTCTGCCGGCGCCGTTCCCCAGGGAGAGAAGGGTGATGACCATTCTACAATTGCGCAACCGGATCGATGTATTGGACGAGTTGATCCTGCACTTGATCAATCAGCGTGCAACCGCCGCACAGCAGATAGGACGGCTTAAGAGGCAGGAGCGGCTCGAGGTGCAGGATGGAGGCCGGGAGGCCGGCGTTTTGGCCCATGTCGTGGAACAGAATCAGGGTCCCTTGACAGCGGATCAGGTGACGGACATTTTTCAACACATCATCGCCGGCTGTCGGGACCTTCAGCGTTAATTTTTCCGTGGCCAGTCACCCGGCGGTACCGGTTCTAAGAGAAAGGCTGTTTTGTGGTTATCGTAATGAAGGATACAGCGACCGAATCCATGATTCAGAACGTTTCTGACCGTCTGGAGTCGATCGGATTTGTCGTTCACAAGGTCGTTGGTGTGAACCAGACCATTCTCGGCGCCATTGGCGATAAACGATCCGTAGAGCCCAGTGAGTTCGAGGTCATGGAAGGGGTGCATGAGGTTATACGCATCACCGTGCCGTATAAACTCGCCAGCCGTACCTTTCATCCTGATAATACGGTGATCGAAGTCAAGTGCGCCTCCTTCGGCGGGGAACAGGTCAGCGTGATCGCCGGTCCCTGTTCCGTTGAGAGCGAGGAACAGATGTACACGATCGCGCGTGAGGTGAAAAAAAACGGCGGCCGCGGTCTGCGCGGCGGCGCTTTCAAGCCGCGCACCTCTCCGTATGCGTTCCAGGGCATGGGGGAAGAGGGGCTCAGAATTATGCAGACCATCGGCGAGGAGTTGGGCATGCCGGTGGTGTCGGAGATCATGGAGATCAGTCAGCTGGATATGATGCTTCGCTATGCGGACATCCTTCAGGTCGGTGCGCGCAATATGCAGAATTTTTCTCTTTTGCGGGAACTGGGCACGGTCCGCAAACCCATTCTGCTCAAACGCGGTCTGGCCGCCACCATCGAAGAGCTGCTGATGGCCGCCGAGTACATCATGTCCGGCGGCAATTATCAGGTCATTCTCTGCGAGCGGGGCATTCGGACGTTCGAGACCTACACCCGCAATACCATGGATATCTCCGCCATCCCGGTGACGCAAAAGTTGAGCCATCTGCCGATCATCGCCGATCCCAGCCATGGCACCGGACGTCGCGCCAAGGTGGCGCCCATGGCGCGGGCCGCGGTGGCGGCGGGCGCCAACGGTCTTATCATTGAAGTGCATCACGATCCGGACCGGGCGCTCTCGGATGGCGCGCAGTCGTTGTTTCCCCATCAGTTTCAACGGTTGATGGAGGAGCTGCGCATGATCGCCTGGGCGATCGGCAAACATATTTAAGGTGGAAGAAATCCGGTTCTGTGTGCAAACCTTTTGCTGGATCCGGCGTGGATTGACAGAGAGGCCGCTGGTTAACCATCAGGGAAGCGATAAAAACATATGGGTGAAATCGAGCAGTTCAAGCGGGTGGTGATCGTGGGGGTGGGATTGATCGGAGGATCACTGGCGCTGGCTCTGAAGAAAAAGGGATTCAAAGGAACGATCTGCGGCGTCGATTCAGCGGAGGTTTTAGCGCTGGCGGAGCCTCGCCGCATGCTCGATGAATCCTATACGCGCGATCGCTTGCTTGAGGCGGTGACCGATGCGGACATTGTTTTTCTCTGCACGCCGATTCTGGACATCCTGCGTTTGATCCCCGAGATCGGGCCCGCGGTCAAATCCGGCGCCCTGATCACCGATGTCGGCAGCACCAAACGCACCATCGTCGAGACCGCCAGCATCTATCTGCCCGTGGGCGTCGATTTTATCGGCGGACATCCCATGGCCGGCTCTGAAGCCAAGGGAGTGGAAGGGGCGGATCCTTTTTTATTTGAGAGCACCACCTATGTGTTGACGCCGGTGCGTTCGGTGCATGAACGCACCAGAAAAGCGCTGGGTGAGTTGATCGAACTGATCGGCGCCAAGGTGCTGCTGTTGTCGCCGGTATTGCACGACGAGATCGCCGCGGCCGTGAGCCATCTGCCGCAGATGGCGGCGATCGCCATGATGACTCTGGCGGCCAGGCGGCAAAGCGAAAGTCCGTATTTTCTCAAGATGGCGGCCGGAGGATTCCGCGATATGACGCGGATCGCTTCAAGCCCGTATGGCATTTGGGAGCATATCCGCCAGACCAACGCAGACATGATCGCGCAATACATCGATGCCTATATCGAGGAACTGAGCTCTCTTCGCGACCATCTGAACAGCGAAGCGCTGGGAAAAATTTTTTCCGCTGCCAGCGAGAGCCGTCTTTCCATTCCACGGGATACACGCGGTTTTTTACGGCCGCATTACGATATCTCGGTTTCGGTGGAAGACCGTCCCGGCATGCTGGCGTTGATCGCCAACACGCTGCTGGAAAAGAATATTAACATCAAAGACATTGAAATCCTGAAAATTCGAGAAGACGAGGGCGGCACCATGCGGCTTGCCTTTGCCACGCAGAGCGAACGCGATCTTTCGTTGTCCCTGTTGCGCGACAAAGGCTTAGAATGCAGAAAGAGGGATTAGCGTGGAACAGAAATCCATTACACCGGTTCGATCGATCCAGGGAACGGTGCAGGTGCCCGGGGATAAATCCATTTCCCACCGGGCTCTGATCCTGGCCAGCCTGGCAAACGGTTCGTGCACGCTTCGCGGGCTTTCCGGCGCCGGGGATGTGCTCAGCACGATTGATTGCTTGAAGGGCCTTGGCATCTCTATCACCAAGCGGAGCGGTGCGGTGGTGGTCAAGGGTAAGGGCAAGCATGGCTACAAAAAGCCCAAGAAAGCGCTCAACGCGGCCAACTCCGGCACCACCATCCGGCTGCTGAGCGGCGTTCTGGCCGCGCAACCCTTTGTCTGCGAAATCGACGGCGATGAGTCGTTGCGCAATCGGCCTATGCGGCGCATCATCGAACCGCTGGAATCCATGGGCGGCCACATCGAAAGCGTTGGGTACAAGGCGCCGTTAAAGATTTTCGGCGGACCGCTGCATGCGATCGATTATGCTTCGACCGTCGCCAGCGCTCAGGTCAAGTCCTGTGTGTTGCTGGCCGGCCTGTACGCCAAGGGCAGCACACGGGTCAGCGAGCCGGCTCCCACCCGAGATCACACGGAGCGCATGCTCGAGGAGTTTGGCGCAAAAATCGGCGGCGCGCAAAATGTGGTCTGCGTGCAGGGGCCGGCGGAATTGACCCCGACCGACATCGATGTGCCCGGCGATATATCCGCCGCTGCGTTTTTTCTCGTGGCCGCCTGCCTGCTGCCCGAATCCAGCATCGCCATCGAAAACGTGGGAATCAATCCATCCCGCATCGGCATTTTGGACGCGCTTACCGCCATGGGCGCCCGGGTGGAGCGGACCGAGGTTTCGAATCTGAACAATGAACCGCGCTGCACTCTGACGGCGGTGCACAGTCCATTGACCGCTGCGAGTTTCGGCGGCTCTATGATTCCGGCCATCATCGATGAGATACCCATTTTGGCCATCGCCGCGACCCAGGCTCACGGCAATACGGTCATCCGCGACGCCGGTGAATTGCGCGTCAAAGAATCCGATCGGCTGGCCGCCGTGGCGCAAAATCTGCTGGCGATGGGCGCGCAGATCAAGGAGACGCGGGACGGCTTTGTTATCACCGGCCCGACGCCCTTGCACGGCGCCGAGATCGACAGTTTTGGCGATCATCGCATCGCCATGTCTTTTACCATCGCCGGATTGCTGGCTGCAGGCGAAACCGTCATCAAAGGCAGTGAATGCGTAACGATCTCTTTCCCTGGATTTTTTAACTCCTTGGAGCAAGTCTGCGTTGCCTAATGCGAGAACCAAACTGTTCGGCGTGATCGGCGATCCCGTCGGCCACAGCCTCTCGCCGGTGCTGCACAACTATTTTCTAAAAAAGTACAAGCTGAACGCCTTTTATTTCGCGTTCCGCGTTGTGCCGGCGAACCTGGGGGCCTGCGTTCAGGGGGCCTGGGCCATGGGTTTGGCGGGCCTGAATGTGACGCTTCCTCACAAGGAAAAAGTGGTCGAGTTGGTCAAATTCCGCTCGCCGGAGGTCAACCTATTGGGCGTGGCCAACACGCTGTCGATGCGGGAAGAGGGCGTGGCCGCCTTTGTCACCGATCCGGCGGGTTTTATGGCCTCGGTTCAGCCCCTGCAGACCCATTTCAGCGAAAGCCGGGTGGTGCTGTTCGGCGCCGGCGGATCAGCACGTTCCGTCGCCTACGCCCTGTCGAAAATGGGGACACGGGAGTTGACCATCGTCAACCGCACCTATGATCGCGCTCTGCAGCTGAGCCGTTTTTGTACTGAACAGATTGGCTTTCGCAAAGTGTCCATCCTCGGCATGCGCGATCCGGCTCTGAATGATCACATCCTGGAGGCGCGGGCATTGGTGAACGCCACCTCCATTGGCATGGCGCCTTATGTGGATTATACGCCGTTGCAGGATTTCAGCGCCGTCAGCCAGAACCATTTTGTCTATGATCTTGTCTACAATCCTGTTTGGACCGTCTTTTTGCGCGAGGCCAAAAAGAAAGGGGCCAAAGTTCAAAACGGTCTGGACATGCTCATCTACCAGGGGCTGGAATCGCTGCAGATATGGATGAATGAAACCTATACCATCGCCCGAAACGAATTGAATGCGCTGCGCATCCAACTGAGCACGGAGCTGCAATCATGAACCGACTGCGCTTTATGACCGGCGGAGAATCGCACGGTCAGGCGTTGACCGCTATTCTCGAGGGCATGCCGGCCGGCCTGCCGCTCAGTGAACAGGACATCAATCGAGATCTGCTGCGCAGGCAAAGGGGGTATGGCCGGGGCGAACGGATGCAGATCGAAAAGGATCAGGTGGCCATCAAATCCGGCATTCGTTACGGCAAAACCCTCGGCTCTCCCATCAGCCTGTCGATCACCAACCGCGATTGGCCCAATTGGCAGAACAAGATGGCCTTGGAGATGCCGGAGCACCCGGTGGCCCCACTGCGCATGCCGCGGCCCGGCCATGCGGATTTTAGCGGCATGGTGAAATACCGCCAGGATGATCTGCGTAATATCCTCGAGCGCTCCTCCGCACGCGAGACCACCATGCGCGTGGCGGTCGGCGCCATCGCGCGAAAATTACTTGCCGGCTTTGGAGTGGAGGTGTTCGGCCATGTGCTGCAGATCGGCGCCGAGCGCTCGCTGTACAGCGGACTGGCAAGCCTGAGCGGTCCGTCTTATCACAATCCAGCTGCTCTGCAGAGCTGGCGCGACGCCATGGCGCGTGTGGAGGAATCCCCGGTGGCCTGTGCGGATGAAGGGGCCGCGGCCGGCATGATGGCGCTGATCGACCGGGCAAAAGCCAAGGGCGATACCCTTGGCGGCGTGTTGGAGTTGGTGGCGATCGGCGTACCGGTGGGCCTGGGCAGCCACGTGCATTACGACCGCAAGCTCGATGCCGCTATCGCCCATGCGTTGATGAGCGTCAATGCCATCAAGGCGGTCTCTATCGGCGCTGGATATGAAAATGCCTTCGGCTATGGCAGCGAGGTGCATGATCAGCTCTACCGTCAACCGGAGACCGGCTACTATCGCAGCAGCAATAACGCCGGCGGCATCGAGGGCGGCATGAGCAACGGCGAGGCCATCATCGTGCGCGCCGCCATGAAGCCGTTGCCCACGTTGGTCAGCCCGCTGCATTCCGTCGATGTTGAAACCCACGAGGCCCGCATGGCGCACAGCGAGCGCTCCGATGTCTGCGCGGTTCCCGCCGCTGTGGTGGTGGGCGAAGCGATGCTCTGTCTGGTGCTGGCCGATGCCTTGTACGAAAAATTGGGTGGCGATTCGATGGATGAACTGCAGTGCCATTTCGCCGGACTTAGCCGTGAACCGCTTGACTGGTAAGAATATCTATCTGCTCGGTTTTATGGCCACGGGCAAAAGCCGGATCGGACGGGAACTGGCGCAGCGGTTGCGGTGGCCCTACGTCGACACTGATCACTGCATCGAAGAGTCCGCCGGTCATTCCATCAGCGAGATTTTTCGACTTCAGGGCGAAGCGGCTTTTCGTGAGTTGGAGAGCGCCACGATCCGGCAGGTGGCCGGCCGAACCCATCAGGTGGTCTCGCTGGGTGGCGGCGCGATCATGCGGCCGGAGAACTGGCGGATGATCCAAGAGTCCGGCCTCACCATCTGTCTGACGGCCAGTGTGGACACCATTGTCCAACGCGTGCAGCGCAAGGACAATCGTCCTTTGTTGCGCGGCCAAACCCGTGAAGAATTGGTGAAGAATATCCAGGCTCTGCTCAATGAACGGTTGCCCTATTATCGAAGGGCGGACTATTTTTTTGAAAGCCGCGAAGAGGTGAGCCCGTATGCGCTCACGGACACCATCTATCGCGCGATCACGGCATCGTTATGAAAGAGATCCGCGTCACCCTGCCTCATCTGACTTATCCCATCTATTGCGCCCCTTCTGCGCTGGAGCGATTGCCGGATTTGCTGCATCGTCATCAGGTGCACGAGCCGTTGTACATCATCGCTGATCGGCGGGTTGCGGACCTTTATGAACAGCGGCTGGCCGCTGTGTTGCAGCCCACAGGCCTGCCGCTGTTTTTTTATCACACCCCGGTGGGCGAGAGCGCGAAAACCCTCGCGGTGGCCGAAGAGATTTACACCTGGCTTATCCAGAATCGAGCCGATCGCAGTTCCATCATCCTGGCCCTGGGCGGCGGCGTGGTGGGCGATTTGGCGGGTTTTGTCGCCGCAACGTTTATGCGCGGCATGCGCCTGATCCAAATCCCCACCACTCTTCTGGCTCAGGTGGACAGCTCGGTCGGCGGCAAAGTGGGCATCAACCACCGCCTGGGCAAGAATCTGATCGGCGCATTTCATCACCCTCTCTTTGTGCTATTGGATCCGCTGCTGCTGTTCACTTTGGACGAACGGCAGGTGGCCGCGGGTCTGGCTGAGGTGGTCAAATACGGCTGCATCTCGGATCAGGAACTGTTCGACCGGCTCAGCGACGGATGGTCTGATATCGCGCACCTGCAGGATCCACAACAGACCCAGCAGCTGTTGACGACCTGCTGCTCCATCAAAGCCCGTGTGGTCGGCGACGATGAAAAAGAAAGAGGAATCAGGGCGATCCTCAATTTCGGTCACACCATCGGCCATGCGCTGGAGGCGGCGACCGGCTTTTCGACTTTTTTGCACGGCGAAGCCGTGGCGCATGGCATGCGGGCCGCTGCCCGGCTCTCTGTGCACAAAGGCCTGCTGCCGCAGCAGGATTTTTTGCGTGTGTGTTCGCTCTGTGAACGTCTCACGCCGCCGTCTATTCCTGACTCGGTGACCGAGGAGAGTCTGCTCTCTTTGATGCTGCATGATAAAAAGCACAACCGCAGCGGCCAGCAGTGGGTTCTGCTCTCCGCCATCGGCCAAGCCTGCTTGACGCGTCAAGTGACCCTGGAAGAAACCTCGGCCGCCCTGCGCTGGCTGCTGGATCGCTGAAATCAATTGGGAGTAATTGCCGCGTGTTTCATATCCTGGTCATTCATGGCCCTAACCTCAATCTGTTGGGCGAACGTGAACCGGAGGTCTACGGCCGGATGACCCTCGCTCAACTCGATCAGCAGATCGCCGAATGGGCGCACGCAGGGCAGGCGACGATCCGCTGTTTTCAATCCAATCATGAAGGCGTGCTGATCGATTTCATCCATGATCAGCGCCATTGGGCGCACGGAGTGGTGATCAATCCGGGCGCGCTGACGCATTACAGCTATGCCCTGCGGGATGCACTGGCGGCCGTCCACCTGCCGGCTGTGGAGGTGCATTTGTCCGACATTCACCAGCGGGAGCCGTTTCGACGCATCAGCGTCATAGAGGAGGTGTGTTTGGCCCAGGTGTCGGGCAAGGGCGTGAAGGGTTATCAGGAGGGTTTGCAGATTCTCCTCAACCATCTTGCCGTCTGAACCATTGTCTTGAACAGGACAAGCCTTATGAAAAATAAAAAAGTGGCGGAAATGTTCGATCAGATTGCGGATCTGCTCGAGTTTCACGGCCATGTTGTTTTCAAGATCAACGCCTATCGCAAGGCCAGTCGCGTGATCTCTGAGATGACCGAGGACCTGGAGCAGGTCTGGAAACAGGGGCGGTTGGCTGAGATTCCGGGCGTCGGCAAAGGGCTGCAGGCCCATATTGATGAATTTTTCAAGACCGGGGACATTCGGCAACGACAGGAACTGCTGGAACAATCGCCCCGCGAGCTGTTCGATCTGTTGGCGGTGCAAAATTACGGGCCTAAAACAGCGGCCATGGCGTTCCGTGAATTGGGCGTGCAGAGTTTGGCGGATCTGCAGCAGGTAATCGACGATGGCCGTCTGGCCAAAATGCCGGGTATGGGTGAAAAGAAAGTCGAAAACATTCGCAAGGGTCTGCAGACGCTGCAGACCGCCGGCGAGCGCGTCTCCATCGGTGTGGCGGCGCCGCTGTGTCAGATTGTTATAGACTATTTGCGCGAGCCATCCGGAATCCAACTGGGTCGCCTCTTGCCGGCTGGTTCGTTGCGGCGGGGCAAAGAGAGCGTGCATGATATCGATCTGCTGGCGGAAACAGAAAACGGCGCGGAGCTCATTCAACGGTTTGTGTCCATGCCCGGAGTCACGCGCATTCTCGGCGCCGGCGATACGAAGGGCAGTGTCCTCTTTAATGATCGCGTGCAGATCGATCTGCGGGCGGTTCCGCCGGCCAGCTA
>DAIQOA010000134.1:0-12390 GCA_036788095.1 bacterium | reverse complement strand
GCGAATACGAAGCTGCAATTAGTTTTATGTTATTGATGCAAATTTGGGATGACTTGTTGATTGTCGGTCAGGAAAAAGAGGAGGCAATGCTGACAATTCTAGCTAATTCTGAGTGTTACACCGTTCGGTTAGCTGCAAGCCGTCAGTTGTATATTGCAGAATCCATTTTCAATATATTAGTCATTGACCCTCAGCAAATTGTCCGCTCTTCACTTGCAAAAAACCATTCTGCTGCAAGATTTTACACTGATAGCCACATTCAAACTATCATGGACGAAAACGACGTGCAGATACTCACAAGCCTTGCTGCCCATATGCCGGAATTGAAAATATCCGAAGAGATGAAAAGCAAGTTTAAGGCTTTTCTCATTACTCATAAGGATCCGGCAGTGAGGCTTAGTGTAATGGCATCTTATGATTATGAACACGATGATTTTGACACGCTTATTAACGACCCTGATCGTATCATAATAAGTGAAATGGTTCATAAGATGGAAATGGAGGAGGGTTTATAAAAGAAAAAAATGTTAATTAGATATAGGTGAATCTACATTGCCCCTAGTAATCACTAGGGGCACTTTATTTTAAGGCATAAGAATTTAAAGGTAATAATATAACATAAAGGAAATAGAGTATGGCAAAAATTTACAAACGTAAAGACACAAAGAAAGTGAGCTATTATGCGCACTTTACAGTTCGTGGTAATCGATATCGTGTGAAGCTGGAAGCTCGTAATGTGGAACAGGCGAAAAAGCTAGCTACTGATATCGAGTTCCAGATTCTAGCTGGAAACTACAAAGTGCTCAATCAAGGCAAGTCAATCACACTGAAAGAGCTGTCGGATCGTTATCTGGAATACGCTATGACAAAAAAGCGATCCTGGGACAGAGATGTCGTATCTCTAAAAAATATCCTTAATATGGAGATCGATAACAAAAAACTGGGTGATTACATGGTTGAGGCAATCAAGGTTGCACATATTCAAAAGTATCAGATTCGCCGAAAAAGGGAACTGGATGTAAAGTATGCAAAGAAGGGGATCGCTGAGGAAGACAGAAACTATGCAACCTGTAATCGGGAACTTGGGTGCTTGCGCCACATCTTTAACATGGGCATCGAGTGGGAGTTGCTGAGCAAGAATCCTGTCGCCAGCAAAGCCATACGGTTTGATAAGGAGAAATCCAGAGATAGAATTCTGGAGGATCAGGAACTGCAAAGGCTGCTGCAGGTCTGTTCTGGACAGCTCTACGAGGTGGTTATGGTCGCGCTCAATACGGGAATGCGAAGGGGTGAGATACTGGGTTTGAAATGGGAAAATGTGAGCCTGGAAAAGAACAAGATGGAGGTGAAGCACACTAAGTCGGGCGAAGATCGTACTATCCCAATCAACTCGTTCCTGCACAATGTGCTTGACTCGATGACCAAAGAATCCGTATATTTGTTCTCTAATCGTGATGGAAAAAACACCGGTGACGTCAAAACGGCGTGGAACAACGCGGTGCGCAAAGCCGGAATAGAGAACTTCCGCTTTCACGATCTGCGCCACCTGGTAGCCTCGAAGCTGGCACGTGCAAAAGTGACAGAGTCTGTGATCGCGCTGATTCTCGGCCACAAGCGTACCTCGATCACCAGCCGGTACATCAACCCCCAGTGGGACGAGATGGTTGAGGCCGTTGAAGAGCTCGCGAAAATTTGTCACAGATTCGTCACAGATGCGGAAAAAAGGGAGGATGACGGTGAGCAGGGTGAGGAGGAGGTCAAAAACAGCAATTGTGTAACTCAATAATTATCTTGAATTCATCTCTTCTTTTCCGTACATTATATTCATTCGCGCCCATAGCTCAGCTGGATAGAGCAACGGACTTCTAATCCGTAGGTCGTGCGTTCGAATCGCACTGGGCGTGCAAGAGCGCTTCTCGCTTCACGCCATTCTCCTCTTTCTCATACTATTTTCACCTTTACTCAAAGGGCGATGAAAATGACCTTTTTCAACACAGCTTTATGCATGCTTTTTTATCCTCGCCCTTCCCCAACAGTATCTACATCCCTATATTTTTATCATGGCGTACCCTTATCTTCCGACCCGTCAGTGCATCTAAAAACGGAGAACGACTGATGAAACGTTTTGGACAAATCATCGGCGTCAAGTCCGAACGGCTGGCTGAATACAAAGCCCACCATGCCGACGTCTGGCCAAAGGTTTTGGACATGATCAAACAATGTCACATAGCCAACTATACCATCTTTCACCGTAACGGTCTGCTGTTCGCTTACTTTGAGTATCAGGGTACGGATTTCGCCGCTGATATGGCTAAAATGGCGGCCGAT
Source organism: bacterium (assembly GCA_036788095.1). Taxonomy (GTDB): domain Bacteria; phylum Zhuqueibacterota; class Zhuqueibacteria; order Residuimicrobiales; family Residuimicrobiaceae; genus Anaerohabitans. Next base: position 10,062 of record DAIQOA010000134.1, on the reverse strand, counting down.
CCCGTTACCCAGGAGTAGTGGGCCTTGATGATGCCCATGCAGACTCCTCTGCCGGACCGGGAGCAAGGGGCGTGGTGGGCGGATATGGAAGAATTTTTTCATCTCGACTGAACGGAGCCTGCCATGGAACGGACACCCTCGTGTAAGGCCAAGTGCGAACGAATGCATAAAGCGCTGCATCACCAAGAGCCTGATCGCGTGCCGATCAGCGATTTCTTCTGGGGATCGTTTCTCGAACGCTGGCGTCGGGAAATGGATCTGCCCGCTGATGCAGACATCTACCGCTACTACGACCTGGACTGGATGGTCACCATCCCCAATATGGATCCGCACATCAAAAATTTTGAAATTTTTGAACAAACGCGTGATTATGTACTAGTCAAAACCGGCTTTGAGGCGGTTATTAAAAAGATTTTTAACGATCCCATGCCGGCCTTTTTATCCCTTGATACCAACACCGTAGAAAAGATGGCCGCCTTTCAGTTCGAGGATCCTTTTGACGATCGTCGCTATTTTTCCGCAGGCGACAATCAAGTGGCCGGCATCGGCGACGGTTTTTTCCGTGATTCCGAACCCTGGATCAATACGGTGAAACGGCTGTACCCCGATTTCGCGGTTTACGGCAGCGTCTGCGAAGCCCATGAGATGCTATGGCGCATTATCGGCTCTGAAAACGTGTTAATGTGGATCGGACTGTATCCCGACGAGGTGGGCCGATTTGTTGAGCGGCTGGGCGCCTTTTGTATTGGCATGACCGAGGCTCAAATCAGTGCGGCCGGCGGCCTGCTGGACGGTATGGTTATTTGGGGCGATGTGGCCTATCGCAAAGATCTGTTCTTTTCCCCTGAATACTGGCGCAAGTATTTCAAACCAGTAGTCAAGGCCATGGTGGAAATCTGCCGGGAGCATGGCCTTCCCGTTATCTATCACGGTTGCGGCAACATTAACCGTATTTTTACTGATTTCATCGATATTCAGGTCGACGCCATGAACCCGCTGGAACAGAAAGCAGAGCTCGATGTGCTGGATTTGCGCCGACGGTATGGCCATCGAATGGCGTTTTGCGGCAATATGGATGTGAGGGTCTGGGCCGATGGATCAGAGGAGAGGCTGAAAGAGGTGGTGTTGACAAAGTTGAATGCCGCCAAAGGCGGCGGTCTGATTTTCCAATCCGATCACTCGGTGCCGGATACCATCTCGGCGCAAAGATATGAGCAGGTCCTTCAGCTGGTCCGTCGACACGGACGGTATCCGCTTGAATTGGGGCGCTACGACAGGCCGGAAATACACTGATTTTAAAATCACAAATCAATGACAAACGCAGCCCCGGAGCGCCGCTCGATTGCGCACTCTAGAGGGCAACGCAGAGAAAGACAGTATGAACTCTCGACAAAGGATTTTGGCCGCCATAGGCCATCAGGAACCGGATCGCGTACCCATCGATATCGGCGCTACGCCCAGCTCCGGCATCTCCGCCATGGCCTACAACCGGCTCAAGGCGCGCATGGGCTTTGTCCATCACCCCGCGTTTATCTATGATGTGGTGCAGCAGCTGGCGCAGCCCGATGAAGCGTTTCTCGATCATTTTCAGATCGACGCACTGGACATCGGCCGGACGTTTAACACCCAGGAACACGATTGGTATGCAACCACTCTGAACGACGGCAGCGCGGCGCGATACCCGGTTTGGTTCCGGCCGGTAAAACAAACGGACGGCAGTTGGATCGCACATCATCCAGCTGGACAGCCCATCGCGCTCATGCCTTCGGGTATGAACTTTTTCGATCAAACCTTTTTTCCCTATGTCAACGGATATCCTGCTGATTTTAAAAAACTGCCGGCTGCCATGGCCAAAGTGCATTGGTCCGCCATGGCCCACAGCCCCTGGGACCACAGCGGAGAGGCGGATTTCTGGCAGCAGCTGCGAAGCAGGGCGCTGGCTTTACGCCGGCAATCCGATCGCGCGCTGGTGATCGTCTGTGGCTGTAATCTTTTCGAGTGGGGTACTTTTCTGCGCAGAATCGACAATTTTTTGGCCGATCTGGTGTTGGACAGCGGCCATGTGGAAAAGCTTCTGGACGCACTGATGGAGATCCATCTGGCGACGCTTGCGCGGGTATGCGCCGCGGTCGGTGATGTGGCGGACGTCATTCGCTTTGGCGATGACCTGGGTTCCGACACCGGTCCGTTGATGTCGCCGGAGCTGTATCGCCGCTACTTCAAGCCCCGCCACCGCATCTTGACGGATTACGTCAAGAAAAACAGCACGATGCACACTTTGCTGCATTCCTGCGGATCCATCTTTTCCCTGCTGCCGGACCTGATCGAAGCCGGTTTTGAAATCATCAATCCAGTGCAGACGTCGAGCCGCAACATGGAGCCCGAGCAGCTCAAGAGCCAGTTCGGCAATGACCTCTGTTTTTGGGGCGGCGGCTGCGACACTCGTACGGTGTTGAATCGCGGCAGCGTCCGCCAAGTCAAAGAACACGTAAGGAAAAGAGTGGAGATTTTTCACAAAAACGGTGGTTTTGTATTCACTCCGGTTCACAATATCCTTTCCGATGTCCCAGCGGAAAATATCCTGGCCATGTTTCAGGCGATTCAGGATTTTTACGCGTAATCCTTTCACCTTATATGGGAATACTGAAAATGAAACGACTGCTTTGGATTCTGTTGCTGTCCGCTGTGGGGTGGGCGCAGGCGAGCGATCTGTACACCCTGTCCCAATCGCGCCAGCGTGATTTGCAGCTGTCGGTCTATGTCACTGCTGATGACATCGTTAACTATCTCAGCGACGGAGCGGGCAGGAGGGAGGCGCTTTCCGTACTCCGCTGTCACGGCATGAGCAAGGTGTTTCTGGAATTCCATCGCGGCGGCCTGGTGGTGGATGCTTCTTTGCTGAAAACCAACCGGACGTTTTTTGAAAACAACGGCATTCGCGCCGTCGGCGGCATTGCCACCGTTCCCGGCCGGAATTTCGGCGTAAACCAGGAGGCGCAGTTGGGGTGGTTCAATTGGCAGAATCCAAAAACGCAGAGGGATGTCGCGGGCGCGATGCGTATGGCCGCTTCGGTTTTCGATGAAATCATCATCGATGACTTTTTCTGCACCGGCGACACCAGCGCCGAGTCACGGGCAGCCAAAGGCGACCGCTCCTGGTCGCAGTATCGCCGTGAGTTGCTCAGCGATCTGGCCACCAAGGTCATGCTGGAGCCGGCGCGCCGGGTGCGTCCGGATATCAGAATCATCATCAAATACCCGCAATGGTATGACCGTTTTCATCTGTTCGGCTATGACATTCCGAAAAAATCGGCTCTGTTCAGCAGCGTTTGGGTGGGCACGGAAACGCGTGGCGCCAACACCCAGCGCTACGGTTTTGTGCAGCCATTCGAAGGTTTTGTCAACTATCGTTGGATCAACAGCGTATCCGGAAAAAATCAGGGCGCCTGGTTCGACCATGGCGATTGTGATGCCACGGATTTCATCGACCAGGCGTATATGAGCGTGCTGGCCGGCGCCAAAGAGCTGACGGTTTTCAGCTACAGTGTGTTGATGCAAGGGCACGGCGGCCACCATTTGCTGCGACGGGACTGGGAACGGCTGGCTGATCTCTCCGCCGCCGTTGATGCCTCCTCCGAAATGGCCGTGTATGGCTACAAGCCCGCCAACCATGATGCCGGCAGCGATCTCTATATCTTTGACTATATCGGAATGCTCGGCGTTCCCTTTGCTCCGGTCTCGCAATGGCCCGGCCATCAAGCGGTGGTTTTTCTGCCCACTCAGGCGGCCGGAGATCCGGCGGTTTATCAGAAAATACAAACCGCTCTGAAACAGGACCGGCGCATCATCGTCACCTCCGGATTTCTGCGCCAATGCAAGAATCCTTCCTTAACCGCTTTGGCCGGCGTGACGCTGGGAACGCAGGGGCCCATCGAGTGCCAGCGTGTACAATGGACCGGTCAGTCGGCTGAGTTGTCCCTGCCGGTGATACTCGCCGGCCTGCTCACCTGCACCAAGAGCCAAGCGCTGGTGCAGGCCGACCACGCCGGGACCTCTGTTCCGCTGCTGACTGAACGACGGTTCAAACGCGGTCAGCTGTTTGTTCTTAACACCCATACCTTCTCTCAGGAGGATTTCGACCGTGTGGGCGAAGTGCTGTTGGCGCCATCCCGCCTCGGCCTGCTCGCCCTGCCGCAGCCGGTAGTGCAGATCCTTCGCGACGTTTTCGCTCAGCCGCTGGCCGTCGAATTGCAAGCGCCTGCACGGGTCACTTGTCAGAGCATGGGGAGAAATCAATGGTTTATCCAAAATTTTAACGATGAGCCTGTGGATTTATCTTTTACGACACCGGTAGTGAGTAAGCAGGGCGCCAAAGAGGGGTGGAGCGGACGCTCGCTGGCCGACGCAGACGGCCGGGTGCGAACGACGCTTGGGGCAAGAGAAAGACTGTGGATTCGCTAGTTAATCGAGCTAAGCGTCGAGTACAAGCTGCTCGAAGGAAATGCCGGCGATTTTAAACACTCTGCGCACTTTGAGATGATTGATGGCCATGTGCAGCTGATCGATGTTTGAATGGTAGACCACCCGGGTGATGCCTTCGGCGACGATATGCTTGGCGCAGTCCATGCAAGGATGGTGAGTCACATACAGCGTCCAGCCGGCGAGGTCTGTCTTGGCCTGCGTGATCGCGTTCATCTCGGCGTGGCGCACCAACTCATATTTGCTGAACTCTTTATCGTCCGCGCGATTGTTCCACCAGGCCTCCACGTCCGGAATCTGCCGGGGAAAGCCGTTGTAGCCCACGGAGATGCGCGTACGGTCCGGGGAAATCAGCACAGCGCCGACCTTGGTGGAGGGGTCTTTGCTCATGGTGGCGATCACCTGGGCCATGCGCATCATCACCTGATCCCAATCTCGGGGTTTTGGCAGCAATTTCTTTTTCATTCACGCCTTTTTTAATGGATTTAAATATAATTTATAATATATCTTAAAGCAAGAAAAAAAGAAAAGTGCTTATTTGATCAAAAAGGAGAAAAAAAAGAATTGACTAAGTGTTAAAAATTGCTTAAAATTATGATAATTTTCTAATTATGTTTACATCAACCAAGGATCGCTATGGTCTCAAGTATGACCGGATATGGGCGCGGTCAGTTTCGCAGCAAAGGCGTTGAAGTTTCTGCGGAAATCCGCTCAGTCAACAACCGTTATCTGGACATCGTCCTTAAACTGCCGCGCGTGTTGAATGATTACGATCAAAAAATTCGTGAATTGATCGGCCGACACTTGAGTCGCGGCCGCATCAGCGTGACCCTGACGATCACCAGCAGAGAAAATCCGTACGAAACGCTGTCGCTGAACATGCCGCTGGTGGAAACTTATGTCCGTTTAGCCCGCGAAATCAATAAAAAGTTCCGCCTGCGCACTCCGGTTGACGTCAATCAGCTCATGGCACTGCCGGAAGTGATATTGTCGGATGCCGGCGCAAAAAACGACGATCGCACCTGGCAGTACACCGAAAAAGCATTGACCGAAGCGTTGATCGGACTGGCGGACATGCGGCAGAAAGAGGGTGAAAATCTGCTGCGTGATTTTCAGAATCGCATCCGGACGTTGGACGGACGACTCGTGGAGATTGAAACGATTGCCGCCACCCGCCCCGGTGCGGAACTGGAGAAACTGCGCAGCCGCATCGGCGGACTGGTGCAGGAACAGCGGGTGGATGAACAGCGGCTGGAGCTCGAGTTGGCTCTGCTGGCGGACCGGCTGGATATCACGGAAGAGTGCGTACGCTTTCACAGCCACAATAAAGAGTTCCTGGCCATTTTGGAGCGCGATGAAGCCCCGGGGCGCAAGTTGAATTTCCTGCTTCAGGAGATGCATCGGGAGATCAATACCATCGGCAGTAAAGCGGTCAGTGCCGAGATCTCTCATCGGGTGGTGGAGATCAAAGAGGAAATAGAAAAACTGAGGGAGCAGGTTCAGAATATTGAGTGATACGAAACCGACTGGGCTGGTGGTGGTCCTGTCCGCGCCCTCGGGCGGCGGCAAGACCACGGTGATTCAGCACCTGCTTGAACAAGGAGATCCTCGTTACCGCTATTCGATTTCCATGACCACACGTCCCATGCGTCGGGGAGATGTGGAGGGCGAAGATTACTTTTTCGTCGACGAGGAACGCTTTCGAGCGGCAATCGAGGCCGGAGATCTGGTCGAATACGAACAGGTGCACGGTTATCTGTACGGCACGCCAAAGCGCCTTCTGCAACAATGGGTGCAGGAGGGCTATGTGGTGCTTCTCGATCTGGACGTGTTCGGCGCTCTGGCCCTGAAAAAGCTGTTCGCGGAAAAATGCCTGACCATTTTTTTAAAACCGCCCGATCTCGATACCCTGGTGAAGCGCCTGCAACAGCGCAAGACCGAATCGCCGCAGCAGATCCAACGTCGTCTGCAACGGCTGCCGCAGGAGATGGCTGAAGCGGAGCATTTTGATTACTGTGTGATGAACGAAAAATTGCAGCAGACCGTTGCCGAGGTGGCACGGTTGATAAAAAAAACATACGCTCAATAAAGATGAACGGAGGTTGGTTTACCATGATTCAAACGTTGCCTTTAGAGTCGTTCGAGCAAAACGCCGACAATGTCTATGAAGCGATCATCATGGTCTCGCGTCGCTCCCGCCAGATTAACGAACTGCAGAAACAGGTCATGGACAAAGCGACGGAAGCCATGAACAACTCGGAGACTTTTGACGATGAGGGCGTCAACCACGAGGTGGTTGATCATCAATATCTCAAACTGCCCAAACCCACTTCTATCGCTCTGCAGGAATTTTTGCAGTCCAAATTGACCAGCGAATACATCGCCTAGTCCCCGCTGAGGCGTTGATGTTTTCAGGCAAAAATATACTGGTGGGCGTCACCGGGGGCATCTCTGCGTATAAAACCTGCGACCTGGTGCGCGATCTGGTCAAGGGGTCGGCGCAGGTGCGCGTGATGATGACCGAATCGGCTACGCGCTTCGTCTCCGCGCTGACGTTTGAAACCCTCACCGGCCATCCGGTTCTGCTGGATTTGTTTCCGCCCGCCGGCGGCACCGCCGTCCATATCGAATGGGCGCGTTGGCCTCAGGCGATATGCCTTTGCCCCGCGTCCGCCAATACCGTCGCTAAATTGGCCTCCGGCCTTGCGGATAATGCCTTGCTCGCCACCCTGCTGGCAACCACGGCGCCGGTCCTCTTTTGCCCGGCCATGAACAAAGACATGTACGCTCATCCCGCGTATCAGGAAAATCAGCAAAAGCTGGTAAACCGAGGGTATCGCCTGGTCACCCCCGGACAAGGGGCGCTGGCCTGCGGCGAGGTAGGATGGGGACGCCTTGCCGAAAAGGCTGATATTCTCGACGCGCTCAAAATGATTCTGTTGGCCGGCCAAAAGCTGCAGGGACGCAGAGTGTTGATCACCGCTGGTCCGACCTGTGAACCCTTGGATCCGGTTCGGTTCCTGAGCAATCGATCTTCAGGAAAAATGGGCTACGCCCTGGCGGAAGCGGCTGCGCTGCAGGGCGCCCAAGTTACCTTGGTCTCCGGTCCAACCCCGCTCAGACCCTTTCCCTTTGTCAACCTGATACCCGTCACCACGGCGCAACAGATGGCGGATGCGACGTTAACCCGGCTCAAGGAACACGACATTCTCATCGCAGCCGCGGCGGTCAGCGATTATCGGCCTGAACAGGTTCAAGAGCAGAAAATCAAAAAAGCGGATCAAGCGCTGACGCTCTCTCTGGCGGTCAATCCGGATATCCTCGCCGCTGCCGCAACGACCAAAGGTTCCCGCATCCATGTGGGTTTTTCGCTTGAAACCGAACAGGAAATCGCACACTCGCAGAAAAAACTGCGGGCTAAAAAGCTCGATCTGGTGGTGATCAATAATCCTCTGCAACCGGGCGCTGGATTTGACACCGACACCAACATCGTCACCCTGTTGGACGCTCAGGGTCAGGTGGAGTCATGGCCCCTGATGAGCAAGCAGCTGGTGGCCGCTCGTATCATAGATAGAATAGCACAACTCGTAAAACAGTAGGCAATCGCGGCCATGGATTGGATCGATCAGGTCAGACTGTTTCTTCAACAGGAGATCGAACTGTACGGCGATGAACCGGCTTTTGCGGCCAGAGAACGCCGGTCTGCCCTCATTTCCACCGCCGCCTTTGCCGCGCCGGGCTCGTTAGCCGCGGACAGCCGGAATCCTGAATCGCCGGTGCCGCTAACGGTGGAGCCAGCTCAATCCTTGGAGGAATTGGACCAAATCCTGCGGGGATGCCGGCAATGTTCGCTGGGTGGGCACGGCGCCGCCATGGTGTTTGGCGCCGGTGATCCGCACGCGGACATCGTTCTGGTCGGCGAACAGCCCTCTCAGCAGGACGGCAAACTCGGTTCTCTTTTTAGCGGAGAGCCGGGAGAACTGCTGGATCGCATTTTGAACGCCATCTCTCTCAAACGCGAAAAAGTCTATCTGGCTGCTCTGCTCAAATGCCCTGCGGCCGGAGATGCGGAACCGAAAGAGCAGGATGCAGAGCTCTGTCTGCCCTATCTGTTAAAACAACTGGCGCTGATTCGGCCCAAATTTATTCTCGCCATGGGACGTACGGCCGCCGGCTTTTTACTGCGAACCAAAGAACCCTTGTCCCGGCTGCGCGGCCGGCTGCATTCTTACGGCAACGCGCAGGTGATCGTAACCTACGCTCCAGCGACGCTGTTGCGCTATCCCCAGTTCAAACGTGAAACCTGGGCGGACGTCCAGCTGTTGCGCCGTGCCTATGATGACACTATCGCCCGTTCAACGGAAAAGAGCTAATGGCGGAAAATACCGACAACATTCTTCCCATGCCTCCGCAAGCCATAGATGCCGAGATGGCGGCCATCGGCGCGCTGCTCATCGAGCCGCATGCGAGCAACGTGGTGTTCGAAGCGCTTGATGAATCTGCTTTTTATAAAGAGGCGCATCGCAAGATCTTTCTGGCCGCGCGGCGCATGTTCGAGCGCAACGAGCCCATCGACATTTTGACCGTCTCCGAGGAATTGGCGCGGACAAGCGATCTGGAAAAGATCGGCGGCCATTACTATTTAACCGAGTTGGTGGAACGCACGCCCTCTGCGGCCAACATTGAACATTATTGCCGAATTATTCTCAACAAATCGCTGCTGCGCCGGCTTATCTCGGTCTCCTCAGAGATCCAGCAGGAATGCTTCGCCGCCAGTGAAGACGCTTATTCGGTGATCGATTCCGCTGAGCAAAAGATCTTTGCCCTGGCGGAAAAACGGTTGCGCAGGGATTTCACCCACATCAGCCCGATTCTGCACCAGACTTTTGAGACCATCGAATCGTTTCACGACAAGGTGGACGGGATCACCGGCGTGACCACGGGTTTTGTCGAGTTGGACAAGATTTTGTCCGGATTGCAAAAATCCGAACTGATCATTCTGGCTGCCCGACCTTCGGTGGGCAAAACAGCGCTGGCCTTGAACATGGCCTATCATGCTGCCAAAAAGGGCGTGCCGGTGGGCATTTTCAGCCTTGAAATGGCGTCGCATCAGATCGCCATGCGCCTGTTGAGCACCGAGGCGCGGCTGGATTCCCAGATCATTCGCACCGGGCGATTGAACTCGGGACAGTGGGAGATTCTTGCCAAAGCGGCCGGCTATCTCGCCCAGACGCCCATTTTCATCGATGACACGCCGGCCATGAACATCATGGAGATACGCACCAAAGCACGAAGGCTTAAAGTCGAGCACAACATCGGACTGTTGGTGGTTGATTACCTGCAGCTGGTTCATGGTGTGGGCCGTATCGAGAGCCGGCAGATCGAAATCGCCTCCATCTCCCAATCTCTGAAAGCGCTAGCGAAAGAACTCAGCATTCCGGTGCTGTCATTGTCGCAGCTTTCACGAGCGGTGGAGAGCCGTACCACCGGCAGCCGGCCGGTGTTGAGCGATCTGCGCGAGTCCGGCGCTATCGAGCAGGACGCGGATGTGGTTATTTTCATCCATCGGCCCGGCGCCCAGGG
>DAIQOA010000133.1:0-12577 GCA_036788095.1 bacterium | reverse complement strand
GCCCTGCGTTTCGGCATCGGCTATGCCAATGTCAAAAACGCCGAAGATGAGGACGGCGATGTGACCGACACCAATGCCATGATGGCGATCTCTGCCGGCCTGCAGTATCACATTGCCACGGCCACTGCGGTGTCCATCTACACCGGCGGTGAATTCTATTACGGCACCCTGAGCGCCACGGCGGAAGACAAAGACGCTGAGACCGAAAGCACCACCTCATACAATGGCATCGGCGTGGCGGGTTTGATCGGCGCCCAGTTCTATCCGTGGAAGAACGTCAGCTTTGACATGGAATACAAAATCGGCTACGCCTCTTTTTCGTCAAGCGGCGAATACACCATGGGAGACGACTCTGAGGACTGGAAGGGCGGCTCTTCGACCGTGATGGGTGTGTCCAATTGGGGCGTGACCCTGAACATCCATTTCTAGTTCCATTCAAGCAATCCCTGCAAAAAAGCCGTCTCGAATTCGAGACGGCTTTTTTGTTTTACACAAGCACCTCGCCGGCGATGAGACGGCCTGGCTGAGGATGCAGGCCCTAGAGCTGCAAAAGAGCTGCGAAGCTCGTCTGCCCTGCTGACCCATGCCTCTCAGCCCATGCGCCGCTTCTTCCTAAACGCTACGGTGTCAACGTCCCTCCTTTTTACGCACAAAATCGAGGTCGTGAAAATCAAAGCTAAAGTCGGTGAGGGGTGAAACCGCCTTCATCGTCATGCGGGACGGCGCTCCCTCGGCATCGAGAACGAATGAAGCAAAGGCATCGGCATCGAGGGTGCGGTCGTCCCAACGCACCACGAAGGTATTGCCGGCATAGTAGAACATCTCCCCGCGCAGTTTGGGCGAACGCAGCGCCCTGAAACGCATCCGCTCCCCGTCCATGGTGATCGCTACCTCCCCGAACCATGGATCCATGTAGTTGCCGGTGTAGAGCGTGCGCTCCGGCAGCCCCTTTTTCTTTTTCCGCTGCTCCGCGATCTTTTTCTCCACCGCTTCCAAGACTCGGGCGGCCTCGCTCAACTGCTGCCCTCGTCTTTCGCACAGCTCCTTGATGCGGTCTACATATTCGATCCCAAAATAAAAATCCTTGATCGTATTGGCGATGGCTGAAAAAGCCGCCCCTTCCTGCTGGTTGGTAAAAACGATGATGCCAAGATCGAGCTCAGGCAGGATGGTCACCTGTGTGACAATCCCCATCAGGCCGCCGGTGTGGTTCGCCTGCAGAAAACCTTTCACATCGCTCAATCCCCAACCCAGGCCGTAGGCGGAAAAATGGGTATTGTAGGGTTCGGAATTCCGAAGGCGGATAAGGGTTTGAGGCCGCCACATTTCATCATGGACCCGCTCGGAAAATATCCGTTTTTCCAGTCCGGCGCCATAGGTCCCCTTGTTAAGGTGCATCATCACCCATTTGCTCATATCGGCAACGCTGCTGTAAATGCCCCCGGCGGCGTTAAGCAGGTCGCCCTTCTCTTTGGCTACGACCTGAAGCCGGCCATCGACTTCCACATGGGCATCGATGATGTTGGTAGTGTCCGCCAGCCGATTGATCGAGGCGGCGGAGTGCTTCATCTCCAGAGGCTGCATGATCCGGGTCTCGACAAACGTTTCCCAACTCATACCCGTAGCACGGGCCACCACTTCGCCGGCAACGATGTAAAGAAGATTATCATAATCGTATTTGGTGCGGAATGAAGAGACCGGCTTGAGATGGCGCAGGTTGCCGATGATCTCCCGGAGGGTAAAGCGTGCCGAGTCGGGCCAGAGCATCAGATCCCCGGCGCCGAGGCCGAGGCCGCTGCGGTGGGTCAGCAGGTCCCGAATGGTGAACTCTGCGGTGACCCATGGATCCTGGAGCCGGAACTCGGGAATGAAATCGGTGACTCGCGCATCCCAATCCAGTTTGCCCTCATCAATGAGAATGGCGAGGGCGGCGGCGGTAAAGGCCTTGGTGTTGGAGGCGATGGCGAAGAGGGTGTTCTCATCCACCCGTTGGCGGGTGAGGATGGAGCGCACCCCGTATCCTTTGGCATGCACCACCTTGCCATCCTTGACCACCGCCACGGCGATGCCGGGCACATGAAAGGTCGTCATGGTTCGTTCGACGAGACTGTCCATGGCAGCCGGGGACCGCAGTTGCGGCGAAGCGGCGGTTGCGAAAGCGAGCAACAGAAAACACGCAGAGGATTTTTTCATGCTGATTTGCCTAATCGATGGTTAAGTGGACACCGTCCGGTTCGTTATCATACCACAGCCGCAAGGTGTTGCTGGAGTCATGCCATTCCTGTTTAAAATCAACCGGGCCGGTCGTGTTGGTCAGGCTGGCGGATTTCGGACGATGCGGCAGATAGATGCGCGCAACGCCTTTAATATTGGCCGGCCCCTTGAGCGTGCACTCGAATGAATGACGATCGTGTTTCTCATCAAAACAGCGGGACGCAGCCGCCAACACGGCAGGCTTTGCGGCGGCAAACCGCGTCAAATTGAACAACAGGGCTGTCTCGCCAGGCGCGACCTGTTTTTGCGGTAAAACCGGCAGCTGCGGATCGTACAAATCGATCACTGGACCAGGCACTGTATATAAAGAGTCCGTGATGCTCTCTCTCATCACCGCGACGACATCATAAACGTCACGCCGCAAATGCAGCCAATTCTTTTTCTGAATAGGGGGCAAATGTTTTACTGCAAGGGCGTCGCTGACCAGGCGCTGGACCACGCTATTTTTTTTCATGGCCAAATCTTTTGGATCCTGGCGCACTACACTGACAAATCCGCGGCCTATTTTAGCGGAACCGCTGTTAGAATTGAAACCGAGCGATTTGAACAAGTGCGCCGACGGCGAGGCAAAATGGTTGCCGTTTTGATTCCACCACTCGCGCACGCGTTGATAGGGATCCTGATCTTTTCCCAGGTAAATCAGGATGCCGCCCTGCTTTACCCATTTGGTCAGAATCGAATGATAGTTTTCATCAAGCGGCTTCATATTGCTGTAGGTCATCAACAACACTTTGACGGATTTCAGCGTCTCCGCAAAAGGCAGGTTTTCCATTTGCACGATTTTGACCGGAACGCCTAGTTTCAACAGCGGCAGAGCCATGCCGAAAAAATCGGTCAAATCAGGATCGGAATGGTCGGGGAATTGCGGAAAACGTTGAAACATCATGGCATCGGACACCAACACGCCGATGTTCTGAGTGCCGTCGACTTGCAATTCTGAAACAGGCATACTGTTGAGCACATTGATCATGACCATGATCTGTGTGGCATAGTCTGCGGGAATAGCGGTGCGCATCGTATCGTCCGCCGTCTGATAAGAACCGAAAAAGATACGATCAGGCCAGGGCATGACCTCGTAATGGGCCACGGTTGGATAGAGCAATTGCGCGGTAAAAGTGCTTTCATAATTGTGTTTGTAATCCTGCCAGGTGTGTTCCGGATCATCCTCAATGGGATCGGTCAGAAAATACACACGACGCCCGGTGGGCTGCGTCATGGCCGTCATGGACCCGTATTCAAGAAAAGCGGTTTCAAAAGTGCGTTCAGCGCGGACGCCGTCATAATAGACAGGACTACGAGCCGTGCCGGTCCAGACCTGTGCAACATAGCCGTCCAGGTCGCTCAGACCGGCCAAACTGGCCTCCGGGCTGACAATGCCCCATTTGGCATAATTGATCAGGGAATGGGTGGGCACGTAGGTGGCAATGTTCTTGCCCTTGCCGGCGCCATAGGACTTGACGAAAGCAAAGACTTCATTCAATGCCCGCTGATAAAGATGATACTTCAGCTTGGAGGAACGCCAGGCCGCGTCCGCGCTGCTGTGCGGCGCTTGCCAGGGTTCATGGTAATACGCCTGCCACTCTTTTTGAAAGGCTTCGCTATAGCCTGCGCGTGCCCAGAACTCGGGTTCCTCCAAATGAACGGCATCCACTCCCTGGTCAATGGCTGTTTTGACCAAACTCTTCAGATAGGTCACAAAAGTCAGAGAGGGCACGATGTAGGGCACTACCCCCTTGTCATGCCAGATGATGTCGCCCTGTTGATCGACCTGGCCGTCTTGCAGATGGGTTTGGCCGTCAAAGCGTCCCTGAAAATAATCCGCGTAATTACCCCAGGCCACACCGGTCATGAAATGCAAACCATAGCCCTGTTGCCGCCAACCGGCCATCCTTTGCTCAAAAGAGGCATTCACACCGTAGACAATCGCCACATCAGAGTGAAAATCAACCTCGGGCCGCCAGGGTCCGGCCGTCTGAAAGCAGGTTTTATCCTCTGCAACCAGCGACCATGGAAGATAGAGAGAAAGGAAGAGAAACCTGATGCGCACGCTAGCCTCCTATATCAGCAAATCTTTGACATCATCGCCCGGGTATCCAGGAGAATGCTCTATTGCCGGACTCTTACTGGCAGACCGGAAAGCACGTCATCCTAAGATTGGTGCATCCATAAGGGACCATCTCAACGATCTGGGACAAAGAATCGGCAGTTGCCGGATTTCCATAAGCCATGGGTGTGTATCTCTGGTTATCCCAGTATCGGGAATAGGCGTGATGTGAAACGCGCATCGGCACCTCAAGCTTTATCGGACTGTCGTCCCAAGGGTATTCGGACGCAGATTGTTTTTTTACGATGGCCACTGCCCTGTTCAAGTCCGTTAGATCAAGTGTGTAAAATGGCGGATGGACCGGTTTCTTCCTGGCCAGGATAGAGGCTTCATACCATGTCCAATCCTCAGAGAGCGGCGTTAAGGGGGTGCCCGCCACAGGCGTCCAGAACGCAGGATATTTTACCGAAAACACCAATGGCCCGCATTCAATGGCCCGTAAAGGTTCTTTCTGAAAATAAACATCTTTTACGCGGACCAGGGTTGGCGTCATACCTAAAAAAATGGTAAGCGTGTCATCGTTCCAAATATTCTCAACCGGCAGGTAACCATCCTCATTCACGGAACCGTTTACAGCCGCCCCATTAAGCTTGATTTCCAGATTCTTGCACCAGGAAGGAATCTTGATCATCAGTTTTTTCTTCCAGGGTGCAGTGGCCTTTATATGAAGGGTGATCACTTCATCAAAAGGATAGCGGGTTTCGGCAAAAATGGTCAGATCGGCGCCTTCTTTTGAAGCAAAATGAACGCGGCATGGCCCAAAAGCGGTCAGATATAAATTCTCATCCTGGTCACGCAGAAACATAGCACGAATATACTCGGGGATGATACGCACCGATTGAGCAGGACAGCAACCCACATGAAAGCAGGGAGAGTAGACTTCAAATGAGTTTAAGCCGAACTGGCAGGACTCCATCGTAGCAAATAGTTGATTGGGCGAACTCATATAGGCTATCGCGCGCTCATCCTTCTTGCGCGCGCCCTGTGCCGCATTAAACAGTATCCGCTCCATCAAGTCTCCGTACCGCGCCTTCCCCGTTATACACGCCATCCACGAGAAGGTGTTCAGGAAAGTTGAAAAATTGCAGTATTCGGTGACATGATTTGCCGAAGGAGGCGAAAGATATTCAAAATTGGAGGCCGGAGCGCCATGGGGTTGCCAGCATTTGTCCATAATCTGGTTCAAACCATTAATCGACGCCTCAAGATATTCCACTCCCCCGCCGGCAAGATAGATCAGCGCGGGATTCTTAACATGCTCGCCAAAGGCAACCACATGATCTTCATTGTATTCAAGGGAATCACGCTGCAGGGAAGCCATGCCATGGTGGAAGGTATCGTGGCTATCCAGCCATTTTATATAATCCAGACACCAGGTATAAAGCTTTTCGTCTCCGGTTTTCAAATACACCACGAGCATCGACTCCATCAATATAGGACCCGCATAGGGTGTTTTCTGATCGCCTGCCCAGTTTTTGACAAACCAGAGCAATCCCCGGTGAACCGCATCCAGAATGGTTTGATCACCGGTCGCATCGCCATAGTGCAGTAAAGCACGATAACACCAGTTGGCTGACCAGGCCGAATAATCTTCCAGTCTGTTCTCGTTTTTGCGATAGCTGCCAAGATAACCATCCTCCTCTTGAAGCGCCAGAGTAGAATACACCCATGTACGGGCTTTCTCCTTCAATTCCTCATCATTGAGAGTAAAGGCCAACTGAACCAGACCGGTCCAATAGGTGCCTGATATTTCACCGCTCCAACCCGGACTTACCGGGGATTTATGCTGCCGGTCTATAAAGGGCTTGGCTATCATTTCAGGTTCCAGTTCATCCAGATGGCCGCCCATTCCCGCTTTACTTCGTTCAAGCTGCGTTTTCAGCCAGCCTTCGGCTGTGACAGCTCCAAGAGGCAGTCGGGAAAGCCGATGAGAGGATTTTTTTTCTGAGGCGGTATCTTTTGTACTGCATACCACCAGCGACAGCATGATAGTGCCTGCCACGGCTAAGAGAAGTGGTTTTCCGAATGTCATTGTTGCTCTTTTCCTGACTGGCCTTTTTAGTCGCAGACAAGGTACCGGCAACCCGCGTCGTAGCGGGGCTTTAGTTCTCATAACCTCCCGCCCAGCCTACCAGATCTTGGTGAAATCCTCTTTCTCCGGATCTTGATGGATGTCGATGAAATAGCTGTCATATTTTTCGGAGAGCATCAGAGGATCGCGGCGGAACAACCGGGAGATGAGCGCCAGGGGAAGAAGGACGCCATAGAACACCATGGTCAGCACGATTTGGGGAACGACCATCCCCAAAAGATCGGCCAGCTTCATCCAGCTCCAATGAATTTTTTCACTCAACCAGGGAAAAAAAACACCGATCAGCCCCAGGAGGAATGAGAGAACGATCCAGCCGTTCCAGCTGAAAAGCAGAAACAGGGCTAAACATCCCGTCATGAGGACCAACAGGGTGGATTTCGCTGCATCCTTGTTCATGGCGTTGATTCCGGGCTAAAACAAAGTGTAGATAAAGGGGGCGATGGCTGTGCCGCTGCCGAACACGATCAACACACCCAGAAGCAGCAACAAGAGGATGATCGGCGCCAGCCAGAATTTTTTCCGCTCCCTCATAAAAAGCCAAAGATCTTTCAAGAACTCCATGTATCGTTTCCTTTCCCTGTTTGGGACACCCTTTAATCGGATTGAAATGTTTCCATCCATTTAGACCGGTTTTGCCAGTCGGGCTGATCCGTTTTTTTCAGTATGAAATCGTTCACCACCAGTTCATCCATCTCGGTTCGCATAAAACAGCGATAGGCATCGTCCGGCGTACAGACCATAGGCTCGCCGCGCACATTAAAACTGGTATTCACCAACAGACCGTACCCTGTTTTTTCCTTAAACGAAGCGATGAGCTGCCAGAATCGTGGATTCGTCTCCCGATGAACGGTCTGAATACGCGCGGAAAAATCCAGATGGGTGACCGCCGGCACATCGCTGCGTTCATGATACAGCTTTTCCCACAGACCCATTTCATGGAAGCGTTCGGGCAGTTTTTTTCGTCTCTCCTTGCGCACATCGGCGATCAGCAGCATATACGGGGAGGGCGCCGGCAGATCAAAATATTCCTTCGCATCCTCATACAACACCGCAGGCGCAAAGGGCCTGAACCCTTCACGGTACTTGATCTTCAGATTCAATTTTTTCTGCATCTCCGGATTTCTGGCATCGCCGAGAATGCTGCGATTGCCCAGTGCCCGGGGGCCGTATTCCATCCGGCCCTGGAACCAGCCGATCACGTGGCCCTGTTCGAGCAGATCGGCGACGGTCCGGCACAATTGATCAACGGAATCCATCCGCTGGTAGGCCGCTTTGTGTCTTTTAAAGGCGAGGAGCGCTTCTTTGTCGGAAAATTCCGGACCCCAATAAGTCCCCCGCATGGCATCACCTTGCAGAGCCGGATTACGCTCCTGCTCAAAATAGAGGTGATGAGCGGCCAGCGCGGCGCCCAGGGCGCCGCCGGCATCGCCCGCCGCCGGCTGGATATAAATCTCTTTGAACAGCCCTTGCTTGAGCAGTTTGCCGTTGGCCACACAGTTGAGCGCCACCCCCCCGGCCAGGCACAGATGCTCGGCCGAGGTGATCCGCTTGGCCTCCGCGGCCATTTTGAACACGATCTCTTCGGTGACCTGTTGGATCGCATAGGCCAGATTGCAATGCGCCTGTTCCAGTTCGCCCCCGGGCGCCACTACGGCAAATCCGAACAGCGCCCGCCATTTTTTTTCCTGGACCATGGACAGGCCGGTGGCATAGTTGAAATAATCCTGATTCAGCCGGATGGATCCATCCTCGCGCACGGTCACCAGGTGCTGCTTGATCAGACGGATGTAGGTGTGAGTCTGCTCCGCATCGGGATTTCCATAGGGCGCCAGCCCCATCAATTTATACTCTCCCGAATTGACCCGGAAGCCCAGATAATAGGTAAAGGCGGAATACAACAGACCGACGGAATGGGGGAATCGCAATTCCTTCAGCAGGGTGATCCGTCGTCCTTTGCCGTGGCTGATGGAAGCGGTGGCCCATTCGCCGACGCCGTCAATGGTGAGGATGGCCGCCTCCGCATAAGGCGACGGATAAAATGCGCTGGCCGCATGAGACAAGTGGTGCGCGGGAAACAACAGCTTGCATTTTTTTCTATCGTATTTCTCAATCTGCGCCAGGCCGTCAAGCAGCATTTTCTTCAGAAACATCTTTTCTCTGATCCACACAGGTATCGCGGCGAGAAAGGAGGTCAAACCCCTGGGCGCGAATTGATAATAGGTCTCCAACAGGCGTTCAAACTTGAGCAGCGGTTTGTCGTAAAAAACCACATCGCTCAACTCATCAAGTGCCAGTCCCGATTCTTCCAGACAGTATTTGATCGCCTGCGCCGGAAATTCCGGCGTATGTTTTTTACGCGAGAACCGTTCCTCTTGCGCGGCAGCGACGATGCGGCCGTCCTGAATCAAAGCAGCGGCGGAATCGTGATAAAACGCAGAGATGCCTAAAAGGGCGCTCATAGAAATCCTGTTTTCGACGGATGGAGCAAAAGAGTATTGTTCCGCGCGTCGCCACCGCGCGTGTATCATCTTTAGTAAGATAGAAAATTTTTCTTTCTGATCAAGGGATTTCGGCGGTCTGCCAGTGAGCCTGCAGATCCGCACAGACGATGGCCGCGACCGCGCGAGCGCCGTCTTTGCTGAAATGCACGCTGTCGTAATAGTAGCGGGAGCTTTTCGGCAGTTTCTCCGCCAGATCGATCAGCAGGCTGCCCGTCGCCAAGCCCACCCTGGCCGTGACCTGATTGTAGAGCTGCAGGATCGCCCAATTCAGATGACCGCTTTTTCCATTGAAATTAGCGGATCCAAGTTCCACGCCGGTCATATCGTCGCGAGCATCTCCGTACAACGCCGGCTGCGTGATCAGGACCGGCTCGATCCCAGAGCCTTGCGCCAATTCAATGAGTTTGCGCAGGCGTTGCTCATAGGGTTGCAGGAAGCGGCGGCGATGTTTTTCCAGAACAGCGGCGATGACCTGCGGGGACTCTACGATGGTGTTCAAAGAGCGCACATCAAAGGGGCGGTGCGTCACCCCCCTGCTTCTGGCGCGCTCGTATCGATACAGATTCAACACGATCGAGATGATCTCGCTATAATTGCCCAGAGATTTGAGAAAGCCCTCCACTGAATGCAACTGAAGGCCCTCCTTGACATTCTCGAATTCCTGATCCACCAGATCGGACCGACCAATCTCGTTGAGGCCGGTCATCATCAGCACCAGATCAGGCCGCAACCCCAACAGGTAATCGTTCATCAAAATCAAATGACCAAAAGTCGAGTGGCCGTCCAGCCCGGCGTTATTGACCCAGATGGAATCGTCGCAGGCCTGCAGACAAGCCTGCAGATGATCCGGCCAAGTGTCGCCCTCACTAAGGTAACGGCATTCGGTGGTACTGCCGCCAACCGTGAGAATGGTCCGGCAGGCGGAAAAGTTGACCGGCGGATCAGGTCCGCGAAAACCCAAACAGTTTCTTTTAATGGTAATAACAGGGTCCAGACCTGCGATCCGTTTGTTCTCGAACCGTTCGACCATGTTTCTGGCCAGAATGATGCGATTGTACCTTATCCGTGGTCTGAACGGATTGTGAATCTGCAGGATCCCTTCGGCGAGCAACAGGGCGATCAAAATGCCCGCCAGCACGGAGATTATGATAAAGAGTGAATGCTTCATCCTGTTCCATTCAACCGCTATTCAACAAAACACATGATCGGCTGTCCCGTGGGCCACAGGGCTCTTTGAAAGGCTAATCCTTGGCCGGCTCGGCTTGTTCCTTAAAAAGGTTTGCGCTGCGGACCTCTTTGGGCGGCAAAGCCATGCGGCGATGGTTCACAGGGTACTGGTACCAAAAGGCGACGCAACTGACATCGTCGGAACGGAGATAGTAAATGTCATCCGGGCTGCGGCGCGGATGGTTCTTGTAGCCGAAGATCAGCGTGTCGCCATAGACCGGTTGCAGAAGCGACTTTTTACCATTGCCCATTTGCTGTACCGTGACCTTGATGTTTTTCTGAAAATAGACCGGATCGTGAATGTGAAACCGGTACAGCGAGGTGAACGAAGGGCGAACCAGTGGGGCCCCTTGGGTCGGCGTACTGTGTTCGACAAGCCCCCATGCCGCTCCGATATAGTCTTCCAATCCAGTCCCGCAGATGGTTGGAAAGGCCTCATCGCCGTCGATGTACATCTTGACTTCGCCCTCCCCCCACCAGCCCGGGGAAAGCGGCCGCACGCCCAACACACAGCCGAGGTACATTCCTCTGGCGTTCGCTACCTCGAGGATGACGAAATCCCTGCCATACACGGTTGGATTCTTCCGATTAAACGAGGCATGAAACCGGCCGTCCTCGTCCGTTACTTTATCGCCCAGGGTAAAATCGATCTGATAGAAGAACCAGTCAAGATCCTCGTCGCTCTCATTGGCGATGGTGATGCGGGCTTTATCGGCAAAGGGCATGGGGATGAAGCAGTTGTAGCCGCGTCCGGTCTGCGCGCTAACCAGATCCGAATACATCGGCGCCACAGCCCCATGGGCCACGCCGAAAAAATCCGGCAACGGGACCTCCACAGCCGGGATCGTTTCAGTTTCCCAGTACATCCGTAAAATTAGATTGCGCAGTACCCTGGGCTCGATGGAGGACACCGTACACCAGATGTGCCGGATCATGCCCGGGCCTTTTTGATCCAAAAGGGTCGCGACAGCGCCGGCCTTGAACAACTTGATCGCCGGACTGGCTTTCAGCCCGTTGCCGCTCATACCGCCCCTGCCGGCCTGTGCGGCTGGATTTTCCATCGTGGCGCTGCGGCTGGCGAGAGATCTCAGGCGATAGAGTCCGCCCTCATCCCGCTCACTGCATCTCAGAAATAAAAGAAAACAGACCGCCAATGCCAGGAGAATCAACATTCGACGCATGGAACCGCCTCACACGATTGTGGAATGGTGATCTATATCTGCCATTTTTATACAGCAGGAACTCGGCATGGACTCATGGACAGCCGTTCATCACCACGCAGCAGGCTGTCATTTTCACAACAAACCGGAGCAAAACCACTTGCCGTTCATTAACTTTGAGCTATAATAGCCAATCCACCCTATAAAATCAAGAATAAAAGCGAAAAACCCGGCTAAGGCGGGCCGCCGCCGGTGTACAGAGTCCGATTCATGGCTGGAAAGCAGTCTTCACAGCCGGCCGCTGACGACTTTTCGAACGTGGCGACAGCGCACTTTACTTCTTTCCATCACTTGAATTCTGCTTGCGAATTAAAGCCAAAATGCTTAATTAGGCCAACACGTGGTCCGATGGCCATGCTACCCCGTTCCGGTGTGCTCGCCAGAATGTACAAATCGGCCGGTGGCGAAAGAAGCAATGGTTTGGGCCGCAGTCCAAAGCTCCACAATCGGGAACAAACGCCAATGAACGAGATTTCCCGCACGAGCATCGCAGAAACAAGGACCAGTTGGCTCAACGAAAAAACGATCTAGATGGTCTTTCCGGAGGAATGAACGATGACTCTTTTATCGCGGCGTGAGTTTGTCAAGGCGGGCGCGGCGGCAGCCCTAT
The DNA here is from genome assembly GCA_036788095.1 of bacterium. GTDB lineage: Bacteria > Zhuqueibacterota > Zhuqueibacteria > Residuimicrobiales > Residuimicrobiaceae > Anaerohabitans. The sequence continues at coordinate 549 of DAIQOA010000133.1, read as the reverse complement.
CCGCTTCTCTGCCGGCTGCGGCCGCCCCGCTGCAGGCGGCGCCGGATTTCTGGTGGGGCATGTTGCTGCACCTGGGCGTGAACATGTGGTCCGACATCCCAGTAGACAGCTGGGGCGCATTCAGACCGGACGAATTGCCCCTGGTGTGTCAGGCCGATCACCTGCGCTTTGATGAATCCGTCTGGCAAGCACTTACCGGCCGCATGCAGGCCGCGGGCATGAACCTGATCGTCATCGATCTCGGTGAAGGCCTAAAGTACGAAAGCCATCCAGAACTCTCGGTCAAGGGCTCCTGGCCCATCGGGCGGTTCCGTAAAGAGCTCAAACGGCTGCGCGCCATGGGGCTGGAACCGATCCCCAAATTGAACTTTTCCACCGCCCATGACACCTGGCTAAAGGAGTACAGCCGGCAGGTCTCCACCGCCGCCTATTATAAGGTGTGCGCTGATTTGATCCGCGAGGTGTGCGATATCTTTGACACACCCCGCTGTTTCCATCTCGGTTATGACGAGGAGTCCGTCGGTCATCAATTCAAGTACAGCTATGCGG
>DAIQOA010000132.1:0-12602 GCA_036788095.1 bacterium | reverse complement strand
TTACAGACTGTCCAAAATTGAAAAAGTTCTTGACTTTTACCAGAGTAACTTCGTGCTTCGTGGTTTTATCAATTTGTCAGTTATAACGCAAAAAGCTCAAAACCACGAGAACACAAAACAATTCGGTTCCTCAAACATCAACATGAGCAGTAAAAGAATCTTTCTCCGACTGATCTGGGTGTCTGAAAAATGCAAAACCACGAGAACACAAAATGATTCGATTCCTCAAACATCAGCATGAGCACCCAAAGGACCTTTCCCCCTTCACCGGAGCCGCATAAAACGCTTGCCTTTTGCCCGCAAGATTTGTAAAATTCATAAAAGGCCTGTTTCGATCGCGGAGTAGCCTATCCTGCTCAGAGCATTCCTGTATATCCTGGTGGCTGCGCAGCTCAGCCTCGCACAAACCTACCTGACGGTAAAAAGCAAACCCGGCGACGGCTTGTTTACGCTGCTGCGCCGTTATTCGCTGCCGACCGATATGATCGCAGTGGCCAAATTCAAAGATATGAACAAAGGGGGGCTGCGCAAAAACGATCAACTGCTGGCAGGCCGGAACTATCAGTTGCCGGTGCTGGTCGTGCCCTATGACGGCCTGAGCATCACTTCCACCCTCGGTCTGGACGATAAAAAAATCGTCGACCAGATCGATCAATATAATTTCAAGACCCTCCAGGCCGGACTGCGCCAACAACCCTACACCCGCAGCAAGCTGCTCTGGGTGCCGCTGCACCTGTGGACCCCTGCTGCTGAAAAGCCGCTTGATCGCACACTGCCGGAAACAGCGACGGACAAAATAACCCCGCGCTCACAGGCGCTCAAAGGATGCCTGTTTTATCTGGATGCCGGCCACGGCGGCCCGGACCCGGGCGCCATCGGCAGACGCGGCAAAGATTTTCTCTACGAGGACGAATACGCTTACGACATAACCCTGCGGCTGGCGAAACGGCTCGCCGAATACGGCGCCGCGGTGCAAATGATCGTGCAGGATCCCAATGACGGCATTCGCGACAGCGCCATCCTCGTCTACGACACCGACGAACGCTACTGTGACAACAGCGCCATCTCGCACGACCTGGCCCAGCGCCTGGCGGACCGGGCCGCCATCGTCAACCGTCTTCATCGCCAGAACAAAACCCGCTACCGCCGTCAGATCGCTCTCATCCTGCATGTGGATTCCCGCTCCAATGCGCAGCGCATCGATATCTTTTATTACTATCAGGACGGCGTCAAAGAAAGCCGCGAACTGGCGGAAATTCTCCACAATACCATTGAAAAAAAGTATCGCGCCGCCCAACCTGGACGTGGATACGACAGCTCCATCTCCACGCGAAATCTGCACATGCTATCCGCACTCAATCCCGCGACCGTCTATATCGAGCTCGGCAATATCCGCAATCCCAAAGACCAGGAACGTTTCATTATTCCGGACAACCGTCAGGCCGTGGCCAACTGGCTCTGCGAAGGTTTGCTGGAAGCGGTGCGCAAAAGGAAATAACCGCCTTCAGGCCAATCCCTGCAGAGCCAGTCACGGCCGGCGCTTTATTTGAAAAATACCCGCCAACTCTCCACACTGCGCTCACTCTCCCCTGTTTCGCCGATACGCAGATAGCGGCCGTTCCAGCTGAACAGCACACGATCCGCAACCGCCAGATAGCGGCCCAGCGCAGGGTACGCTTTCAAAAGATTAAGGCACGCGTCACTGTTGCGTTTTATCGATAACACAGGCTCGCCGTTGTAGCGGGTTTCCACCCACTCGTCATTGCGCAGCGAGAACCCTTTGCCGCCGGCATAACGGATCTGCTCATTCGAGTCCACAACCCTTTTTTCCTTCATCTCCCGCAATCCTTTGCTCAACTGCACCGCTGCCTCGCCCACGGCGTTCATCGGCGCCTGCGTCGACGCGCTGGACGAATAGGCATCGAGCTTGAACCGGGCCGGATGGCGATCGAGCGCGACAGGAAGGACCCTGGCCTCGTCCTCCTGGCTGAGAAAAGCCGTATACGGAGACAGCACTCCATACTCTTTGCTCAGCGCTTCGATCTCTTTTCTCACTTCGGCGTTTTCGCCATGGGTGCGCATGTCATCGACCAGATAAGCGATTTTTCGAAAAGCCCACAGTCTGGGCAAAAAATCATTCTCCGCTCTTTGGGCGAACTGGCCCTGGTAGGTAAAGCGCTGCTGAGCATGGCCGCTGGTCCCGCGCAAAACCACCGGAGCGGATCCGGCCCGTGTATACCGGCCCACCAGCATCAGCTGATCGTCATCGAACAGGTCCGGCAGCTGTTTCGGGTACACATCCAACACCTGGCCTTCGGCCAGCTCCACCCGCAGATCGGTGAGCACCGGGCTGCTCACCTTGTCGAAAAACCGTCCGATCTTTTCCTCGATGTTCTCCTCCGGCGCAATATAGTCGGCAACAGCGCGGCCGGTCTCGGCGATCTTGTCCAGCAGGTAGGTGTTGACGTCATAGCCCACGCCAAAGGTAAAAATGCGCTGCGCCGCCGGTTTGCTCTGCACATGCGCCAGTATGGTTTTGATGTCCTGCACTCCGACCGTGGGCAATCCGTCGGTGATGAACAGCACACTGCCGGAGCGGCCGGCCGCTGGTTTGAAAGAAAAGGCCGTTTCCAACGCCGCGTCGATATTGGTGCCGCCGGTAGCCTCCAGCTTGCGCACATAATCCGCTGCTTCCCCCCGGCCCTGCGCGGCATCGATCCAGCGGGATTTCCAGGTCCGCACCTCGGAACTGAAGGTGACCAGGGCGAAACGGTCGCGGCTGTGCAGCGAGTTCAAACAATAGGTCAACGCCGCCTTCGCCTGTTCCATCTTTTCCCCGGCCATGGAGCCCGACGTGTCCAGAACAAAGATCACGTCTTTGTCAAGAATCCGGTTTTCTGCCCAGGAACTGCGGGGGGAGACCAGCAGCATAAAATAACCCGGATCTGAACCGGTGCGGTGGCAGAGCAGATTCATGCCCAGGGCATCGCCGGAGCGGCTGTAATAGAGAATGAAATCCGCTTCATTCTCATGCCGGTCCCCTTCATAGGCGATGTGCGCCTCGTAATCCGACCGCCTGCGCACCTCGATGGGGTGCGAAGGAGAATAGATGGAACCGAGAGCGGTTTGCGATTGGAGGGTGAGCGAAAAAAACTGCCGGCATCGAGCGGGGCCTCGATCACGGCGATCGTCCTCCTGCCGGACCCGCTGCGGCAGTGGAGCGGGCGCCGCGCCACGTCCGCGCTGCATCTCGCCGTGCAGGGGATAGAGAAAACGGACCAATCCGTTCTGAAAAGGAAGAACTTGGGAATAGGTCAACTCGATTTTACGGTTCTGATTCGCCGGCAGAGGAAAGAGACTCAGGCGGAAAAACCGGTGATCCGCGTACTCGAGCAGCGCCGGATCGATGTTGCGGCGAACGATGTCCTCGTACAGGGCGCGCGCCTGATCGCGATCAAGCAATTCACCGGCCAATTTCTTGCCGTCCACGTACAGGGCAAACTGGTTGATGATCGCTTCCTGAGGGATGGGGAAATAGTAAACTCCTTCGAGCGGCCGTGGGGAAGGATTGTGGAAGGTTTGAGTGACTTTGATTTCCGCGACCTGGTCTTGAAGGTCCGCGGTGAAACGGTGTTCAATCAGTTCTGCGGATGCGCCGCCTGAACGGGGCAGGATAAAGCCCTGTCCCCAACCGGAGGCGATCCACAACAAAATCGCCAAAGGGAAATATTTTTTCATCGTCAGCTCCTTGCTCTTTAGGTCCATTGATAGTACCAGGGAGCTGAAAAAATATTCCCTCAAAATTTCATTCTCAAATTATTCAGCCGCTGTTCATAACAGGCTTGGCCCAGGGAATCCGCCAGCACTCGGCGATGGGTTTGGTAAAAAGCGGCCGCCTGTTCGGCCAGCGCATCGGTCCGGGCAGAGCTGACCAACGCATAAAACAGGGCGGCGGTCTGCACCACCCGGCTGTTCAAAGACCGTCTCTCCGCTTCCGACAAAGCCAGAATGTCCTCCGCGCTGAGGGTGTTAAGGTAACGCAGTTCACGTTGAAGCGTTTGCAGCGCCAGGCGCTGTTCTTCTTCGCTGAACGGCTGAGCCAGAGCACTGTTATCTTTTTTCGCCAGAGAGGTGTAAGCGGGTGTGACGTCGACGTAGCGGTTCATCAGCGGTGCACCATTGCTCTGCATCACGGCCATGCCTTCCGCTGCAGCGTTGCCGATCGCCGGCGCCGGCAGGGTCTCGTTCGCCGTCGCTTTGTCCGCCGTCGCAACCGGCGGCGCACTCTCGGCCTCTCTTGCAGTCGGCCGGCCGACGGTTGCGGCCGGTTCCGCGTCATGGGCGGGCGCCGGGAGTTTTTCGTCCGTATGCCCTTTTACCTCCATCGCAACAAACGGAGCGCTCTCGGCTTTTTTTGCCTGCGGTCTACCAGCGGTTGCGGCGGGTAGCGCGTCCAGGGCCGGCGCCGCTTGGCCACGGATATCTTTTTCCTTTTTTTCCACCAGCACCGCCGATTTTGCTCTGCTCTGTTCGAGTTGCTGCCCGGTCGCCTGGACCGGTGCAGCCGCAGATCCGTGCGCCGGCGCCGTGGCTCGATCCTCATTAAAGGAGTGCGGGATGATCCCCTTTTGCCGGAAAGCCAGGTCCGTGGTCAACGCCACCAGTGCGATCATGGCCGCCAGACTGATGGATCCCACCCATACCGCGCGCCGGCGGCGGAACCAGCCGGCCAAGTCCGCTCCTGCGCCGGCTGAGCGGGCGGGGACGACGGAGACGATGCGGTCGGTCAAGTCGCGCCAATAGGCTTCGGGCAGACGATAGCCGCTTAGGGCGTCTTTACCCTGCGTGTGCAGGGCAAGCAGCTGTTGCCCTTTCTTGCGGCATGCGCTGCAAGTCTGCAGATGCTGTTCAACTTGGCGCTGCTCCGGCCCGTCCAGTTCCCCATCGAACCAGGCGGACAGCTTTTCTTCTATTTGTTCACAGGTCATCATGGCACCCGTTTAAATGTATTCATGCAACGATTCTTTCAGCCGGCTGCGGGCGCGGCTTAGACGCGACATCACGGTTCCCACAGAGAGGTCCAGGGCCGCGGCGATCTCATCATAGCTCATCTCCTGCTGGGTGCGCAGGACAAACACCGTGCGCTGCTCTTCCGGCAATCTGGCGATCTCTTTTTGCATCTGCACGATCAACTCGTTCCGCTCGATGGCCTGATCCAGCGATGCCTCCTCGGCCAAGTCTTCATCCAGCGCCACTCGATTTTGCGTTCGCTGGACCTGCAGGGCGGTCAACGCCGTATTGACCGCGATGCGGCGCAGCCAGGGAAAAAACGGATAGCTTTCGTCAAAGGAGGAGAGGTTGCGATACACTTTGATAAAGGTATCCTGAGTGATGTCGTCGCTCAGTGCGTGCGAGCCCACCATGGCGCGCACCAGCGCATAGATCCTTGCCTGATAGCGCTCCACCAGGGAACGAAATGCCTGTTGATCTCCGGCTTTGATCCGAGCCACCAGGCGCAGGTCCTGCCGTCGTTGAAGCAATAATTGCCAGCCGGTCATGGTTTATTCCTGATGTGCATCGTCCGGGCCTCAATGACAGTACCAGGTAAAAACAGAATTATTCCCTTGCAGCAGATAGTATAGCATATTTTTGCCCCGGATCAAGGTTTATTTGCATGAGATAATTTCCTTGAATGTCTTGAATAAATTTTATATTATACAGATTGTTACCTCTAGAGGAGATACCGAATGATGAAAAAAACCTGTCTTGTCTTTCTAGCCTGGCTGATGGCCGGATGCGGAACCGGGGAAAAGCTGACCCGCACCACCATTCAGACCCCTAACGCGCCGGCGGCGATCGGTCCCTATTCCCAGGCAGTGCTGGTGGGCCGCACGCTGTATCTGGCCGGCCAGCTGGGCATCGATCCGGCCACGGGCAAAATGGTGGAGGGCGGCGTGGAAGCGCAGACCACCCGCGCCATGCTCAACCTGCAGGCCGTGTTGAATGAGGCTGGATTCACTTTTAACGAGGTGGTGGTCACCCAGGCGTTTTTGGCGGATATGAACGATTTCGCCGCGTTCAATGCGATTTACGCGAAATTCTTTACATCCCAGCTGCCGGCGCGCGCGGTGGTGCAGCCGGGCCGGCTGCCCCGGGACGGCGCGGTGGAGATCATGATGACCGCGGTCAAAACAAACTGAATTTGGATTCACCATGAAACGATTTTATCTTCTGCTTTTCCTTTTCGCGGCGTCCGGCGGCTGGGCCGCGGAGACCGTGTTCATGTGCGTGCCCAATTCGCGCCGGCACCGCCTGGGCCAATCGCAGAATCCGGTGATCGGACTGTTCGTCAGCAATGATCAGGCGAAAACCTGGCAGCACCGGGGGTGGCAGGAATCCGTGCGCCTCTTTTACGCCGAAATGGGCGCGGACAGCGTCCTCTGGGGCGCGGCCGGCAACGGCGTGATGCGTTCCGCCGACGGGGGCCGCACCTGGAAGATCACCACCGACTGGCGCGTGACCGAGGTGCTAAAAGTCAAAGTGCGGCCCGATCGGCCGTCCACCGTGTACGCGTGCTGCGCCTACGGCGTGTTTAGAACCACAGACCATGGTCAAAACTGGCGCAAAGTGCTGGATCGATTCTGCGCGGACCTGCTGATCGATGCGGCGCAACCGGAAACCCTGCTCGCCGCTCAGGAGGAGGGGATCTCGATCAGTCAAGACGGCGGCGACACCTGGCAGTTCTGCGGCCTATCCGGCAAGGGCATTCGTGTCCTGGCGCAATCGCCCGGCGCGGATAAAAGCTGGTGGGCCGGCACAGAGGACGACGGCGTGCTCGTTTCCACCGATCTGGGGCAGACCTGGCAGCCGCGCAATCACGGGCTGAACCATTCCACGGTCTATGCCATCGCCTTTCATCCCACGGATGCAAAAATAATGTATCTGGGCGCCCACGAGGGCGGCGTTTATGGCTCGACGGACGGCGGCGCGACCTGGCAACGCCTGTCCTCCGGATTGGGCGACGCCGTGGTGCACAGCCTGGTGGTCCTGCCCTCGAATCCGCAGGTGGTGCTCGCCGGCGCCATCAACGAAGGGTTGTTTATCAGCCGGGATGCCGGCGCAACCTGGACGTTTGCCAGCCAGGCGGAATCACACATTTGGGGATTGTCCGTCCGTTAAATTGAACCCAGCTCGATCTTGGATGCCTTATGAAAAAAACCATTTTTCTTGTCCTGATTCTCGGCGCTTCATTGCAGGCCGGCGATGACTTTGCCCAGCGCAGCCGGATCATCCTGCAGGCGGCGAGCCGCGAATTCAGGCCGGATTTTTTTACCCTTACCGCCTCCCTGCTCCAGGGCCGCGACCAGTTCGCTCGACTGGACTCGCTGCTCTTTGATCAGCGCGTGTCCGGCTCGTTCCTGAGCTATTTGGCCATCACCAGCTATCTGCATCTGGAAAAGATCTTGCCGGATTCCATCAAAACCCGGATCCGCGACATCTACCGGCTGCGGCCCATCTATCGTGGCGACACGGAAAACCACTGGGCCATGTATTACACCGGGCTCTATCTGGCCAGCCAGACCTGGCCCAACGAATCAGGCGAGCAATGGTTCAACGGCAAAAGCTCCGCGGAGAATTTTGCTGAAGCGGATGAGTACCTTCGTCACTGGTTCAATCTGTCGGCTACCATCGGACAGGGCGAATTCGATTCGCCGACCTATTTCATCGCCTTTGTCTCCCCCCTGCTGCCGCTGTATGATTTCAGCCGCGATCCGGCGATGAAAAAGAACGCCGAGAACATGCTGAACCTGCTGTTCGCCGATTTCGCCATCGATCATCTGGCCGGCATGTACGGCGGCGGACACAGCCGGGATTACCCGGAGGACATTATCAATCCCCTGATTCCGGCCGCCACCATGTTCGCCTGGCTCTATTTCGGCGAACCGGACTTTCCGCCCTGGGAGGAAAGCCGGGGCAAACTGCGCCATCGCGGCTGGGAGACGGTGCTCGGCGCGCTGAGTCACTACCGCCTGCCGGAGGTCATCCACCACATCGCCACCGATCGATCGCGGCCCTATGTCAGCACAGAGACGCGGCGGACGCGCAACGTCATCCGCTTCGGCCGCGAACTGAATCCGCCGGTTTACAAATACACCTACATGACCTCTTCGTATGTGCTCGGCTCGCTGCACGGCGGCATTCTGCAGCCCATTCAACAGCACACCTGGGACGTGTCGTATGTCTCGGACCAGCCCTACAACACGCTGTTCACTCTGCATCCCTGTTATTCCGGCAAAGAGCTGGCGATGTTTTTTCCAGAGGAACAAAAGGTGCTGGCGGACGAGGTCAACCGCTACCATCTGATCTACAAGGATCCCAACAAATGGAATTCCAGTTCACCCTATGAACAGACCTTTCAGCACAGGAACAATCTGATCGTTCTCTACGACATCGATTCCAGCGCGCAGCATCCTCACATCAACGGCTTTTTCTCCAAAACGCTGCGGCAGCGGGTGATCGATCCGTCCGGCTGGATCTTTTGCGATGCCGGACAGACCTACATCGCGTTCTACCCCTTGCGGCCCTACGAGTGGATCGAAGAAGAGCACAACTGGCGCTGGCGCAGCCGCGAACTGAAAAACGGCGTGGTGGTGCATGTGGGATCGAAAAAAGAGGACAAGAGCTTTCAGGCCTTTCAGAAAAAGTGCCGCCGGCCGCCGCAATGGACCGCGGACGGGACCGTTCAATACCGCACTCCGGCCGGAGACCTCATGCAGTTCTCTTTTGATGGTCCGCGCCAACTCAACGGCCGCACTATAGCTTTTTCCGAATACAAATTCTTTAACAGCCCCTTTATCACCAGCGAGATGGGCAGCCGGGTCATCACCCTGCAGTATAAGAAGAAAAAGCTGGTGTTGGATTTCCGCGGATTGGATGAACCGCAGAAAAAAGAGTGATGCGGCTGCGAGCGCGGGAAGGCGCGCTGCGGCTCTGGGTTTTTCCGGCTGCTTTTCAGCGGTCCGGGGAGAATCTGTCTGCAGCAAAGGAAAAAAAGCTGAGGCCTCAGACCTGCCGCGAAAAAAGGCCTTGATGCGCTGCTTGACAATAGAGCCCTGTGCCATTCATGGCGATCTGCGCCTCCGCAGGGCAGAACGTTTTTTTCGCTGCCTATTGAAAAAGCGAAACTATTTGCATCCATGGTCCTGTGACCGGGCCGTCCTTCGCAGGAGAAGACCATGTCCCAGTTCGAACTCGTCGGTTTAATCGTTTCCTACGTCTATGCCTTTTCCCTGCTGCTCATCATCGAGGCGGTGGGTAAACGATGGCGCTGGCCGTTGAACGTCAGCCGCAAAATCATCCACATCGGCGCCGGCATGTGGGTGTGGGGAATTTTATATTTTTTCGATCACCGGCTTTGGGGCATCCTGCCGTTTGCGACCTTTATTCTGCTCAACTATCTTTTCTACCGGCGCCGGACCTTTTCGCGAATGGACGCGGAAAAAACATCGCCCGGCACCGTTTATTTCGCTGTTTCCATCACTCTGCTGTTTTCAATTTTCTGGTGGCCGAAAGGTCCCATCGACCATATTCCAGTGGCCATGGCCGGCATCATGGCCATGACCTGGGGGGATGCGTTCGCCAGCCTGATCGGTCAACCCTGGGGTAAAAAGACCTATACCTTCTTCGGCCACTCGCGCTCCTGGCTGGGCAGCGCGGTCATGGCGCTGGTCAGTTTTACAGCCATCTGGTTGACGTTGACCTGGCTGCCCGGTTCTTCGCTGTCGCCATTCAGCACGGTTATTGCCCTGCCGGACCGGCTTTTGTTATCGATCGCGGGAATGATGATCGCCACCGTGGCCGAAGCCCTGTCGCCTGCAGGCACGGACAATCTCACAGTGCCGCTCATCACCAGCTTTTTCCTGTACCTGATAGGGGTAAGCTGAAACAAGGCGCAAAGGCGGCCGGCCGGTACAAATGACTTGATCTCGACTCGACAAAGGCCTATATTTAAAGAATTATACTAGTCCCGCACCGGAACGTCGGCATCCGCCTGCGGAAGCTCAGCAGAGAATATCCCAGAATCGAAAAGAGCGAGTGGATGACCCGCACAGACGACCCCCTGTTGCCCTATGGACTCAACGAAACCATACAGACCGCCTTGGATTCCTGCATTGAACCGGGATTGGAGCCGGCGCGCGTGATCAGCGCGGCGCGGGAACGGTATCAGGTGCAGACGCGGCAGGGCGCCGCGGTCATGGAGGTGCCGGGCAAATTTTATTTTTCCGCCGCGGATGGACGCGATCTGCCCACCGTGGGCGATTGGACCGTTGTGCGCAGAATCGATGACCAGACCACTCTGTTGCACTCGATTCTGCCGCGCTTTAGCCTTATTCATCGTAAAACAGCCGGTAAACGAACGGATTATCAGCTGCTCGCCGCCAATGTCAACAAGGCGTTTATTCTTTCAGGTCTGGATCAGGACATCAATCACAGCCGGGTGTTGCGCTATATGGCCCTGGCGGCTGAAGGCGGCTGTGCGCCGGTTCTGTTGTTCAGCAAAAAGGATCAACTGCCGGCAGAGGGCGTGGCGCAGCAGCTGGAGCAGTGCCAACGCCTTGCCGGGGAGGTCCCCTTTCTGCTTTACAGCGCAGAGGACAGCGAGGACCTGGCTTTGATTTTATCCTGGATCAAACCGGGCGAGACCATCTGCTTTCTCGGCCCATCGGGGGTGGGCAAATCGACATTGATCAACCGGTTGGTCGGGCAGCAGATGTTCGCCACCGGAGAGGTCCGCGACAAAGACGCCAAGGGCCGCCACACCACCACCTTCCGGCAACTGGTCCTATTGCCCAACGGCGGGATGGTGATCGACAATCCAGGGCTGCGGGAGCTGGGCTTTATCGATCTGGCCGCGGGCCTGGAGGAGACCTTTGCGGATCTCTACGAACTGGCGCAGCGGTGCCGCTTCAGGGATTGCACCCATCAAGAGGAACCGGGCTGTGCCCTGCGGCAAGCGGTGGAAACGAAACAGATCACCGCGGAGCGTTTCAAAAGCTTTGTCAAATTGTCGCTGGAACAGCGGCAGGCGCGGATCGATCCGCTGGTCCGGGAGCTGAAACGCAAACAAAAAGAAAAGATACTCGGCAGGGCGATCAAACGCTATAATGAAAACAGGGAAAAGTAGGCTGGCGCCAGTGCCGGGCCATCTAAGCCGGCCGCCCTTCAGCCAGTGTAAGCGCCGCCGCAGTGCCCCGCGGCCGGACCGGGGTCATTAACACCGTTCCTCTCTGTTTTCCACACAAGCGTATCCCCTGAACGCATTGCAGGGGCTGAGAACCAGCTCAGGCGCAGGGCCCAGGGATCATCACACACAGGAACAGGAGTTCCATCATGTTCTTCCTCGGTTTACATCTTCTCGACTGGACTGTTATTGTAGCCTATTTTGCACTCATTGTACTGATCGGCAAATGGGCGCAGCGCAAGGTGAAGGACGCCAAGGATTTTTATCAGGGCGGCCGCAGCTTTGGCAAAGTGCTCACCACGTTCATGAATTTCGGCAACATCACCAGCGCGGACCAGGCCACCGGCGTGACCCGCGAGATCTATCGTCAGGGATTATCCGGCCTGTGGTTTCAAAACCTGGTGTTGCTGATCACGCCGTTTTACTGGTTCACCGCGGTGCTGCAAAAGCGCACGCGCTATCTGGGCCCGGGCGATATCTACCTCCACCGTTTTGAGAGCCGGTTTCTCGCCGGGTTATACGCCGTCTATATCCTGTTGATCGCGATCTATGGCGGCGCCATGGGCTATCTGCTCACCGGCAAGACCATGCAGGCGCTGATGGTCAAACCGGCGGCGGAATATACCGAGGTGGAACAGCGTTCGGTGGCGGAGTTCAACCGGATGCAAAGCCTGACCCAGAAACAAACCACCGCTTCGTTGAACGCCGAGGAGAAAACAGAGTTATCCCTGTTGATGGATAAGCAGAAACGCGGCGAACTGCATGCCTATCACTCTTATCTGAATCTGACCCTGTTTCTGCTCATCTATGCCTTTTGCGTGGGCAGTTATACGGTGCTTGGCGGCATGTTCGCCGCGGCCATCAACGACGTCATCCAGGGGCTGCTGATCGTTGTGCTCAGTTTCATCCTGATCCCCATGGGTCTTGTCCGTTTAGGCGGATTCAGCGGCTTGCACGCCAAGGTGCCGGATTATATGTTCGAGCTGTTCGGCTCAGCCGCCACCAGTGAATACACCTGGTATTTCGTCATCACCATGGCGTTCATCAACCTGATCGGCCTGCCGCCGCGCAGCTTTGTCATCGGCGGCGCAGCCAAGGACGACCTGTCGGCGCGCGTGGGGCTGCTGGCCGGCTCGTTCAGCAAGCGGCTGATGATGATCGGCTGGGCTTTGACCGGCTTGATCGCGGTCGGCCTGTATCAGGGATTGGTGGACGACCCCACCATGATCTGGGGCCACCTCACCCGCGATCTGCTGGGCAAGGGGATGATCGGGCTGATGATCGCCTCGATCATGGCGGCCAACATGTCCACCATCTCAGCGCAAAGCCTGGAGTGGGGCGCGGCGTTCAGCAACAACAT
>DAIQOA010000131.1:0-12700 GCA_036788095.1 bacterium | reverse complement strand
TAGTTACGGTCAGGCTTGTTCCATGATGAAGAAGGGTGTCCTTAGCAGAGAGGACCGGCGTGCCTGCGAACGGCTGCTGCGGCGCGATTTGAAAGCTTGAAGAGGTGAAGAAATAACTCCCCGACTCGATGGCAAAGACGGCGCGGTCCTGTTCCCGGCGCAGCAAGCGCACGCCGGTCGCCTCAGCGGCCGGTCCGTCGCTTTCGGTCAGCACGCTCTGTGCATCCGCCGGGATATGGATCGTCGCGCTGGTGTTGGGCGGTAAAGCGATTCGCCATTCAAATGCATTTTGTTTGAACTTCCATTCACTTTTAATGATGCCGCGCAGGGAGCGGTACTGCGCCTCGACCCATTCCAGATCGCCGGTCACTTCCGGTCTCATGATCAGATGGGCGTAGGCGGGCCGGCTGGGATCGGAGCGGATGCCGGCCAGGTGTTCATAGAACCAGGTCAGCAGATCGCCGAGCAGCATGACGTGATTATGAGAGTTCATGCCGGCCTCGGCGGTGTCGCCGTTCCACAGCTCCCAGATGGTGGTGGCGTTCGCCTCGACCATATAACCCAGACTGGGATAGGTTTTTTGCGCGGCCAGGGTGTAGGCGATATCCGGCCGGTTGTATCTGGTCAGCACGCGGTTCAGCCATTGACAGCCGATCAATCCGGCGCCCACATGCCCATCGGCTTCGCCCATAATTTTTTCGACCAGATTGTTCAGGATCGCCGGTTGGTGTTCTTCCGGAACCAGGTCAAAGGTGAGCGGCAGAATCGAAGAGGTCTGCGAATTGTTACCGTATTGCAGCGGATTCAAGGATAAAAATCTTTGGTTGAATGCGGTTTTCATCCTTTCCGCCATGGCGCCGTATTCGGCGGCGTCGTGATGTTTTTCCAGCAGTCCGGCAAAGAACTGCATCAATCTCAGTTCATGATAAAAATAGGCGGTGCCGATGAGATCGCCGGCGGTGGTGCGCTCCGAGTGGGTGGTGTGGATCTGGGTGCGGTCCAGCGGCGGTGTGCACCAATCCCCGTAGACGTCGCGGGTCATGATGTCGTTCTGTACGTAGCGCTGCATGCGCCGGATCCACTTTTGCATGGTGGGATAATGTTTTTTTACCGCTTCCAGGTCATGATACTGATCGTACAGCATGGCCGTAACCATGAGGTACGAGCCGGGCCAGGTGGTGTTGTCGTTATAGTTGGGCCAGTAGGAGGGCGCCACATCAGGGATGCTGCCATTCGACGAAGTCGCATCCTGTATATCGATCAGCCATTTATTGTAGAATCCGGCCACATCGAACAGAAAGCTTTCGCCCCGGGATTCAGCGGACCGGTCACCCAGCCAGCCCTGGCGCTCATCGCGCTGAGGGCAGTCGGTGGGAATGCTGCGATAGTTGCCGCGGATCCCCCACAGTGCATTTTGATAGATGCGATTGATCAGCGGATTCGAGCAGCTAAAGGCTCCGGCGGGTTTGAGGTTATCGTGCACCACTCTGCCTGAAAGGGTGGAAAGATCCGGCGTGCCGGGAAAACCGCGCAGCTCCACATAGCGAAAGCCGTGATAGGTGAATCGCGGTTCCCAGACCTCCAGGCCGTCGCCCTTGAGGATGTAGGTGTCGGTCACCTCGCAGGTGCGCAGATTGTCGAGAGAAAGCGTTCCGTCCTGCCGCAGCGTTTCGGCGAACCTCAGGGACACTCGAGTCCCGCGGGGGCCGGATACCCTGAGTTGCGCCCAGCCGACCATATTTTGTCCCATATCAAAAATTGTGGCGCCGGGCTGCGGGCTGGCCAGTGAAATGGGATTCAGCGTCTGAGTGATTTTGATCGGTTCGATCAGCTGGCTGGAAAGCCGTTTCCCCGGTTTTTTCACCACCTGGGCATAGCGCCAGGCGCTGTCGTCAAAACCAGGGCTAGTCCAGCCGGGCAGCTCTTTGCGGCTGTCATAGGTTTCGCCGTCGTATTCGTTGTTGGCCACGATGGGGCCGTCGGCGGTTATTTTCCAACTTGCATCGCTGGCGATGGTCTCGCGGCTGCCATCCTCGTAGAGAAGATTGATCTGCAGCAGCAGTTTGGGAAAGCCGAAGGTCCTGGTCTGTTTTTCGTAACGCGGGGCAAAATAGCGTCCGTTGCCGAGTTGGACCGCCACGGCGTTTTGAGCCGGCTTGAGTTGCGCGGTCACATCAAAGGTCATGTAATAGGCTCTTTGGTCGTACTCGCTCAGAGCCGGCGCCAGCACCTGATCGCCGATTTTTTCACCGTTGAGATACCACTCAAAGAGTCCCAAACCGCAGACAAAAGCCGTGGCCCGCTTAATTTTTTTCGAGATCATAAACTCATGGCGCAGCATTCTCGCCGAGAGACGCCGTCGCAGTGTATCCACTTTGTCGTTGCCGACCGCCCGATCCAGACCGATCCATTTGGCCCGCCAATCCCGCTGCTGCAGCAATCCGGTTGTCCAGAACGCCGGTTCGCTCCAGGGCGTCACCCTGTCCTCGCGGTCCCAGACGCGCACCTTCCAATAATAGGTGCGATCGCTCTGCAACGGTACGCCCGCATAAAAAATATGCGCGGTCTGTGATGAGTCCACCCGGCCGCTGTCCCAGGCATCGCCGATGTCCTGATCAAGATTTTTCCGTGTTGAAGCGACCAGGATCTGGTAAGCGACAGATCGCTGTCCGCGCTGGGAGGATTCCAGTGTCCAGCTCAGACGAGGATGCGGCACGTCAATGCCCAACGGATCGGTCCGGTACTCACAACGAAGCGTCGTCAGTTGGATGTCCTGGGATGCCGGTGTATTTGCCGGGATCGATTGATCATTGTCAGCGAGCCACGGTGAAACGGCGGCACCGATTTTGAGGGGGAAGGTGATAGCGATAATAAACAGGGGCAACAGCACGGATGAGCAAGTTCTCATGTCGGCCTTTCGATTACGGTTTGCGACGACGGGGGGAGAAAAATAATACAGAAAAAGAATTAAATCAATTTGCTGAAAAGGTACAAGTGTTTTTTTCCTTGGTGCAGGTTGTGCTTGACTTTTGCTTCCGGGCGATGTATAGTAACCATGATCTCCACACCGCGGTGGTTTGTGGCCCGTTACCAGGGATTTTGAGGCGCCGGCGCCCGGATGGAGAGGATCAATCGAGAGGAACTGACCATGAAACAGGCACTTATGATTATCGGCTTTGCAGTGTCGCTGCATGCAATGGGCGCGGCCGCAGACGACGCGGCGCCTCGCTGCAGCCTGACGCTGATCCCGCCTTCGCCGGTGAGCGATCAGATCACGCTCTCCATCCATGCGGCGCTGCGGAATGATGAACCGCGGCCAAAGAACTATGTGGTGAAAATCTATATGGATGAGGAGCGCGAATCCGCTTTGCTGCATCAGGAGACGCGATCGCTGCCGGCCGGCTCAGCCGGCGGTGTCTATTTTCGCCGCAGCACGCGAGGGTGGGCAGGCGATCATCAAATCATTCTGCGAGTGGAGGACGGCGAGCGCATTGATCGCGCCGTACAAAAAATTAAAGTTTATAGCGGCAAGGATCGGTCCATCGGCCTGATAGACGGGGCCTGGAGCGGCTTTTATATGTGGGGGAACGAAGGTTTGCTGTGGAACGAAGAGCTGATCAAAATGACCGATGCCAACTGGCGCGAGCTGATGTTGGCAATGCAAGAGATCGGCATGAACATCATCGTGGTTCAAGAGATGTTTCGCAATGCTGAATATGTCGATGCGCACGACATGGGTCAGAGCGGATACCGTGGCAAGTCGTTCTATCCTTCGCACTATTCCGCCGGACGTATGGAGATCGCCTCAGCCGATCCGCTGGAGACCATCCTGACCGTTGCTGATGAACGCAGGATGCATGTGTTCGTTCCAGTCGGCCTGTATGCCTGGTTTGATTACAGTGAGGGCTCGCTGCAATGGCATAAAAACGTAGCGACCGAGTTATGGCAGCGCTACGGCCGGCACCCGTCTTTTTACGGCTGGTATGTTTCCGAAGAGATACACGGCTGGCTTTCTCCGGAAGAAAAGGACGAGGCGGTCATCCGCCGCCACCACAAAGAGATCGTGCATTTTTTTAAAGAGTTTCGCCGTCATGTGCGCGCTCTGGCGCCGGACAAGCCGGTGATGCTGGCCTCCAATAGCCACCATGTGCCGCGTGCGGCGGCGGTGTATCCCAAGCTGCTGGCGCATCTGGACATTCTCTGTCCGTTTGGATTTCACCGCATGCCGCCGGATGATGTCTCGGGGGAGGAGGCGGCCGGTTTGCTGCAGCGGCTCTGCGATGACGCCGGCATGCATTTGTGGATGGATCTGGAGGTGTTTCTTTTCGGCCAGCATGGCGAGCTGTATCCCCGTCCCATCAACGGGTTGATCAGCGATCTGCAACGTTTTCCGAATTTTGAAAAGATATTGTGTTTCCAGTTCTCCGGGCTTTTTAACGCGCCGTGGATGTCGCGCAAGCCAGGCGGCGAGGCCACGGTTCAGCTTTTTCGTGATTATAAAACCTATTATGATCGAAAAAAACAGGAGCTCGACTCGAGGGTGTCTGTTCCAGCGGCTGATTCGCCGCTGTACAAAGATGCCTCGCAGCCGGTCCCGGCGCGGGTGCAGGACTTGATGCAGGCCATGACGCTCGCGGAAAAGATTGAACTGGTCAGCGGTCGGGGCTTTGCCAGCAAAAGGAACGTTCGCTTGGGCATTCCCGAGATCGTAATGACCGATGGACCTCTGGGACCCAACGCCAGGGGCCGAGCCAGTAATTATTCGTCCTGTCTCAACATGGCGGCGACCTGGGATGATTCTCTGGTGCAGCGGCTCGGAGCGGCGATGGGGCAGGAGACCCGCGTGTTGGGCCGCAACATGCTGTTGGGCCCGTGCATCAATATCGCCCGCGTTCCCCAAGGCGGCAGAACCTTTGAGGGCTTTGGCGAGGATCCCTGGCTGGTCAGCCGCATGGCTGTGGCCTATATTCAAGGTGTGCAGAGTCAACGCGTCATCGCCTGCGCCAAACATTTTGCCGTGAACAATCAAGAGTGGAATCGCGGCGAGGTGGATATTACGGTGGCTGAGGACGCGCTGCGTGAGATTTATCTCGCGGCTTTCAAGGCCGCGGTGCAGGAGGCGGATGTATGGTCAGTGATGAGCGCGTATAACAAATTCCGCGGCGACTATTGCAGTGCGAGCAGATACCTGCTTACCGATGTGCTGAAGCAGGAGTGGGGCTTTGACGGTTTTGTGGTGTCCGATTGGGGTGGAGTGCACCACACGGTGCAAACCGTCCAAGCCGGGCTGGATCTGGAAATGCCGGATGGTCAATATCTGGGCGAGGCTTTGAGTCACGCCGTGCAGAGGGGCGAGGTGGCTATGGAGCTTATTGACGAACAGGTCCGGCGCCTGTTGACCGTGATATTTAAGGCCGGTTTGTTCGATGAATCCGTGGCAAGCTATGGCGGACTGGCCGACACGGAAGAGCGCCGCCGGCTGGCCTGCGAGACCGCGAAAAAGAGCATGGTCCTGCTGAAAAACGAGTCCCAGGTTTTACCTCTGGACCTGGCGACTATTCGCTCGCTCGCTGTGATCGGACCCAACGCGGACGAGGCGAGGCTGTACGGTGGCGGCAGCGGCTATTTGCCGGCTCATTATGCTGTTTCGCCTTTGCAGGGAATCCGTGAAAAAGTGGGCGATCGAGTCTCGGTCACGTTTGTCAAAGGCGGCCGTCTGCAGCGATTGTCTCTACCTGCCATTTCGTCCGATCTGTTGCATCCACCGGCGGGCTCTTGGGGCGACAAAGGGCTGTTGGGAGAGTATTTCAACAATCGCGACCTGGAGGGCGAGCCGATTTTAACCAGAATCGACAAACAGATCGATTTTAATTGGGAGGCCGCTTCACCGGCGCCGGGCGCGGTGGCGGCGGATCAATTTTCCGTTCGCTGGAGCGGTTCATTCGTCGCACCCGGCAGTGGTGTGTATGAACTGGGTGTTCTCAGCGATAACGGTTGCCGGCTTTACCTGGACGGCCGTCTGGTGATCGATTCCTGGATTATCGACAAAGCCAGCTCTCTGCGTTCCATCTATGTGGATTTGGAAAAAGACCGCATCTATCCCATTCGGTTGGAATTTTTTGAAAATGTAGGCACCTGTGAAGCGCATCTCGGACTCGCTTATTACGGCCAGGGCAATGAAGTGGAGCAGGCGGAGGCTGCTGCCAAAGCGGCGGATGTGGCAGTGGTTTGTGCCGGGTTGAATGAGACGATGGAGGGGGAAGGCAATGACCGCGAATCCCTTGCGCTTTCAAAGGAACAGGTCCAACTCATACTGGCTGTGGCTGCGGCAAACCCCAGGACCATTGTGGTTTTGAACAATGCCACGCCCATTCTCATGAACGAATGGGCGGATGCTGTGCCTGCGATTTTGGAAGCCTTTTATCCGGGGCAGGAGGGCGGCAGAGCGCTGGCGGATATTCTGTTCGGCGATGTGAATCCCTCCGGCAAACTGCCGCTCAGTTTTCCCGCCAGAGTGGAGGATTCACCGGTCTATGCCACTTATCCAGGCGTTCGAGAGTCCGCTGATTATAAGGAGGGGTTGCTGGTCGGCTATCGTCATTTTGATCGCAAAGGAATCGAGCCGCAGTTCCCCTTTGGCCATGGGCTTTCTTATACCCGCTTTAGCTACGACGCGCTGTCCATTCATCCAACGAAAATCGGCCGGCAGGACACGGCCTTGATTACCCTGCGGGTGAAGAACAGCGGGGCTGTGTACGGCGAGGAGGTGGTTCAGCTTTATGTGCAGAACCGGCAGGCCAAGCCGGACCGTCCGGTCAAGGAGCTGAAGGGATTCATGCGCGTGCCGCTGCAGGCCGGCGAGGAGAAAACAGTCGGTTTTAAACTGGCGTCGGCTGCGTTGTCGGTGTATGAGGTGAAATCCCGTCAATGGGTGATCCAGCCAGGTTCCTATAGCGTACTGATCGCAAGTTCTTCACGGGACATTCGCCTGCAGGGTGCGATGCAGATTTACCAGAAATAGATATACAGCGACGCTGTCAGGGCGATCACCGCGCCGCCCATCCAATAGACTTTGGGTTCAGGAGTGATGCCTTCTTGGGTCTTGACGGTCTGGTTTTTAGTTTGTATTATGAGGCAAGGTCTGGATTTCTGGGGTGTTTAGTGGAGGAAAAGATATGAACGTGTTGAGAAAAATCGCTGTATGCTGTTTGATCGGAATCAGTGAAGCTTTTGCACTGGTTCTGGTTGAAAAAAACCGCTCAGACTATGTGATCGTGATTGCTGAACAGCCGTCGCCCTCTGTGCGCCATGCAGCCGAAGAGCTGCAGCATTTCCTTCGCGAGATGACCGGAGTGACGCTGGCCATTCACTCGGACAGTGAACCGGCCACAGCCCATGAGATCCTTTTGGGCGACAACCGCCGTTTGCAGCAGCTCGGTGTGACTGTTCCGTTCCACGAGTTGGGGGATGAGGGTTATGTGCTGCGCATTGCCGGAGACCGTTTGATCATAGCCGGCAGCGCTGTGCGCGGCACGCTGTACGGCGTCTATGGTCTTCTCGAAGATCACCTCGGCTGCCGCTGGTACACACCCACTGTTTCCCGCATTCCCAAACTGACACGGCTGGTTCTGCAGGACCTGAATGAAAAAAAAGTTCCGCTGCTGGAATACCGCGAGCCCTTTGTCTATGACTGTTTTGACGGCGACTGGTGCTGCCGCAACCGCATGAACAGCAGCGCTGCACGGCTCGAGGAGAAACACGGCGGCAAGATACGCTTCGGCGAGGGGATGTTTGTGCACACGTTCAATACGCTGGCGCCGCCGGAGCGCTATTTTGATCAGCACCCCGAGTATTTCTCCGAAATCAACGGCAAGAGGCTGCGCGATCATACGCAGCTTTGCTGCACTAATCCCAACGTCATCGCCCTGGTGACAGACCAGGTGCTCCAGGCCATCCGCCGGGATTCGCAGGCGTTTGTGTTTTCGGTCTCGCAGAACGACTGGTACAATTACTGTGAGTGCGCGGCCTGCAGCAGCCTGGCGGAAAAAGAGGGCACTCAGGCTGCGCCGTTGTTGCATCTGGTCAATCAGGTGGCCGAAGCGGTGGAAAAAGAGTTTCCCGATAAGGCGATCGAGACCCTGGCCTATCAGTACACGCGCAAACCGCCGAAAACCATGCGGCCGCGGCCGAACGTGATCATTCGTCTGTGCACCATCGAGTGCAGTTTTTCCGATCCGCTGGACAGCAGTTATCCGCCCAACCGCGCCTTTAAGGAGGACATCGAGGGCTGGGCCCGGGTCTGCGACCGGTTGTGGATCTGGGATTACACCACTTCGTTTGCGCATTATCTGACGCCGTTCCCCAACCTGCGCATCCTGGACGATAATATCCGCTTTTTCATCAAGAATCATGTGCGCGGCATCTTTGAGGAGGACGCCTATCAATCGCCGGGCGCGGAACTGGCGCCCCTGATCGGCTATATGATGGCCAAGTTTTTATGGAATCCCGACTATGATGAAAACCGCGCCATGGACGAATTTCTCCAGGCGGTGTATGGCGCTGCCGGCCGGCCCATTCGCCAATACATCGACCTGATTCATGATCAAGCGACGCATGACAGCGCCCATGTCAACATAGGCGCGGGGCCGTTTGAGCGTTTTCTGTCCGACGAGGTTCTTTTAAAAGCAGAGCGCTTGTGGCAAAAGGCAGAGGCTGCGGTAAAAAAAGATCCGGAGAAACTAGCGCGGGTGCGCGTGGCGGCCATGAGCAACGATTACGTTCATCTGGAGCGGGCGCGCGCCATCGGCAAGGATATCTATCGCATCGATCATCGCCGATGGCTATTGCAGCCCAATCCGGATTTTGCCGCGCGGTTGCGCCGGTTCAAAGAAACGGCGGTGCAGATCGGATTGACGCATGTGCGCGAAGGCGGTGAGAACTTTGCCGGCTGGGTGCGGCAGCTGGATTCTCTGCAGCAAAGTTCGGGCGCCCGGCTCACCGCCCGGCAACCCGTTGCGCTGCAAAAACCAGTGCCGGGACTGGCATTTGTTTATACCGAGGGCTCGTTCGAAAAGATTCCTGACTTTAGCCGGTCCACTCCCCTCAAGACCGGACGGATCGATTCCTTTACCTTGAACGCCGCTGACCGGGAGGTCGATTTTGCGCTTAAATTTTCCGGCTATATTCAGGCGCCGGCGGACGGCGTCTACCAATTCTCCCTGCGCTCCAACGACGGCGGCCGTCTCTACATCGGTGAAGAGCTGGTGGTGGACAACGAACATCTGTACGGCGAACGCGAGGGCTGCGGTTTTATCGCCTTGAAGGCAGGCTTTTATCCCATCACCGTCACCTTTTTTCAGCAACTGGGCAGGCGATTGCTTGAAGTCGGCTGG
This sequence comes from bacterium, assembly GCA_036788095.1. Lineage (GTDB taxonomy): Bacteria > Zhuqueibacterota > Zhuqueibacteria > Residuimicrobiales > Residuimicrobiaceae > Anaerohabitans. Next base: position 3,308 of record DAIQOA010000131.1, on the reverse strand, counting down.
CAGGGGCCTGGCATTCCCTGGCGCATCGTTCCGGCCGCGGTATTGTGGCATGAAGAGTAGACCGGTCTGGCGATGAATAGCATTGGCCTATTGGGGGGGGACGGATCGCGCTATCGAATAATTTAGTTTTTAAGGTTCAGCGCAAGGAGGATTTATGTCCTTCCATCAATCTAAGTTTCTCAGCCTGCTGTTTCTTTCTCTATCGATCATCTCCTGTTCCCGAACCGATAAACAGCCGGTGGATTACGTTAATCCGCACATCGGCGGCATCGGCCATCTATTGGTCGCCACCTCTCCGGACGTTAAAAGGCCGCAGGGCAGCGTCCGGCTGGCGCCTTACACCACACCCGGCGTAACGGACAAGTATTTGGCGGACAGGATTTTCGCTTTTCCCATGCGGGAATCGTCTCATCGCCGCAGGCCGGTCACCGCATGGATTATGGCCTCTTGCGGTGATTTGCACGTTGGGTCGAAGGAGATCGCATCGTCCTATGATCATGAATTTGAAACCGCCACGCCCTATTATTACGCCGTCACGTTGGAAGATTATGACATTCGCGCCGAATGCACGGTGACGGAGCACTGTGCGTTCTACCGTTTTACCTTTCCCCAATCTGCGCAATCGCACATTCTTTCCGGCCTTAGCAGCGGAACTGTGGTGGAGATCCTCAGCGACCAGGCTGTGGCGGTGCAGGAGCCCTGGAGGGACGGCACTGCGTTTCTCTATTTAGAATTCAGCAAACCGTTCTTGCGGAGCGGAACATGGAACAATAGCCGTATCGATTTGAACGTCCGGCGGCAGGCCGGCGACAGCATCGGCGCTTTCGCTTCTTATCAAACGGCCTCACATGAACAGATACTGGTGCGTATCGGTTTCTCGGATCAAGACAGAGACCAGGCGGCACACCGTGTAAAACAAGAGATACCGGATTGGAATTTCGAGACGGTCCGGGAAGCGGCCAGAAGCGCCTGGAACAACTCGCTGCAAATCGTCAACGTACAAGGCGGGACGGAAAAGGAACGGATCAAGTTTTTCACCGCCCTGTACCGGGTGAACGGAGGCGAAGGGCTTTGGCGGGCCATGGGCCTTGATGAGCAGGAGCAGAGCAGACGCGCCATCGTTTATGCCGGCCGGTCGGGTGAGCAGGTGGTCCCAAGCCAACACGCCATTCGAGCCATGTTCATGCATCAGAACATCGGCTTTATCGCCTCAGCCTATTTGAGAGGTCTGCGTGGTTTCGACGTGGAACGGGCGTATGCCAACATGAAAATGGAATTCATGGAATGCACGAAAATTCCCTGGCGCCTGGGTCCGGCTACAGAGCTGGATGTTTTTTATTTGCACCATGGTTTCTTTCCAGCCCGGCTGGACGGTCAGGCGGAGTGGGTGGCCCAGGTCGATCCCTTTGAGAAAAGACAGTGCGTGACCGTGACCCTACAGGCCGCCTATGAGAGCTGGTGCCTGGCGCAGATGGCGCGAGAGCTGGGCAAACAAGAGGACTGGGCCTATTTTTCCGAACACGCAAAAGATTACCAGAAGGTCTATTGTACTGAATTGGGATTCATGGCGCCCAAAACCGCGGACGGCCGATGGGTCGAGCCGTTTGATCCCAAGTGGTCGGGCGGACTGGGCGGCAGAGAGTATTTTGCCGAGAACCACAGCTGGTCCTATACCTGGTATGTGCCCCACGATGTTCAGGGACTGATCGATCTCATGGCTGGACGGGATAACTTTGTCAAACGCTTGGATGCGTTGTTTGAGGAACAGTATGACAAGCCGGACGGAAAATTCCGCTTTCTCGCTCAGTTTCCCGACGAGACCGGTTTGATCGGGCAGTATTCTCATGGCAACGAGTTCACCCGGCATATCCCCTACTTGTACAATTACGCCGGCGCACCATGGAAAACACAGCGGCGGGTGCGGCAGATCATGGATGTTTGGTACGGCGCTGGGCCGTTAGGTATCTGCGGCGATGAGGACAGCGGACTCATGTCCCAGTGGTTTGTGTTTGCCGCTATCGGCCTGTCGCCGGCCAATCTGGTATGCCCCAATTATCCGGTCTGGCTGATCTCCAGCCCGATCTTTCAACGCACGGTTCTCAACCTGCCCGGCGGCGGGAGTTTTACCATTCGCGCGGAAAACAGCTCGGCACAGAACAAATACATCCAATCGGCCAAGTTGAACGGTGCGCCATGGGATAAGCCCTGGCTTGAACATTCCCACTTGCGCCAGGGCGGCTCGCTGGAGCTGGTGATGGGTGCGAAACCCAACCGGCAGTGGGGCAGCGCGCCCGAGTCGGCGCCGCCGTCCTTTACAGCGCGGGAACGGTCTAAAGGAAGGGACCAAGAATGAAATCATGGTTAAAAGTCATAGTCTGCCTGTTGTCCTGGGCGTCTCTGCTCGGAGCGGCGGATCTGCAGCGCATCTCATTTAATCATCCCGGCCTGACGGTGGAACTGGGCGTTGGACTGTGGGCCTGGCCGTTGCCCATGGACTGGGATGAGGACGGCGACCTTGATCTGATCGTGAGCTATAACGATACGCCCAACCGGGCCATCTATTTTTTTGAAAATCCTTCGGGCCGCGTCAGGCTTCCGGTGTTCAAACCGCCGGTCAAGGTGGGCGTTTCGTACAACAACATTCAAATCTCCTACGTCGACGGTCAACCGCGCGTGCTGATTCCAGAACAGGAGCTGATTGATTTTAAAAAGAACCAGTTCGGTCAAACGAAACAGATTTATTCCGGCAAAGCGATTCATCCCACTCGCGGCCGCATTCGCAGCAATCAGTGGAAGTACTGCGATTATGATGGCGACGGCAGAATGGACCTGATCGTCGGTGTTGACGACTGGAGCGAATACGGTTGGGACGAGGGCTATGATGACGCCGGCCGATGGAGAATGGGACCGGGCCGCGGTTTCGTCTACTGGCTGCGGAACTTGAACAGCAACGCTTATCCCCGCTATGCGGAGGCGCGGAAAATCGAGGCGGACGGCAAGGCGGTGGAAGTGTACGCCATGCCCTCGCCCAATTTCGCTGATTTCGATTCAGACGGCGATCTGGATTTGATCTGCGGTGAATTCATGGATCGTCTGACCTATTTCGAAAACATCGGCAGTCGAACCGAGCCCCGCTATAGTATGGCGAGATTTCTCTGCGCGCAGAACCGGATTCTGGCCTTGGATGGCTGCATGATCGTCCCTGTGGCCATCGATTGGGATCAGGACGGCGATGTCGATCTGGTGGTCGGCGCTGAAGACGGCAGCGTGGCTCTGGTGGAGAACAACGGCCGGGTCGTGGACGGCAT
>DAIQOA010000130.1:0-12780 GCA_036788095.1 bacterium | reverse complement strand
GCCGGACCGCTGGTCGGTGTAGCCGGCCGCCACATTTCCGATGCGGACGTCGCCCAAGCGCAGGTCGGGAAGCTCTTGGGGCTTCTGCCCTTGCGGGCCGGCAGGCTCATTGCCCTTACCGGCGCCCTGGCCGCCAAAGTCCCAGTTGCCGCGCCCTCCGGCATCCACCACCAGATTGAAATCAGCCTGCGACCATTCCTTGTTCATGACCGTGGCTCTCCGAGCCACTCCGCCGAGGCGGGCGGTTCGTCACCCGCACGGCGTCAAGTAGCCCATAAAGTCGTTGGAGTGGTAGATGGAGAGCAGCACCCGGCTGGAATCGGCCGGTTTTTCTCCGCCGGCCAGCCCTTCCGCCATCCACAGTAAGCCGATCACGCATAGTGCATAAAAACGCATAGAATCAAGTATCCTTCTTAAAAGACCGCTGAACCGTGTCAGACTATTTAGCGGTCACAATGATATAGTTTTCCACCGATCGCACATCAAACTGGGCCCGCGACTTTAAGTCAAAGACCACCCGGGAGAATTTTCCCGAAGGATGATAGCCGAGCCGTGCGCGCAGGAACGGTCCACGGTTGAGTTCATAGCTCGTCACATCGTGCAACAGATAGGTGTTGGGGATATCCACCAGCAGCCGCAGCGGGTCAGACAGCTCGCTGACGCGGCTGGTTACTTTGCCGTTGCAGATGATGCGCAGGGTGCGGTCATCCACCACTTCCACCGCCTTGATCGCCGATCCATCGGGCATCTCGGGCTTGGAATCCAGCGTGTAGAGCAGGAACTCTACCCGGCGGTTGAGGAAACGGCCCCGATCGGTCTTGTTATCGGCGATGGGGCGGCTTTCGCCATAGCCCACCGGCATATAGAAACGAGATCGGTCTACTTTTTCTTTTCCCGAGAGATAGACCATCACACTGTCCACGCGACGATGGGACAAACGAATGTTATACTCATCGGTGCCGATGTAATCGGTATGACCGTCTACATGGATCATCGCCTCCGGATAGGTGTTGAGAATTTCACCAGCGCGCCGCATGGTCTCAAACTCTTCATTGCGGATATTGGCTTTATCGAAATCAAAGTTGATGCGCATGGTGATGCGAATTTTCTCCCGTGACTGCGGCTGTACTTCGATCTTGCCTTCGCTCTCTGAGGCGATCTTTTGGATGTAGGACAAGCGCCGGGCGATCTCCTCCTCCAGCTGTTTGGCCCGTTCCTCAAGGGCTTTGCGCGCTTTTTCCGCCGCTTCCAGCTCTGCGCGCATTTGATCGCTCATCTCGCCGGTTCCGCTGCGGTCTGCCGCGCCGAAGGAATAAAGACGTTGTCCCACACCGAAGGCGCAGATGAGAGAGAAACGGTGGGCCGCCTCTTCAAAAGCGGACAGCGGAGCGTAGGCATAATCAAAGCGAAGCCGGGCGTTAGCCAGCCACTCGGCCGGTATATACAGACCCATGCCGGCGGACCAGCGGGACGCTTCGAAATCGTGAATTTTATATCCGCCGCGCAAGGCGATCAGATCGCTGATGACGGCTTCGGCGCCGGCGTAATAGCGCATATTTTCATGTTCGGTTTTCGCGGCGTCAAAGGCCAGCAGGGTCTGCAGCGAGGAGGAGAATGGAATGGTCACCGCCGCACCACCGCGCAGCGTCATCGGCAGGGCATCTTCCTGTTCGAGGAAATGGACCTTCTTCAGGCCATAGTTTTGCATGCCGCCGGCCAGGGTTACTATTTTATAACGCAGTTGCACGCCGGCATCCAGACCGTAGGTCATGCTTTGCTCGCCGATAAGATTTTGCCGCATATATTTGCCGCCGATGCCGAATCCCAGCTGCAGCGACCCCAGGCGCAAAGCGTTTGCATAGGCCAGCGACAGAACAATGTCGTCGCTAAAGCTGGTGCCGCCGGTGGGCAAAAAATTCTCGTCCAATTCGGTGAGCTTGCCCTCGTTAAAGTAACCAAAATTCGCGCCGAGCACGCCCAACCGGGTCGGCAGGGCGAAGGTGATGGCGCCCTGCTGAGTGTCATCGATCCAATTGTGAAAATGCAGTCCCAGCATCGAATGCGAAATAGTGCTGAGCGAGGCGGGATTATAGCGGAAGGACGCCACGTCTCCGCTGACGGCGGAAAAAGCCTCCCCCATAGCCGCCGGCCGCGCCTCCGGGGTCACCCGCAGGAACGGAGCCGCATGATAACCGATGCCTTTATTGTCTTGGGCAAACGCCGTCTGCATCATCCACAGAAGAGCCGCACAGACCACCAGCAGGGCGTTCGTCGAACACATAAAAATATTTTTTTTCATTTTATCTCCATACGCTAGGATCGGATTCATACTATCTACCAATCAAAAAGCCGCAACGGCTAGAGCAGGACGACGAATTTTCGAAAAAAGGCCACCTGCTCCACAGGTCCGCCGCTGGCGGGTTTCAAATCCGCATGCACCTTTGCCCAGTAGGTACCGCTGCTGACCGTTTGGCCGCTGCTGTTTTTCAAGTCCCACCAAGCTTCCGCGATGCCATAGGTATCCTGCGGAACCGGCAGGCCGGAGTCGAAATCGAGCGCAGCGCCCGGGATCTCGTGCACCAACTCACCGGCCAGGTTAAAGATCTCAATTTTGCGCACGTTCAAAGAACCGGTGCTCGAGGCCACTCGCAGGCTGAATTTGTAATTCCGATCGCGATAATAGGGATTGGGCGCCACTTCGACGATGTAGGGCTGCGCGCCGAAATAAATGTTGATGTCGCCGTTGCCGTTTCCGCTGGTGTCCTCCGGAATGGTCACTGAGGCGGTTAGAGGCAGATTATCCGTATACTCGGCGGTGATGCGATGGCCGGCAAGCGATTCGATCCGATTGTTTCGACGAGTGCCGTTGTTGTCTTTGGTGACCAGCAGGCCGGTGGTGCTGATAAACTCTCCAGTGTCATAGCGATTCGAGGCGTTCTGCAGTTCGCTCAGGGTGACCACCTCCTCGTCTCCGGTTGAATGATCATACACGGTCAATGTGATGATCTCCTGTACCGCCGGATTGACATTGCGGTCGTGTTCGTTCTTTATGTGAAAATAGAGCAGTTGACCAAAGTTGGTCGTCTTTTGTACAACTTTTTCAGCGTTCTCGATGGTCAGTTCGCCCAGAGTGTTCTGAACGACTAGAATAGAATCACGGCTGATATCCGCCGGGTTGATGTTGTCCTGATAGCGGATCGTCAAAATATCGCGGTCCCAGACTTCCAATATCTGGTTGTCGACATCTTTGCTCTCCTTGATCAGCAGCGGAATAGCCGCTTTGCTGAAGAAACCGCCCAACGGTTGCAGCGTCAAAACGGTCTCCAAACTGTCGCGGCTCTTCTGGGCGACGATTTTAACCGTGTACTCTTTTTGAAAGGATTCCAGATCAGCGTCTTTCAGCAGCACATAACAGCTGTCCACTTTGTTCTCCTGAGCAGGCATGACCGTTGTCGCCCGGTAATAGCTCGCCGGAAAACCCTTCTCATCCGTGAACTGAATGCCGGAATTGGCGGACGGAACGGTTTGATAGGTCACTTTCCAGCTGTCCAGAATCGGCGAAACACTGGCGTTCAAGGTGGACATGTAGATCAGCAGATAAATGGATTGCACCCCGTTCAAAGAGGCGATGTTTTCCAGATTGATCAGGTTGTCGCTGGTAACTTTGTTCCATTCGATCCGCTCCAGCCGCTCAAACGTTTTGGCGTCATGAATGCGGACCTCCATGCTCAACCGGTCGCGTTTGACCGGATCGGTCGGCAGTATGGTCTGAAACGTCAGGGTCTTCCACTTGGCCAGAATCGATCCATCGGCAGCTCCGATGACCGGAGTATAAAAGTAGCCCTGCTGGGTGGTGTTGTAGTAGTGATGCTTGACCTGGACATTGGTCAACCGGGGCGTTTGCAGCGGATCATTGGTGTGCAGCAGAGCACGGAATTGATAGAACCGGTAGCCGTCATGGATCGGATTCGCAGCCATGCCGGATCGCGTATAGAACGTTCCTTGACCTGTCGGACCGAACCATTTGGCGCCCGAGAGATCCGCCAAAGAGTTGGCGGCGCGCAACTGCATCTGCACAGAGGTGACGTTGGCGACCGTATCGGCTGACCAGAAAAGCTGATCAAACACCGACTCTTTGTTCTCTCCGAAATCATAGACTCCGGAAACCATCAGAGAATCGTTATAAGCCAACCGGGAGGGATAGTTGTCGTACACCACCAGGGTGCGGCCGTCCTCCAGACGGTCGACATCACGCAGCGTGGTCAGGCGACGATGAAACTGCCAGACGATCTCGCCTGCACTGTTCACTTCAATGATGCGGTTGTTGCCGCCATCGGCGATCATGACATTGCCGTTGGCCAGATAATCAGCGTCGGATGGCAGCTTGAGGCCGCCGGCCAGGCTGTCCGCAATCCCTTTCCGGCCAAACTGCCAGACGATGTTTTTCGATGCCCGGTCCACCAGAATGACGCGATGATTGCCGCGATCGGTGATCAGGACTTTCCCGTTTGCCACATATTGGATGTCCACCGGCGAATTGAGCTCTTCGACTCCCAATTGCCAGAGGATGTTGTTGGTGTCCTCATCGACAATGATAACGCGATTGTTTCCCTTGTCCGCGATAATATACTCTTTGCTGCTGGGGATCCGTTCCGCGTCTTCCGGCTGCTTGAGCTGATTAAAGCCATTACCTTCGCGATAATTGGCATCGCCATATTGCCATTCGATGGCACTGGTCTCTTTATTGACCTTGATCACCCGGTTCCGGTCCTGATCCGTGATCACCACCTTGAACAGCGTGTTCTCGGTGACGATGAACGCATCCACCGGCTTGTTGAGATACTTGGGATCAGTGGGATCCGAAGCGCTCTGCTTGGGCGGAAAGGTAAAGGTCTCGCTGTTGGTGCGAGAATTGATCTCAAGCACGCGCCGGCCCAACCCATCCGTAACCAGGTACATCACCTGATCGCCGACCTGACGGCTGTCGATATCTTCAGCTGAAACCACGGATACCGAGGAAGGCCAAGTCCACTCTAAACCAGAAAGGATGTAATTGAGGGTTTCATCCGCGCCAGAGACGGCATACTGAGGATCAAGGGTTATGATATCCTTGATCAGCACGCCTGCTCCGGGAATGGTCTTGGTGAAGAGCGGAGTACCGTCCTCCCACACCCCATCCGGCGTTTGCGTGAAAGCGCTGACGGTCAAAATTAAAAGTAAAAAGATTGGCCGATAAGTCAGCAGTCCTCTCATATTGCCTTTTTTCATTTCAAGCCCGCCTATTTTTCTGTGATTCCGTTATTAAATAATAAATTATTTACTAAAATAGTCAAAAAAATGGGTGCCATCAAGTCATATTAAACATAATCAGTAAGATACATCCGAAAAAATGTACGTTTTGTGAGCCAGGACAACTAGGCAGTGCGCGCAGGATGCAGGGGCAATAGAAGCGGTTTATATGTGAGCTGAATTCACTCGAACCAAACAAGCCTGTGCTTCACTTCTGACGCACGCTCATCAAGGCTCCAAGGGCGATGGATAAAAATTTTATCTCTTCATTGTCCGCCCGGCTGGTTAGAATAACCGGAACTTTGGCGCCAAGAATGAGACCCGCGGCTTTAGCGCCTGAAATATAACCCATGGTTTTGTAAAAAACGTTGGCCGCCTCGATATCAGGCATGAGCAGGATGTCCGCATCTCCTCCCACCGGGCTTTTCAATCCCTTCACTTCGCAAGATTTGGCGCTCACCGCGTTATCTAAAGCCATGGGACCGTCAACCAAACAGCGCTTGATCTGGCCGCGCGCCGCCATTTGAGAAATGATGGCCGCATCCATGGTGCAAGGCATGGACTCTGCATTGACCTTTTCTACAGCAGCGATGATCGCAACCTTGGGGGTATGCACGCCTAAAAAGTGAGCAGCTTGAACCGCATTTTCTAAAATAGCCACTTTGGCGTTCAAATCAGGGGCAATGTTGAGCGCGGCATCGGACATGAGCAGAAGCTTATGATAATTCTGCACCTCAAAAACACCCAGATGAGACAATAACTTGCCGGATCGAAGCCCCTGTTCTTTGTCAAGAACGCCCTTGAGCAACGTGCTCGTACTGCATCGTCCCTTCATCAGCGTATCAGCCAGATGTTCACGCACCATATTGATGGCAATGGCCACAGACTGTTGCTCCGAATCTGCAGGCACGATATCAAAGTGGCTTATCTTGATCCGGTGCTCGCGGCTGCAGGCCACTATCTTTTCCTTATCTCCGATCAGAATGGCATCGGCGATCCCCTGTTTGTAAGCATCAGCCAGTGCGCGCAGGACATCATCCTCATCAGCCATAGCCACGGCAATAGATTTTCTCGGCTTTCCCTTTACCCGAGCCACAATTTCAGCAAAATTGGTCACTCTGTCCAAAACTATTGCCCCCTGGGTTGTAAAAGTTTAATGGGAATATATTCGGCATAGAGCGCAAAATCAGGGTCCAGAGTCAGAATCGGCATATTGTTTCTGATCGCTGCAGCACTGATTAAAAAATCAGCAGTGGAGCCCTCAAGCCCACGGTTTTTGCAGGTTATATACAACTCGGCAGCCAATTCATAATCCACAGTCCTAAGCTGCAAATCAGGAAATTCGGACAACGTTCGTTTGACTATTTCATACTGGGATTTGTTGCGTATGGTGGAAAGGAGTTCCATGCGGATAATGCCGAGCATTTGAACGCGAACCTCTTTAATCAATTCGTGCAACTCCCTAATATAGGGAGAATTACGATTACCCCCTTTTTTAAGAGCTAACGTCCAAACACTGGTGTCAACACAGACCCTCATTTCTGATTTCGCTCTTTTTTACGATCAGGTTCGGAATCTGCATCGATTTCATGGAACAACGCTGTAATTTCAATCTGCCGGCGACGCTGAATATATTCCTGCAACGCCTCGGTGACTGCGGCTTTTTTGGTCTTGTGTTTGCCGAGCTTTTGGGCTGTTTTAATAAGCTCGTCGTCTATGGCCAGGTTGGTAGGCATAGAAATCCTCCAACATTAATTTACACATTTTGATGTGTAAAGTCAACTATTTTTTTGTTTTTCTTTGAAGTTAAATGCGGAGTACGTACTAGGGTGCGTAAATAGAGGCGGGTTCCTCCTGCCGCAGGACACGGAGCGCTCCCTGGCAGAGCGCAGCCATCTCTTCCTCTCCAGGTATGAGATGAATGGGAGCGATGAAGCTGATCCTTTCAGCTATGAGGTCGGTAAACTCTTTATCATGAGCAATTCCCCCGGTCATCACCACAGCATCCACTCTGCCGGATAGAACAGCGCTCATGGCGCCGATCTCTTTGGCCACTTGATAAGCCATGGCTTCGTACACCAGTCCGGCGAACGTATCGCCTGCCTGCTTGCGCTGCACAATCTCCTGCATGTTGTTGCTGCCGAGATAGGCGATCATGCCGCCTTTGCCGACAATCATCTTTTTAATCTGATCATACGTATAGTTTCCGGAAAAGCACAGCTTGACCAGAGCTCCCGCCGGCAGAGAACCACTGCGTTCCGGAGAAAAGGGGCCATCGCCGTCCAACGCGTTATTGACGTCAATGACGCGGCCCAGCTTGTGCGCAGCCACGGAGATGCCGCCACCCAGGTGCACAACGATGAGATTGAGATCCGTGTACGGCTTGCCCTGTCGGGCTGAGGCCAGACGGGCAACCATTTTCTGATTGAGCGCGTGAAAAATGCTCACACGGGCCAGTTGCGGATGGCCTGACAGCCTGGCCACAGGCTGCAGTTCGTCCACCACGACCGGATCCACGATAAAAGCCTGCTTTTGCCCACGGCCGGCCAGTTCCGCCGCAATGATCCCACCGAGGTTAGAGGCGTGTTCGCCCTGAACGCCGGCATGTAAATCCTGGATCATTTTATCATTGACCAGATAAGTGCCGCCGGGCAGCGGCGCCAACAGCCCCCCCCTGCCGACAAAGGCGTCGATCTTTTCCAGCGCCAACTGGTTCCTGGATAGAAAACTTTCGATGGCAGCCAGCCGCAGCGGCAGCTGATCCACAATTCGTACAAAAGGCGCCAGTTCATCGGCAGAGTGATGCAGATTCTGCGCAAACAGCTCGTCTTCCTCTTCAAAGTAGCTGAGCTTGGTAGAGGTCGAGCCGGGATTGATGGCGAGAATATGGTACACCGTGCTCCCTAGGATTCTTCGCTCACATGCACCAGAGATTCTATTCGATAAGAGCCGAGTTTATTGCGTCCGTTAAGAAAATCCAATTCGACGAGAAAACAGGCGCCGCAGACTTTAGCTCCTGCTCGGGCGATCAGCCTTTCCGTCGCCGCCACGGTACCGCCGGTGGCCAGCAGATCGTCGACGATCAGCGCCCGTTGTCCGGGCTTGAGAGCGTCCACGTGCATCTCCAAGCAGTCGGAACCATATTCCAAAGCATAGGTCTCCCGCAAGGTCTGTGCCGGCAGTTTGCCCGGCTTGCGCACCGGCACAAAGCCGACGCCCCAGGAGTGGGCCAGAATGGCGCCAAAAATAAATCCTCGCGATTCAATGCCGACAACCACATCGATGGACTCGTGGTCAAACAGCGTTTTCATTCGCTGAATGGCGTACTGCAGCGCCGGCCCATCCTGCAGCAGCGTGGTGATATCCTTGAAAATAATGCCCCTTTTAGGAAAATCGACTACGCTTCTGATCTTGTCCGCCAAATTCATATTCATCCCTTTCTTCACACCCCTGCTTTCTATGATCACGGATAGATACGCGACATGGTGCGCGGAAATGGTATTGTTTCACGAATGTGTTTCAGTCCGCAGATCCAGGTCACCGTACGTTCGATGCCCATACCGAATCCTGCGTGCGGGACTGATCCATAGCGGCGCAGATCCAGGTACCAGGCAAAGGCCTCTTCCGGGAGTTTATGCGCCCGAATCTTGTTCAGCAGGACCTCAAGATCGTCCTCACGCTGCCCGCCGCCGATGATTTCTCCATACCCTTCCGGCGCTAATACATCGACGCAAAGAGCGCGGTCAGGCTGCTGCGGATCGGCTTTCATGTAAAACGCCTTGACGCCGACCGGATAATGGCTGATCATCACCGGGCTGGAATGCTTTTGCGACAGAATGGTTTCGTCGGGCGCGCCGAAATCATCGCCTTCAACAAAATCAGGGTTTTCTTGTTTCAGGATGGCTGACGCCTCATCATACCGCATGCGCGGAAAAGGCGTGCGAATGGCCTCTAAAGGCGCAAGATCGCGTTCGAGCTTTTTCAACTCTTCACTGCGGTTTTCCAGCACGCGTTCAAGTATTTTCATGATCAGTCCTTCCGCCACCGCCATATCCTGCTGCAGATCGCAGAAGGCCATCTCCGGCTCTATCATCCAGAACTCGGTCAAATGACGACGGGTTTTTGATTTTTCCGCGCGAAAGGTCGGGCCAAAACAGTACACTTTGCCGAACGCCATGGCGGCTGCTTCCATGTAAAGCTGTCCACTCTGCGTCAGATAGGCTTTAGAGTCAAAATAATCGGTCTCAAACAAAGTGGTGGTGCCCTCACAGGCAGCCGGGGTAAAAATAGGGGCATCGATCAGGGTGAAATCCAATTGATCGAAATAATCGCGACAGGCCTTAATGATCTCATGTCTTACCTTCATGATCGCATGCTGCAGCGATGAGCGCAGCCACAGATGGCGATTCTCCATTAAAAAATCAATCCCGTGATCTTTGGGCGAAATGGGGTACTCTGGCGCAATCTGTAAAATTTCAATCGACTGGGCCTGCAGCTCAAATCCGCCTTTGGCGCGCTTGTCCTCGGTCACTACACCGCTGATCCTTACAGAACTTTCCAGCGTCAACTGCAGGCTCTGCTCAAAGGCCGCCTCCCCTACGGTGTCCCGGAAAACCACTGCCTGTATGATGCCGGTACCATCACGCAGCATGACAAAATGCAGTTTTCCCTTGTGAGTGTGGTTGTACACCCAGCCTTCCAACGTGACCTCCTGACCGAGAAAACGGCCGACCTGCGCGATATAGCTCTTTGGCGCCATTCTGTTTCCTTTCCCTTTATTTGACCAACAAGACCGGACAAGTGGAAAAGCGTAAGATATGTTCGGTGGTACTGCCCAAGATGGCTTGGCGAATGCGTGAACGGCCGAACGCCCCAATGACGATCAGATCCATGCTCTGTGATTGGGCATAAGCGACCAGTTGTTTTGAAGGTTCTCCGGTGATTACTTCTGTGTGCACTTGTCGGGAATAAGATTCGAGATACTCTCCGGCCTCCTCACAATATTGCTTTCCGGCTTCCAAATCGTCGTTGACGCAAACCACAGTAAGATGGGCCTGGAATTTGTCGACCAGCTGCGCGGAATGCTGCAGCGCCCGATTGGCGTGCTCGCTGCCGTCATAGCCCAGAAGGATTTTTTGAATGGACCTGGGCTCCTTTTTGACCACCATGAGCGGTTTGACGATGCTGCGGCACACGGTTTGAACGGTTACGCCCAGATCGTGATTGTCCCAGCGCTCGAACTCACCTCGCTTGCCCATAATCACCAGATCGGCGATCTGGGATTTGGCCAGCACCAACTCAGCCGGTGATCCAACCGCTTTTTCCAACTTGTAAGGCACCTGCTCCTTCTCCAGCAATTGTCCGCATTTCTGCAGGATTTTTTCCGCCTTTTCCTCCAGCAGTTTGATCGATTCCTCCTGAAAAGTGCCGGAAGGCACGATGGTCACAAATCCATCGGCGCCGACCGCGGAGGCCCATTCAAAAATGCGCACATCGACTACGGTGAAAACAATGATTCGGCCACGGTACAGTCTGGACAGCGCTGCGGCATGACCGATCACGGATTCAGAGTACGCAGAGCCGTCAACGGCGATCATAATGTTTTTGAACACGAAGACCCTCCTTTCGGATAGATGAAAGGATATCAACGCACTGTTTGCAAGAACGCTCGTTCATCCCAAGTCAAAGCCATGGCGCTCAACGCCGGCTCATGACCAGAGTTCGGATTTATATTCCCGCCTCATCAGCGACGCCAGGGCAGACTTGGGATCCTTGTCGCAGTACAACACCTCATACACTTCACGGCAGATGGGCATTTCAACATTCTGTTTTTCCGCCAGGGCAACGGCCGATAAGCAGGTGCGCACGCCCTCGGCCACCATGCTCATTTGGCCGAGAACCTGGTCGAGTTTTTTGCCTCTGCCGATCTCTTCACCTACAAAGCGGTTCCTGCTATGCCGGCTCATGCAGGTGACGATCAAATCGCCCATGCCTGAAAGGCCGGCGAAGGTCAGCGGATCGGCCGCCAAGGTACGGCCCAGCCGGGTGATTTCGGCCAGTCCGCGGGGCTGCAGCGCGGCTTTGGTGTTGTCGCCAAAACCGGCGCCATCGCAGATCCCGGCTGCAATGGCGATCACATTTTTCAAGGAGCCGCCCAGCTCGACCCCGGTCAAATCATTGCTCCGGTAGCAGCGCAGATACTCGCAGGACAAGGCTTTTTGCAAAAAAGCGGCGTAATCATCCAGTAGCGAAGCGATGACCACTGCGGTGGGAATCCGCCGGCTCACCTCCTCCGCATGGCTGGGGCCGGACAAAACGGCAAAATGGTTCAAATCCCTGCTCGCGAACTCTTGCTGATAGATCTCTGATATTCGCATCAGAGTGTCCTGTTCCAATCCCTTGGTGCAGCTTACCCAGACGGGCTTTGCCGAGAATCTGCAGCGGGCAGCGGCGTGCAGAACGGCTCGGGTGACGTGGGATGGCGTGACCAGGAGAACGATCTGAGCCTTTTGCAGCGACTGTTCCAGGTTGCTGGTGATAACGATGTGGTCGTCAAGGAGCAGATGGGGTAACAGGTTTTCACGGCGTCGCTCTGCAGCCAGACGTTCAGCGGCCTGGGGATCAAATTCCCATAGAGTGACCCGGTGACCGAGATGCCGGCAATGGTTGGCCAGGGTCATGCCCCAACTGCCTGCTCCCAGGACGGTGATGTGGGTGTTGTTTGACATAGCAATGATGGATGATTGGTGGAATATGATCTGTCAGGAAGCCGCGATCACCCGACCGATAGGGATTGCGGTTTCGCCGATCTGCTTTAATGCGCTGATTATGGTCCGCACATCAGCGGCATGTGCCAGCAGAACCAGGCCGATCCCTAGGTTGAAAACACGGCGCATCTCTTCCGTTTCCACACCACCCAGCTGCTGAATTTTGTTGAAAACCGACGGCCACGACCAACTCTGCCAGTCAACCTCCAGTGCTTGTCCGGGACGCAGCAGGCGCCGGGTGTTGCCGACCAGGCCGCCGCCGGTGATGTGGCTGATACCGGTCAAACCCGGCAGACGCCGAACCGATTCGATCGCAGTCTTGTAGCTTTTATGCACGGCCAGCAGGGCGTCGCCCCAACTGGCCTGCAGCTCAGGCACATACTCGGTCAGAGACACTTGGGCCATGTCCAGCAGCACTCTGCGCGCCAGGGAATACCCGTTGGTGTGTAGGCCGGTCGATGGCAGTCCCAGCAGAACATCGTCCTTTTCGATATGCGAGCCGTCGATCACATGGTCGCTGTTGACGACGCCGATAATGCATCCGGCCAGGTCATATTCGCCGGGAGCATACAGGCCGGGCATTTCAGCGGTCTCCCCCCCGATCAACGCGCAGTGGTTCTCTCGACAGGCAACGGCCATGCCGCCGATCAGCTGCTCGGCCGCTGCGGGATCCAATCCAGCCGTTGCATAATAGTCGAGAAAGAAAAGAGGATCTGCGCCGCAG
>DAIQOA010000129.1:0-12825 GCA_036788095.1 bacterium | reverse complement strand
CGTCTCGCGCGGTCGCGGCATTGTCATCCACACCAACGATTGCAAAAACTTGCTTAAACTGATGCAGGATCCGGACCGCATCATCGACGTCGCCTGGGATGTGGAAAAGGGATCCCGCTTCCTCGCCGGCCTCTATATTCTCGGCGAACGGCGCAATAAATTCATCGCCGATGTCACAGAGGCCGCAGCCGCTCTCGACTGCAACATCATCGGCGTCAACATGAATTCAGAAGTGTCGCTGATGAACTGTGTGCTGTCCGTCGAAGTCTATGATCTCGATCATCTGAATCGCGTCATGGCTAAACTACGTAAAATGAATGGAGTGATTTCCGTCGGCCGTTTAAACGAATAACTGATTGATTTTAAAATTTTAATAAAAATGAAAATTTTTGTTGTGTTTTAGAATTATTTGTTGTATTTATTATTATAAATATTGATGTTATGAAAAAGTTATAAAATTGTTAAAAAACAATACATTAACTATTCGGAAGGAGCCTGACATGAACAGCGAAATCCTCGAAAATCCTAAATCCACGGTCACCAAAAAGGATGTTGCCAAGCGGACAGCGAAAATAGTCGGAGAGAAAATCTATTTGACTGAAAAGGTGGTGGATGGCGTTTTCCAGGCGTTGCGAGAATTCATGTCTGAAGCGGATCCTGAAGTCCGTATAGAAATACGTGATTTTGGTGTATTTGAAGTTAAAAAGACCAAGCCAAAACCGAAAGCGCGTAATCCGAAAACCGGTGAGATCATCTATGTGCCTGCCCGGCGCAAAACCCATTTCAAAGCCGGTAAGCTGTTAAAAGAGGTACTCAAACAACCCATTGAACCACAGAATCAATAAACATGAATGAATCACCGGTCCCGGGGCAGGGGGGCGGCTCCACCGAGGTTCCGTTGCAGCAGTTGTCTCTGGGACGCATTATGGGAATCGATTACGGCGAGCGGCGAATCGGCATCAGTCTTTCTGATCCCACGCAGACCATCGCCTCGCCGTTGACGACTCTGGTTTTCCGCAATGATTTCGAGCTGTTGAAACAGCTTGGTCAGTTGATCGCCGATCATGAGGTGGTTGCCGTGGTGGTGGGATGGCCCATCAACATGAACGGCGTTGCGGGCGAAAAAGCGGATGCTGTGGAAAAATTCGTTCGGCGAATGCGGCCATCCTTTAACCTGCCGGTCTACCTTTGGGATGAACGGTGGACCACTGTGAGCGCACATCGCGTTCTGATGGAGCAGGGACTATCGCCATCCAGAAGCCGAAGCCGGGTCGATGCCATTGCCGGTGCGTTTATCCTTGAAGCTTTTTTACAGCGGTTGCAATCGTTGCGCACCCGCAAATGATGAATAAGTGAAACGGCGCAATGAAGAAACAGCTGCTGTTAGCGTTTTCAACCGCCATTCTATTGTCTCTGGCTTATGCTCCACTGCGAACCGGCTTTTTAGCCTATGGCGGACTGATTCCATTTTTTTATTTGCTCGAATCGTCCAGAGGCCGAAGCGAGACCATACGCTGGAGTTATTTTACCGGTTTCTGTTATGCCCTCGGCACACTTTACTGGATAGGTTGGGTGACCTTTCCTGGCATGATCGGAACTCTTCTGGTCTGGCCGCTCTATATAGTGCTGTATGGGGTTCTCCATGTCCGCTTACGTCGTATTTTTGCCTCTGCCGCCTGGCTGTTCCTTCCGTTTATCTGGGTTGCTATAGAATACCTGCAATCGTTGGGCGAATTGGCTTTTCCGTGGAATTATATCGGTTACACCCAATCCTATTTCCTGCCGCTCATCCAGTATGTGGAATACACTTCGATCCTCGGGGTCAGCTTTTGGATTGTGCTTATCAACAGCGTGGGATTTCTGGCATTCAGCCATAAAGCGGACCGGCGGAAATACCTGTTGTTATTGCTCCTGCTTTTTATCTTACCCCTGGCGCATGGTCTGTGGTCTTTGGGCCATGAGCCGGATGGAACGCAGGTTACCGTATCCCTACTGCAGGGCAATATGGACCCGTTTGAGAAATGGGCGGACGATGAAGAAAAAAATATGCTTCTGTATGAAGGGTTGATGGAAAAAGCCAGGCGACAGCGGTCGGAAATTTATATCTGGCCTGAGACCGCCACACCTTTTTACCTGCAGTACGAGCCGGGTTATCTCGAACGGATGCATCAGTTGGTCGATTCCAGCCATGCCCCGATCCTGACCGGTTCCGTGGATGCGGAACACTATACCGACGGCCGTTTCAAGTATTTTAACGCCGCGCTTTTTTTTACCGGCCGGGACAGTCTTATCCAGCGTTATGCCAAGATCAAGCTGGTGCCATTTTCAGAAAGGGTGCCATACCGCGATTACTTTCCTTTCAAGCAGATCAAGGCGCTTCTCTACGATCTCATCTGGGGCATCGGCGATTACACGCCGGGCGACGATTTCACGCTTTTTCGCTTTACCAGGGCCGGCGGGGTTTGCCGATTTGCCGTGCCGATCTGCTACGAATCTGCTTTTCCCGCGGTCGTCCGCACCTTTTGCCGCGATGGCGCTGATTTTCTTGTGATCATCACCAACGACGCCTGGTTCGGTAGAACCTCCGGGCCGTATCAGCACGCACGCATCGCGGTTTTTCGCGCCATCGAGAACCGGATCGGCATCGCCCGATGCGCCAACACCGGAATCAGCTGTTTTATCGATCCCTGCGGCAGGGTCAGCAAGACCACCGCTCTTGATCAGCAGGCTGTTCTCACGGGAAGCGTGATTCTTCGCCATAGAACCACCTGGTACACGCGCCATGGCGATCTGTTCGCCTGGCTTTGTGTACTCATCTCCGCCACCGTTTTGATCGCTTCCGCTATCAGCAAAAAAAACAATTAAAAGGGAACTTGTGCGGCGGCAGATCGTTTTTAAACTTGAACTGTATGCCTTTTTCTTCGTACTTTGTACCACCCTTGCAGCGGAGAACTCGGCGACAAGCAACCTGCAGATCATCGAATCTCAAGTGGCCGATCTGCTGGCACAGGCTTGTGCGGACATCCTGCCGGACAGCGGTTGTGGACTAATCGTTGATTCTGCAGTCCCCGGTCACCCGTTGAACGCCCTGGTGAAGAAACAGGTGTTTCAGTGGGCCAGGTCAGCCGGTTTTGCCGCGGTTTATGAAGGTGTGCCGCCGCAGGCGGATTCCCTGAATAATTACACCCTGACCTTTATGCCGATCCGGACAAGCGTCCGTTATCAAACGTCCGCCAAAGATCGAGCGCTTTTGCAGCGTATGATCACCACCGAGATCCTGATTACGATTCTGCGGCCGGTCCGCCAAGTCGTCCTGTCCGAGAGCAAACAAGAATTCTTTCAAGATCTGATCCAGGCGCGAAACGTTGCACAGCTGGAGACGGCAGAGCTTGTTTTCACCCAAGGGGAAAAACCCAAACAGGACCGGGCGTTGTCCTGGCTGGAACCGTTGCTGGTGGCAGTCGTCACCGGCGGCATTGTGTACAGCTTTTACTCATTCAGAAGCAAATGACAACAGGAATTTTATGAGAAAGTGGTTTCTTGTTTTTGGGTTCGCGATGGTCCTGCCGGCACTGTTTATGATCCAGTCCTGCAGCTCTAAAAAGATCAGAGCGAATCTTTCGATGACCGAACGTATGCAGTTGGCAGACGACTATTTTGCCAAAAAAAGATATCTCGATGCCCGTGATCAATTCCGCATTTTAACCCTGAGCTACAGCGGAAGCCGGTTGGCGGATAAGGCTCAGTTTTATCTTGCCGAATGCCATTTTTTCACCAAGGAGTACATCCTCTCGGCCAGTGAATATGAGCGCTTGATTAAAATGTACCCCAATTCCGAGTACGTGGATGACGCCAAGTATAAACTGGGCTACTCTTATTTTAAAATGTCCCCCAAATACTCTCTGGATCAAGAGTACACCCTCAAGGCCATTCGGGAGTTTCAAGAATTTCTTGAAGAGTACCGCACCAGCGATCTGACTCCGGTCGTTGAAAAGCAACTTGCCGAGTGCCGCAACAAGCTGGCGCAAAAACAGTACAGCTCCGCAGAGATCTATTACAAGATGAAATACTGGGAAGCCGCGATCATCTATTTCAACCTGGTGTTGGATCAGTATTTCGATTCCCAGTATGCCGCCAAGGCCCAGTTTTATCTGGCTGAATCCTATCGCAACCTGCGAAAATATGAGGAAGCGGCCGCTGAATACGACCGGTTTATCGAGAAATTCCCCAAACATGAATGGGTTGGCAAAGCGAGAGAGCAATCCAAAAACGTCAAGTCCCTGCGATCCCGCGCTATGCCTGTCGCGGAAAAACCGGCGGAAGACCGTTAGCGGCAGATGACTAAAGTAAGGGCGACAATCCCTTTCAGCACCGACGCAAAGGATTCGCGCATCGGCCTTTTTGGCGGCTCCTTTGATCCCATCCATATGGCCCATCTTCTTTTGGCTGAAACGGTGCGAACCGAATTAAAGCTAGACCGCATTCTTTTTATGCCTGCGTTCGTAGCCCCGCACAAGCAAACTCGGGCTGCCACGGAGGGATTCCACCGGCTGCAAATGATCCGGCTGGCTATTCAGGATAATCCCCATTTCACCGTCAGCGACTATGAGCTGGCAAAACCCGACATCTCTTATACCGTCGACACGCTAGAGTACTTGCAGCAGAACGGTCATTTTGACCGCAGTCAACTGTATCTGATCATCGGCGCAGACAATCTGCAGGGCTTTCATACCTGGAAAGATCCCCAGCGCATTGTTGCGCTTGCACAGGTGGTGGTGGTGAACCGGCCCCAGAACGAGGTGAATGATTCTGCTGCCGCGCGCTATGGGCCGTTTCTTTCGGTCTCCATTCCGATGATGGCCCTCTCCGCCTCTGAAATCCGCAGGCGCGTGGCGGGTGGCCAGAGCATCCGCTATTGGACGCCCGGAGCGGTGGAAAAGTATATCGCAGATCACCGGCTCTATAGAGACTGAGACCGTGATGCACAGGAAATCGATCGCTCAAATCTGTTCCTCACGTTCCTGGGGCGGCATGGAGATGCATGTCCTCTCTTTGTCTGACCAGCTCCGGCAAGCCGGCTTGAATATCACGGTCTGGTGCGCGCCGGACAGTGAGCTCTCCCGCCGTGCCGCCCGTACCGACTTGCCTATTTTCAATTTTGAACCCAGGGGATATTTCAATCCAAAGGCATTTTACACAACCTGCAGGCAGCTGAAAAAAGAACCGCCTGATCTGCTTCATGTGCATTTCGGCAAAGACCTTTGGACGCTGGTGCCGGCCCTGCATGGCGCCGGTAAAATTCCCATTGTTTTCACCAAGCACATCGGCACGCAAAAGCCTAAACGCGATCCTTTGCACCGCTACCTGTACCGGCATGTCTGCCGTCTGATCGCCATCTCACAGGTGATCGCCAAGAATTTACTGGATACCCATCCGGTCCAGGATGGACAGATTGAGATCATCCATCACGGCGTTGATGTCGCACTTTTTCAGGATCCGGGTACCTGGCGTGGTTCTGTCCGCCGGGAGTGGGGGATCGGCGACGATCAATTTTTAATCGGCACCATCGGCCGGCTGCAAGACGGCAAGGGGCACCTGGAATTTCTTGATATGGCGGCCGAGATCGGACTAAGTTTTCCCTTTACCCGCTTTGTGATCGTAGGAGAGCCCACCCGTGGTGAGGAATACCGCGCCCAGCCCATTTACGATAAAATAAAATCGCTGCAATTACAGGACAAAGTGCTTCTGCCCGGTTTTCGGGCCGATATCCCTGCGGTGCTCGCTGCACTGGACCTGTTCGCTTTTCCTTCCCGTGCAGAGGCGTTTGGTCTGGTGCTGATAGAGGCCATGGCTGCCGGCAAGCCGGTGATCTCCACCCGCTGTGATGGAGTGTTGGACATTGTCCGCCATGAGGAGAACGGTCTGCTTTTCGATGCCAACCGGGTGCAGGCCTTCACCCAGGCGGTGCAGCGATTATTGGAACATCCCGGCCTGCGTGAACGCCTGGCCAGGCAGGCGTTGCTTACCGCTGTAGGACAGTTCAGCAGTGAGAGATTTCTTTCCCGGATCATGGACTTGTACAGCAAATGCCTGGAACAGGGTTAATTTCTGTTTTCCGGCATGTTTTTTTTAAGTATATTAAAGTGAGGGGGCCGCACGGCTGTTGGTCCACCCTTAAGCTGAGCCGTCTTACTTAACGAGAGGGATGAACGGTATGGCCGAAGAGCGTATTATTCGGTTGCTGAAAAAAGTTCCCCTTTTTGCCAAATTGAACGATGCAGACGTTTCCCAGATCGCGGACCAGTGCCTGCGCCGTGAATGTCAGCGGGATCAGGTCCTGTTGGTCGAGGAAGAGGTCGGCCAAACGTTATTCATTTTGCTCAAGGGGATGGTCAAAGTCACCCGCACCAGCGACGAAGGCCGGGAAGTCATCATCACCATTTTAAAATCCGGTGAGTTTTTCGGCGAACTTTCATTGATCGACGGCAAGGGGCGTTCCGCCACCGTGGTGGCCATGGAGGAATCAGAGTTTTTGACCCTGCGTCGCGCTGAATTCCTGTCCATGCTCGAACGATACCCGGTGATTGCGGTTGAAATGATGCGCGTGATGGCCGACCGCATCCGCCGTGCCGATACGCAGATCGAAAATCTTACCTTGCAGGACGCCTTTGGCCGCGTCGGATCCACGCTGATCCACGTTGCTGAGCAAACCGGCTATTTACGCGGTCCCAGCATGATCATTCCTAAAATCCCGGTGCAGCAGGATCTGGCCAATATGGCAGGCACTGCACGTGAAACCATCTCGCGCGTGATGGCCGAATACGAGGATAAGGGTCTGATCGAACGGGAGGGCCACCGGGTGGTCATCCTGGACTTTGAAAAATTTAAAAAAGACATCCTCGGCTGATTCATCGCAGCCTGTTTGCGGTTTTAAGACGGTTATTCCCAAACAGCGTTGAAAGCCGGCGCCAAGCTCCTTCACCGATACGGCGGTGAGAACGATCGAGCGTCTTTATGTTGCAGCGTAATGCGGAAAATCATCCATGAATGAACGTGTTCGCCGATTGCGTGAAAATAGTCTGAACGCAACGCCTTATCTGTCGCCCGAAAGGGCGATTCTGGTCACCAGCGCGTATGCGCAAGCGGGCGATGTATCCGCTCCCATGAGGCGCGCGCAGGTTTTTCGCCATCTAATGGAAAACAAAGCTGTCTGCATTCAGGACGCCGAATGGATCGTCGGTGAAAGGGGTCCGGCTCCGAAAGCCACCTACACCTATCCGGAACTGACCTGCCATTCGCTCGAGGATCTGGAGGTACTGCATCACAGAGAGAAAACGCCCTTTCAGGTCGATGACGCCATGCGCGACGTTTATCGCGAGCGCATCATCCCTTTCTGGCACGGCCGCACCATGCGGGAAAAAATTTTTTCTCGAATGACGCCGGCCTGGCATGGTTGCTATCGGTCCGGTATTTTCACCGAGTTCATGGAGCAGCGCGCCCCGGGTCATACGGTGCTGGACGACAAGATATATCGTCTGGGGATGCTGGATTTCATCAATCGGATCGACGACGCGTTGATGAAATTGGATTATCTGCACGATCCGTCCGCCTGGCAACGGTCTGAAGAACTGCAGGCCATGCGGATCTGCGCGCAAGCCATTATCACCCTGGCCAATCGTTATGCCGAAGAGGCGGAGCGGTTGGCGCAGCAGGAGCGTTCGCTCCAACGTCAGCGAGAGCTGAAGCGCATCGCTGGGGTCTGCCGAAGGGTGCCTGCTCGATCGCCGCGCTCGTTTCATGAGGCGCTGCAATCTTACTGGTTTGTCCATCTCGGCGTCATCACCGAGCTTAATCCATGGGATTCCTTTAATCCCGGTCGTCTGGACCAGCATCTCTATCCGTTTTATCAGTCAGACCGGGCGGCAGGGGTTTTAGATCAGGAAGAGGCACAGGAGCTGCTGCAGTGCTTTTGGATCAAGTTTAACAACCAGCCCGCGCCTCCCAAGGTCGGAGTCACTGCGGCTGAAAGCGCGACCTATACGGATTTTGCCAACATCAACAGCGGGGGGCTCCAGGCCGATGGCTCGGACGGCGTCAACGAGGTCACCTATCTGATCCTGGATGTGATCGACGAGATGCGTCTGCTGCAGCCCAGTTCAAATATTCAGCTTAGCCATAAAAACCCGGACGCTTTTCTGCTCCGCGCTCTGCAGATTGTGGCCAAAGGGTGGGGCCAGCCCTCGTTGTTCAACGCCGACGCGGTGGTGGCAGAACTGCTGCGACAGGGCAAGAGCCTGGTTGACGCGCGCACCGGCGGCACCAGCGGCTGTGTGGAGACCGGCGCGTTCGGTAAAGAGAGCTATATCCTGACCGGCTATTTCAATCTGCCGAAAATTTTCGAGATCACCCTGAACAACGGCAGGGATCCGCGCACCGGGGAAACCATCGGTCTGCAGCTTGACTTGGATAACACGCACGCCTCCTTTGCGGACCTGCTCAATGCCTGCGGGGCTCAAATCAAACACTTTGTCGATATCAAAGTCGCCGGCAACCAGGTCATTGAGCGTCTGTATGCCGCCTTTATGCCAGTGCCGTTTCTCTCTATTCTCATCGACGACTGTATCCTCACCGGGAAAGACTATCACGACGGCGGCGCGCGCTACAACAGCAGCTACATTCAGGGCGTGGGCCTGGGCACCATCACCGATTGTCTTTCCGCGGTTAAATATCATGTGTTCGAAACCAAGCGACTGACCTTGGTCGAACTCCTCGCCGCGCTGCAAATTGACTTTGCCGGCAACGAGGAGCTACGGCAGCTGTTGATCAACCGCACTCCGCGCTACGGCAATGACGACGCTTTCGCCGACGAGTTGATGACGCAGGTATTCGAGCTGTTTTATCATGCGGTGGAGGGTCGCAAGAACACCAAGGGAGGAGAATATCACATCGATCTGTTGCCGACCACCTGTCATGTCTATTTCGGCTCATTGACCGGCGCCACTGCGGACGGCCGCAAAGCCGGCACCCCCCTTTCCGAGGGCATTTCGCCGGTTCAGGGCGCAGATCGGAAAGGCCCTACGGCCGTGCTGAAATCAGCGGCCAAGATGGATCATGTGCGCACCGGCGGCACTCTGCTTAACCTCAAATTCGCCCCCAGTCTGCTGCAGGGCGAAAAGGGGATGAGCAGCCTCGGTCATCTGGTGCGCTCCTATTTCCACCTCGGCGGGCATCATGTGCAATTCAACGTGGTCAGCGCTCAGGGGTTGCGAGAGGCGCAGCAACATCCGGAACACCATCGCGATCTGATCGTACGCGTGGCCGGCTACTCCGATTATTTTTGCGATCTATCCGCCCCTCTGCAGAATGAGATCATCGAACGGACCGAACATGGAAGCCTCTGAAATGGATGCCCGCGGCCGGCCAGGAACCCTGAAAAAAGATACTTTTAAGAAGATCCTCTAAAGCCCTATGACCGACGAAGCCGGACAACGCATCGACAAGTGGCTCAAAGTGGCGCGTCTGTTCAAAACACGAACCCAGGCGACCGAGGCCTGTGAAAGCCGCAGGATCAAGGTAAATGGCGATACCGCCAAACCCTCCAAACACATCAAACCCGGGGATGTGCTCACCCTGCGCCGGTCCGACGGTCGCTATCTGGACATCACCGTTCTGGGCCTGTCGGAAAAAAGTCTTTCCAAAGAGATGGCCAGAAAGCTGTTGAAAATTGAAACGCCGGAGATTGACGAGCAGACCAAGGAATTGATGGCGTTGTTTGATCAGGCCATGAAAACGGCCCGGGTCACGCAAAAAGGCCGGCCGACCAAGAAACAGCGGCGCGATCTGGAGAAATTCAAGGACTCTTGGCGCTGAGACAGCGACAAGGCGGGGTGGGATTGCCGCTCGAGGATGCTGATAACGGATTTTTCACTTGATTATGAAACGTAATCTATCTATTTTAATCGGCCAGCCACATAGAGGCAGGCCGCCAAGATTACCGGCTCAAGTCAAAGCAGACAGAAACCGTATGCGAATTTGGTATCTATTTACCTTTTCAGTGGAGATGGTGCTGCAGCTGTTTAAGGACGGGCAGGCCACTGCTGAATGGATCAATCATTTTTCTACCACAGGCCCTATTTCTTTTTACCGGAATAGGGCTTTTTTGTTTGTATCCAAACTGGCTTACACTTAAAAACGGGAGAGATCTATGGAACATGGCGGTGTGTTCGAAATGGCGTTGGAGCAGCTCGGCTCCACCGCCAAATTGCTCAAGATGGATCCAAATACCCTGCGTGTTTTAAGCTGCACCGAAAGGGAGTTGACCGTCCATCTTCCGGTTGTGATGGATGACGGTCATATCGAAGTTTTTGAGGGACACCGTGTTCAACACTCGAGTGCGCGCGGTCCCTGCAAAGGCGGCATCCGCTTTCATCAGGATGTGACGCTGGATGAGGTGAAAGCCCTGTCCATGTGGATGACATGGAAATGCGCAGTGGTCAACATCCCCTATGGCGGCGCCAAAGGCGGCATCAAGGTGGATCCCAGCAAGCTTTCCTACGAAGAGGTGCGTCGCCTTACCCGCCGTTATACGGTGGCCATCATGCCGATCATCGGCCCGCATCGCGACATCCCGGCCCCTGACGTGAACACCAATGCAGAGACCATGGGCTGGATCATGGATACTGTCAGTATGTACCAGGGGAGCACGGTGCTGGACATCGTCACCGGCAAATCCATCGAGTTGGGCGGCTCCCTGGGGCGGCGCGAGGCCACAGGCCGCGGCGTCATGTTTGTCACTCTGGAGTTGCTCAATCGGATGAACCTAACCCCGGCCAAGACCCGTATCGCTGTTCAGGGATTTGGCAATGTCGGCTCTGTGAGCGCTGATCTACTGAAAAAAGCGGGCTGCATTATCCAGGCGATTAGCGACATCAGCGGCGCCTATTACTGCGAAAAGGGTTTGCCGATCAGCGATATGATCGCCTACTGCAGCACCGGCCGCGGTAAAACGCTGGAGGGCTTTACCGCCCCCGGCGTAAGCAAAATCGATCCCAAGGAACTGTTCGAGCTGGATGTGGATGTTTTCATCCCAGCGGCTCTGGAAAAACAGATCAACGCACAAAACGCCGACAAAATTAAAGCCAAGGCTGTTGTCGAGGGCGCCAACGGGCCGACCACCCCGGAGGCGGAACGGCTGTTGATCAAGAAGGGCAAATATGTCGTTCCAGACATCCTGGCCAATGCCGGCGGTGTGGTGGTCTCTTATTTTGAATGGGTGCAGAGCATTCAATCCTTTTTCTGGGATGAGGACGGCGTAAACGCCAACCTCAAAAAAGTCATCGTCAACAGCTTTGATGCGGTCTGGGATACCGCTCAACGCGAAAAACAGGATCTGCGCCATGCGGCGATGATGATTGCGGTGTCGCGCGTGGCCAAAGCGCTTGAAATCCGCGGCATTTTTCCGTGATCCGCAGGATCAGCTGATAAAGCCCTGGAGCATTTTCCAGGGCTTTTTTTTACAATCAGGTGGTTGCACTCTGAAAAGGACATTATTTTTCCCTTGATCTTGTGAAATAAAGAGAATATATTTAACAGGATATAAGCAAAAGTCAGCACGTGCTTCGCTGCGCAGGATGGACAGGCCTTTTTAATTGCACTTAACCGGCACTGCCAGGATTGCGCTTTACCATATCTTTCGCTCAGGAGAGCAGGGTCATGCGGGTTTTACGTTTTTCTGTCATAGGCTGGGGAATCGCGGTTTTTAGTCAGCCTATCGCGGCCCAGACCTCTCCGCCCGGCCCTTTTCATGCCAAGATCTATCCGGATTCATCTGAATTCTTTATCCACGTAATGAGGGTGCAGCTCGATTTCCGCTTCGCCGGCATCGGCGTTTACGCTGCGGAGGATTATCCCAGCCTAAGCAGCATACCGCTGGAGAATGGCGAGCGCATCGCTTTTGAAAACATCACCCGGATGACCCTAAGGCCGGTCCGGGTGTTCTGGAAAAAGTATCTGGAGCCGTCGCAAAGGCGTGCAACGGATGAGATCGATCAGAATGGATACCGCGTTTGGAGTTCCGTTGAGGTGGATGCTACGGTCGCCACTCGGGATGGAACCGTGATCCGTTCCCGCATTCATCACGCGGACCCGGCTGATATCTATATAACCGGAACGACCGATCTCGGCGATTATCAACTGCAGCTCGATCAGGAGAACGGCAAGAGCGTGCGCGTGGAGTTTGAACCGGTTTTTATCATGCAGTGCACCTCTGATCTCACCCATCTGTATCCGAACCGGTCATGGAGCTTTTGTCCCATTTGCGGCGCGGCTTTACGCCGGATCAGCAAACCGGAAAACCGGTAGAGCGGCAGGGTATTCATGGGTTCGATCAGGATGCCGGCCCCGGTCTGTCCCATTCTTGCGCTGACCTATCAGCAGCGTGAGCAGGCGGACCAGGCGTTGGAGTGGTTCAGAGAAAAAGCAGGAGAGGTGAGCACCAGCAGCGAACCTTTTACTTTTATCCATACGCGGTATTATGAGCCGGAGATGGGTTCGGATCTGAGCAAAATTTTTTATGCGTTTGCCGATCTGATGGATCCAGCCGATCTGGTAAGCCTCAAGCGTTACAGCAACCACATCGAAGAACGGCTCAGTGTTCAAGGCCGGCGCCGGGTCAATCTCGACCCCGGCTATCTGGAAGCCGCCAAGCTGATATTGGCCACCACAAAGAATTTCAGCCATCGCATCTACCTGGGGCAGGGAATCTATGGCGACGTTCAGCTCTACTGGCGGGACGGTCGATTTCAATGCAATCCCTGGACCTATCCC
>DAIQOA010000128.1:0-12910 GCA_036788095.1 bacterium | reverse complement strand
CCGCAGGAGATTCGCGATGCCATCACCAAAGCCAAGGTAAGCTGGAAGCTTCGCTACTGGTACGAACCCAACGCCGAGTTCGCCGGCCGCGTTCACCAGGCCATGGTGGAACGCGGCTATACATCGGTGGTGGATGAAATATTGCGCAGCAACCCGGAAGTGCACATGCAGCCCAAAGATTTTGAAACCGGCTATCTCACCTATCTGGATGTGTCGGATGAATTGCTGGCCGCCATTCAGAATTTGCCCATGGGAGAAATTTCCCAGCCGGTGGAAATGGAGGGGGGCTTTTTTATCTTTCAGGTGCTGGATATCCGCCGCCAGGGGGTCACCGAATATGAATACCAGGAACGGGCCGAGAGTTACCGGCAAATTCTGTATTACCGGAAATTGAACAAAGCCGCCGCTGCCTATACCGCCCAGTATATGACCCCTAAAAACGTCACCACCAAGGGCGAGTCCTTTCGGCTTCTCGCCGACGCCCTGCAGGCCTGGGCTGCGCAAAAACAGGAAGGTCCACGGGATTTCCAGAAGTCTGTACGCGCCGCTCAACCTAAAGATGGAAAACTGTACGAGCTGGGGCAACGCCTGGGAACGGCGCTGGTCACCTTTGAGGGCGGCGCCTGGACCTTGGAGGATTACATCAAACGCCTCAATCCCGGCGTGCTCAAGAAGCATTTTGCCGACCGTTCACAGCTGCGAAACGCCCTGAATAACGAAATCGCACTTGCCGTCCGTGATCATTTCTTCACCGCAGCGGCGCGTAAGAAAAAACTGGACCGATTGCCCTCGGTGCAGAGTGAATTGACCGCCTGGCGTAACAAATGGGTGTTTGAGGAGAGCCGGCGGCATTATGGTCAAAATGTGCCAGAGGTGGATGATCAGACGGCGGCTGACTTTTTTAACGCGCATATCGCCCAGTACAAGATGCGGCCGGACGACCAACCGGTTCTGGCGGAAAACCTGGCGCGAGCGCGCCGCGACGCCTTTCACCACAACATGCTCAGCCGGCTCGACCAAGTGATCGATTCTTTAAAGGTCGCCTTTCCGGTCGTGGTCCATCAGGACGTGCTGGATACGATAAAAACGATCGAACTCGAAAAATCACGCTGGGCCAGCATGCAGGTCTACAAACGCAGCAGCAACCGTCTGGCCGTGCCGATCGTCGATCCCGGCTGGGGGGCCACCATAAAACAGTAAACCCGTAATGATCTCATGGAAACGGAACAATGCGTCGACTATCCTGTGCTTTGATTTTTTTTCTCTTCCTCAACGGCCCTGTCTGGGGGCAATCCCTGCCGTGGATGGATTCCTTTACCGATAACGATCTCGCCGGTTGGACTTTTATGGACGATGAACCGAGCCGGGACGGCCCCGGTCTGTGGCAGGTGGACGATCAGGCCCTGAGGCAGACCTCTAACATCTTTTACGGCCTGACGCCTGAAGAGGAATACGCCAAATTTCTCGGCACCCACATTCACGCCGGAAATCCCGAATGGAAAGATTATTCTTTCAATTGCCTTATGCGTTCAGAGGATGATGACGGCATCGGGATTTTGTTCCGCTACCGGGATGCACGAAACTATTATCGCCTGATCCTGCTCGATGATGCGAACAACCGGGGACCGTTTACCCGGCTGCAAAAATACGTGGACGGCGTCATGACCACTCTGCAGGAAACCCAGTCCACGGCCAAGGCCATTCCGGTCGGCTGGTTCAGCGTCACCGCGGATGTGCGCCAAGACAGCATCAAGATTTATCTTAACGGCTCCCTGCTTTTTAATACCACTGATGCCGCTTTTTCCAGCGGCGGCATTGGATTCATGTGCTATGCCAACAGCGGCGCGCATTTCGATAGCGTGCGGGTCACCTCGGAATCCCTGGTCTATGAAAAGCCGGTGAACGTGACCCCGATTGTGCAACGGCTGCCCTATATCCAGTCGTCGACGCAGCATTCCGTGCAGATCGCCTGGCGCAGTTCCGCGGCCGCCATCGGCGCGGTGGAGTACGGCGAGACGCTTGACTATGGCGCCACGGTCCAGGAGGATTCTCTCGGTTGGAAGCATTGGCTAACCCTCACCGGGCTGGAGCCGGACACCCGCTATTTCTATCGTGTGACCAATAACGGTGCGGTGGTAACTGAAGGCGACACTTTTCGCACCGCTCGTCCGGTTTCAGATCGCCGTGCCAGTTTTTTGATCTGGGGCGACAGCGGCACCGGCAGCGCCACTCAGTACGGCGTCGCGGCGTTGATGGAACAGCAGCCGGTGGATTTCTGTCTGCATGTGGGCGACGTGTCGCAGTCCAACGGATCCGAGTACGACAACATCTTTTTCAAACCCTATAAGAACATTGTGAAATCCCGCCCGGTTTTCACCAGCATCGGCAATCACGACACCTATTTTGATCAGGCTGCCACCTATCAGGAAAGCTTTTACCTGCCGCACAACAATCCGGACAGCACCGAGCGCTGGTATTCGTTCAACTGGGGCCATGTTCATTGCATCGCGCTGGACAGCAACGTGGATTTCAGCATCGGCAGCCCTCAATACACCTGGCTGGTCGACGACCTGAACTCCGAGTTACGTCGACAGACGACCTGGACCATGATCTATTTCCATCATCCGCCCTATTCAGTCGGTTGGGATGTATGGGCCGGCGATACGCGCGTGCAACAGATCCTGCAGCCGCTGTTCGAAACACAGGGCGTCGATATGGTGTTTAACGGCCATACCCATGATTATGAGCGCGGCTATCTGAACGGCGTGTACTGGATCATCACCGGCGGCGGAGGAGGGGGGTTGGATGTCTGGGGACGCGATTACAGCCATGTGGCCAAAGATATTTACGAGTTTCATTACACCCGGGTCGACGTGGTCGGCGACAGCCTGCGGCTGCGAGCGGTCAGCATCAACAATCAGATCATCGATGATCTGCGCATCCGCAAAGGCGATCCGCCGCCGTTGGAACCGGATGAAAAAACCGAGCGGGAGACCAATGACGCTGCGGCTTCAGCAACCATAATGGCTGTGGGGGATACTCTCTCCGCCACTTTTTCTTCCGCCGCGGATGTGGATTGGTTCAAGTTTAAATTGCAGGCGACTCATCTTTACTATTTCACCAGTTTTGCCAGTACGCCGACCCAGCTGGAACCGGATCTTGCCCTCTATTATGAGGGGGATTATGAGACCAACTTGCTGAACGCTCCGGTGCGCGGCCGCAACAACGGCGGCGATTTCCGGCTGGCCGGCTTTTTAGCGCAAAAGACCGGGTTTTATTACGCAAAAATTTCCAATCCGCTGGGAGTGACCGGCTCGTACCGGCTGCGGCTGGTAGGCGGCAGAGGCGTGCAGAGCTTTTTTCAGCATGAACCGGACAACACCCTGGCCCAGGCAGGCCTGCGGCCTCATTTGGCCTCCGGCGACACGCTGGACAGCGCCATCTTTCCTGCTGATGATAAAGACTGGTATCGCCTCACTGGTCAGGCCGGCCAGGCGTTTGAGCTGGGCGTGATCCCGCTGCAAGATCTCGCTATCCGCGACGTGGATACTTTTGTGTCGCTGTTGGATTCCAATGGAACCGTGCTGGCTGTAAACGATGATCGCGGTCTGGAAGTGGTCTCCTTCGGCGAAAATATGAACAATACCTTTTCGGTCATCACCGGCGTCTTTCCTTATACCGGCGCTTATTATCTGGCCGTGGAATGTTACTACACTTCGACGCGCGAGGGCGTGAATGATGCCAATCCCGGCGTCGGCGAGTACCGCGTGGTCTTTACTTCGCAGCAGGGCGCCTCGGTCAACCGGGAGGAGTTGGCCGTGCCGGCAGGCTATGCGCTGCACGCCAATTATCCGAATCCCTTTAATCAAAGCACCGCGCTGTCCTTTGATCTGCCAAGACAGGAACGAGTAGTTGTGGAGGTGCTGGATCTGCTGGGCCGACGGGTGGCGCTGATCTGCCAGGCTGTCAAGCCCGCCGGCCGCTATCGTCTGCAATGGAACGGCGCCGACCAGATGGGCCGGGCTTTGCCCAGCGGCCTTTATTGGGCTCGCCTGAGCGCCGGATCGTTCAGCCAAACGATCAAGATGATGCTGCTGCGCTAGAAGGATGATCAAAGATATTTCCATACTTTCAGTGAAGGACCGAGGGATGAAAAATATTTTTCGCACGGCGGGATTGATGCTGATCTTTGCCTGCATGGCTGCCGCAGGGGAAGATGTCGTCTATGTCACCACGCTGGCCACCAGTTACACCCATGTCGGCCAAAACCAAACGCTGTCCGGTTTGTTTTTTCAGACTCCGGGCGACACCACATGGGGATTCATGGCCAGGCCCAATAATCGCGTCTACTCGATGGATGCCTATCCGCCCAGCGGAGGTCGGATCCTGGCTATGGCGACGCACACCGGCGTGCAGCAATCCTGGGACAGCGGCAAGACCTGGAAGACCACCAGCGACTGGCGCATGACCGAGGTCAGCCTGGTTCGCTTTGCTGCGGACGATCCACGCAAGATCTATGCGGCTTCCCCATACGGTTTTTATAAAACCACGGATGATGGACGCACCTGGACTCTGCATAACAATGGACTGGACCATCCGGACGCCACCTTTGTTACCGCTTTGGTGATCGATGACAGCCGGCCCGGCCGGTTGCTGATCTCCACAGAGGCCGGCCTCTATGAAAGCGATGATGACGGCGAACACTGGAACGCCGGAACCCTGGAGGTGAATCACGTGCGCACCCTGGTGCAGCACCCGCGCAATCCGGAGGTGTGGTTTGCCGGCACAGAGGACCATGGCCTGTATCGCAGCGTCAACCACGGCAAAAACTGGCAGAAATGCGACACCGGCATCCTGCATAATACGCTTTATTCGATCGCCTTTGATCCATCGCATCCGGATACTCTGTACGCCGGCGGCTTTCAGACCGGAGTCTATAAATCCAGCGATGGCGGCAAAACCTGGAAGCAGTTTTTCAGCGGCCTGACATCGCTCGATGTTCATTCTCTGGCTGTGGATCCGGTCGACGGCCGCCGTGTCTATGCCGGCTCTACGGGGCATGGCGTCTTTCTATCCCAAGACGGCGGCCTGACTTGGCGCCATCACGGCATCACCGGCGGCTATGTCTGGAGCATTAAAATTGTCAACTTTGAGAGATAAATCATGAAAAAATGGATGGGCTTTGCGTTTGTACTTGTTTTTGCCACGGCGGAATGGGCGCCCGCTCAATGGCAGTCTGAATCAGTCTATCGGCGCAATTTTGAGCTGCGTAAAAAAGCGTTTTTCGCTGTGTACGATACCATGCGGGCGGTCAATTACAATTCCATCGCCGCCCGATATCGGACCGGAAAAAATCTCGCCTGGGCGGATTCGGCTTTTATCGAACTGCTGAAGAATCCCAGCGGCGATATGTTCTGGATGTTTCCCTGCATCGGCACCTATATGGCGGGCAAGGGAAAGATGTCGGCGCCGGCTGCCGCGGCCGTGCGCCGGGCGTGGAAAACCTATGCGCCGACCCGCGGCGATACCGAGAACCACTGGGCCATGTATTATGCCACGCTGTACCTGGCGGCGGAACAATGGCCAAATCTGCCGGGCTCTGAATGGTACAACGGTAAAAGCTCGGAGGAAAACCGTCTGGAAAGCCGCGACTATCTCTTTTCCTGGGCTCGATTGACCACCACCCGTGGCCAGGGCGAGTTTGATTCGCCGGACTATCTGGCTGAGTATATGATCGCCGCGACGCTGCTCTCGGGCTATGCCAGGGACCCTCAGGTCAAAAAGCTGGGCGCTATGTTGGCCGACTATTTTATGGCCGATTTTGCCGTGGAACATTTGCAGCAGCAGTACGGCGGCGGTCACAGCCGTATCTATGAAGTCAATCTGATGCGGTTCGATCGCTCCACCTCCAGCGGTTTCGCCTATTTATATTTCGGCGCCGGAGACCCGATCACCAGCGGCTGGTGCTATTACGCGCTGCAATCCGGATACAAACTGCCCTACATGATCTATCAAATGGCCATGGACCGAAGCACGCCCTATGTGCATCGAGAGCGGAAACGGGTGCGCAACAACATCCGTTTCGGCAAAGAACTCAATCCCCCGGTCTATAAATACACCTACATGAACCGTGACTATGTGCTGGGATCCCTGCACGGCAGCCTGCTGCAGCCTATTCAGCAACAGACCTGGTGTCTGCGCTATCTCCATGGCAAACCTTTTTCGATGATTTTCGGCCTGCATCCCTATTGGTCGATCGAGGAGATCGGAACTTTTTTTCCAGAGGAGATTAAACCCTCCATGGCCGGCATCACCGCCTCCAAGGCAACGTATAACAATCCGGACAAGTGGACCGGCGGCTCGTATTACGAGTACACCTTTCAGGATAAAAACACCCTGCTGGTGCTTTATGACATCCCCGTGGGCACGACCAGCAACCATATCGACGGTTTTTTTCCGGCTAATCTGCAGGAGCGCAGGATCGATCCCAGCGGTTGGATCCTGTGCAAGGCCGGTGATGTCTATGCCGGTTGGTATCCCCTGCAGCCCGGGGAGTGGAGCGAAGAGTACGAGTTGCGCACGCTGGTGTGGAACCTCGGCACCGGCAGCACCCGCAACGACGGCACCATGGATTTGCGCAACTATCGCCTGCGCAGCTGGCCGCTGCAAAACGGCTATGTGATTCAAGTGGGTTCATTGTCCGAGAATGGATCCTTTGACGCGTTCTGCCGGGCGGTGGCGGAAACCAAACCTGTGGCGGTTCTGCAGCCCGGCCGGGTTTCTGTCGACTATCGGACGTGGGACGGCCGGCGGATGGAATTCGCCTACCCCGATCAGCGTAAACTGAACGGCGAGAAGGTGGCGTACGAACAGTTCAAGCTGTTCGACGGCCCTTTTCTTCAGGCGGAGGTGGACAGTGAGATGTTGACGATGCGCTACGGGGGGAAAACGCGAATCTATGATTTTAAAACAATGACCATCAAGTGATCAGGATGCACTGCGCTCGGCGCTCAGGAGGCGGGCGTCTGTTCGCCGCCTGAACGCTGGGTCGCGAACAGCCGCGCCCAAAACGGCGCTATTTCGAACGAGGCGACGCCGGACGAATCCGTGGCAACGGATTCTTCTTCGTTCCAAAGATCGTGCAAGTCATCGATGTCCTTCAAAGAGCAGTGCACGCCGCGGGGGCTGTTGTTCAATGCGACGATGATCTGTTCCTCTCCGCAGGATCTGCTGAACACATAAATCCGTTCTTCATCATTCACCAGCAGGGTTGCAAAATCACCGCCTTGCAGCGCCGGGTGGCGACTGCGCAGATGGATCAGCCGGCGATAGAGCTGATGCAGCTCATGGTCAAAGGAGACGACCTCCGCTTCATGTCGCAACGAACCGTCCGGCAGAAACCGGGACGGGGCGTACGGCTGGTCCGGCCAAAGCATCGGCTGCCGGCAACAGGGATCGTTGGCCCCCCACATGCCCGCCTCATCGCCGTAATAAATCATCGGACTGCCGACATAGGTCATTTGAAACAGCACCATGAGTTTTTGTATTTGCCGGTGTTGTGGATTGGGCTTGGTGATCTGGTAGTGTGGATTCTGCGCCTGGGACCAGCTGCCGTGGCGGCTCCACTGGCGGTAGGGCACACCATCCGGATTTGCGATCATCGTCGCCAGACGCGGGGAATCATGACTGTCGAACAGATTCTGCATCGCGTAGGCGACCCCGGCGGGAAAGGCCTGGCGCAGATCGCGCAGCAGTCGATCAAAAGTCGAGGTGGCGATCCGCTTCTTTTGGTTGATGAAATATTCAGCGCAGCAGAAAGCAAAGTTATAATTCATCACCGCATCGAATTCATCGCCCCGCAGATAGGGCTGCAGGACCGGAATGGCATCGATCACCTCTGCGGTCAGATAAGCCTGCGGGTTGATCGATTTGACCAGGCGACGCCACTCCTGCCAAAACGGGTGGGCGACGCAGAACGCCACATCCAGACGCCACCCATCGATGCCAGCGGAAAGGTCGCCGTTGTTATGGGGATCCATCCAGCGTCTGGTCGCCTGAAAGATATAGTCCCGCGGTCCCTGTACAATGCCGTTTTCATCCTGTCTCCATTCCGGCAGCTCCTTGAATCCGAACCACCCCTGATAATCGAAGGCTTTGCCGGCCCGCGGATCATCCCAACTTTTAACCTTGAACCATTCCCGGTAAGCTGATCTCTGCTGTTTTTGCCGCAAATCCTGAAAAGCCCAAAAGGTCACTCCCACGTGATTGAACACGCCGTCCAAGATAAGACGCATAGAACGTCGGTGGATTTCCTGAATCAGATTTAACATGGAAAGATCCGCCTGGGTCCAAATCCAGGTGGAGGGATTCGCGGGATTTTCCTTTGCCAGGGCCTTGCGGTCGCCTTGTGGATCCGGCCCCAGATTGGGGTCGATGTGATGATAGGTGGAGCCGTCGTATTTATGGCTGGAGGGAGCGGAGAACACCGGACACAGATACAGCGCGGTGACGCCCAGATCTTGCAGATAATCGAGCCTGTTGAGAATGCCCTGCAGATCGCCGCCATAACGGCGTCGCTGCAGATGAAACCATATATCGCGGTGGGGATGGGCCTGTTCGTATGGCTGGCGTTCGTACCAATCCGAAGTCCATGGATGGATCTGCCAGGGTTCGCTGAGGTCATGGGGCCAAGCGCCTTGTTGGTCGGCCAGGGTGGGATCGTTGTCGGGATCGCCGTTGCAGAACCGATCCGGAAAGATCTGGTACCAAACGGCCTTCTTTGCCCATTCAGGGGGAAATTGTGCAGTCACGAGTCAGTGTAGTGTATGGTGAAGGGAGGCCGAGCCTGTGTCCGGCGCGGCGATTATTGTTTGATCATCTTTTCGCGCAATGCGAACGGATCCGCTGCGGAGGATTTTCCGCGGACGCGCTCGCTCAACGCCTGGAACACCTGCTTTTGCAGGCGATGGATTTCGCGGTTGGCCGGGATCGGTTTGCAGCGCCGTTCCTCGCGCATTACCACATAGGGACGAACCAGCTCTTTCAAACTCACCGGCTGTCCGGCTTCTTTATAATACACCCAGGCCGCATGTACCGCTGCGCCAAGGGCGGCGCCTTCGCCTTCCACCGGCACCGCCTCCGCTTCGAAAATGTCGGCAATGGTCTGGCACCAGGCCGGCGACTGCGCCAGGCCTCCGGTCAGGCGGATCTCTGTCGGCTGAATGGGCATCTTGCGAAATCCATCGTAAAGGTTGAGGATGTGGCCTTCGAGCACAGCGCGGCAGAGATTCTCTTTGCCGAACTCGTGCACGCCGAAACCGAAATAGATCGGCCCGGCGATGGGCACATCCGGCGTGCGCTCGCCGACATACCAGGGGATGAGCAGGCGGCCGTTGTTTCCCGGCGGTGTTTGTTGAATGAGTTCATTGAATTCCGCGTGGCTCAAACCGTACTGCTGCACGATCGCGTTATAGCCATTGGCCAGATTGGATACGCAGAGCAACGGCAGAAACCGTCCTGTGCTGTCGCAGAACGCGGCGATCTCGCCGCTGGCATCGATGTACGCCTGCTCCATACAGGTGTAGGCCGTACCGCTGGTGCCCAGGCTCACGGTGACGATGCCCGGCTCAACATTGCCGGTGCCGACGGCGCCGTACATGTTGTCGCCGCTGCCAGCGTCGATGCGACACCGGGGATCCAGCTCAAAGCGCTGCGCCAGGTCGGCGCTGACGGCGCCGATAGTGGCATCCGAAGGCCGGATCTCGGGCAGTTTGGACGCCAGGTCGGGAGAGATGGCTTTGAGAACCCGGGAGGACCAGCAGCGGGTTTGCGGATGCCAGAGCGCCATGCCCGAGGCATCGCCCGGTTCCATGACCCGCACGCCGCCGGTCAAGTACCAGTTGATATAGTTGTGCACGAGGAAACAGGTAAAAGTTTTGCCAAAGGCTTCTGGTTCATGCCGTACCATGTGAAAGATCTTGGCAGCGGTATAGCCGGTGCGCTGGCTGTTGCCGACCTCTCGAATCATGTTCTCCGCACCGCCCACCGCCTCGGTGAGCAAGCGGCATTCCTCTTCGGTGCTGAAATCGTTCCACAGCTTGCTGCGTTTGCGGCTGAGTGCTCCCTGCTGGTCCAGGGTGACCAGGCCATGCTGTTGTCCGGATACAGACAGGCAACGGATCTGCCGCTGGTCAACGTTTGATCGCAGCAGGCGTTCCAACAGGATATCGACCGCTTCGATCCACATGGCGGGATCTGATTCCGACGCGCCCAGCTCCAAGCCCTGCACCACACCGTTGACCGTGCCATAGTGCGGCAGATCCTGATCGTATTGGACCGAGTCCTTGTAGATCATCTCTTTTTGGTCGTCGTCGATGACCACCAGTTTGGTGCTCTGGGTCGAGCTGTCGATGCCGGCGAACAGGTTCGCCATGTCTCCTCCTGTCCAGTGTGCGGATCCGGCAAGCGGCTTGGTCTTTGCCGGATCCGGGTTAGTCATTTGCTGATCGCTTTTTTAATTTTTTGCGCTGTTTTCGGACCGTAATAGTTGCAGGGTCCCTTTTTGGCATCCGGGGTAATGCCGAGGTCTTTGATGGCTTTTTTCACCAGGTTTTCTGAAACGGCCCATTCTTTGGCCAGTTTCGCAGCGGTCAACAACTCTTCTGCCATGATGGTCCTCCTTTGGAATAGCGTCTTCAAAAAGATAGGATTTTTTTATTATAAAGCAATGAAAATGTCTTGGCCCAGGCTGGAGCTGCGGCCGACGGCTCGTTGTATTGAATGGATGTTCATTTTTGTCGCGGCGGCGGGAGTCCCTGTGCGTGCATGATACTGAAAGGGATTCATTTTTTTGCTTCCTTTTAGTGCAAACGGCAATTTTCATTTTGGTTTTCACGCTTAAAATGTGTATTTTTTGATTACCCTTTCTGAATCATCTTTCATCATTCAGCGCTTAGGAGATGTGTTGCATGAAAGTTCTTGTTCTTAACTGCGGAAGCTCCTCGATAAAATTTCAACTCATTGAAATGGATACCGAAGAGGTGCTGGCGAAAGGCCAGACGGAAAAAATCGGTTCTCCGGAAGCGATCTTTACCTACAAGCCCAAGGGCAAAGAAAAAATAGTTCGCACCCAGGCCAT
This sequence comes from bacterium, assembly GCA_036788095.1. Classification (GTDB taxonomy): domain Bacteria; phylum Zhuqueibacterota; class Zhuqueibacteria; order Residuimicrobiales; family Residuimicrobiaceae; genus Anaerohabitans. Next base: position 1,773 of record DAIQOA010000128.1, on the reverse strand, counting down.
CGTATCCCATGACGTCGCCATCGAGGTGGTGTTGCGATCGCTCATGGATCCGGATGAAGGGGTTCTCAAGTCCAAGAACGAGATAGACGGTATCGGCCACCGGCTGGTGCATGGCGGAGAGGAATTTGTCGATTCGGTGCTCATCGACGAAGAGGTGAAGGCGGGCGTGCACCGCTGCATCCAGTTTGCGCCGTTGCACAATCCGCATAATCTGCGCGGCGTGGAAGCCTGTGAACAGCTTTTGCCCGGCGTCCCCCAGGTCGGCGTTTTCGATACGGCGTTTCATCACACGCTGCCGCCGCAGGCTTACATCTATGCGCTGCCGATGAAATTTTATCGTGAACACAAGATCCGGCGTTATGGTTTCCATGGCACCTCTCATGCGTATGTGGCGCGCAAGGCGGCCGAGTATGTCGGCAAGCCGGTTGAATCCCTGAAGATCATCACCTGCCATCTGGGCAACGGCGCCAGCATCACGGCGGTCGACGGCGGCCATTCGGTGGAGACGAGCATGGGCTTTACGCCGCTGGAGGGGTTGATCATGGGCACGCGCTGCGGCGACATCGATCCGGCGCTGATCCCGCACATCGCTGATCTGGAGAAACTGACGTTCAAGCAGGTGGATGCGCTGCTCAATAAAAAGAGCGGCATGCTGGGCCTGACCGAAAAAACCAATGACTTCCGCGAAATCGAGGAGGCTGCTGAAGCAGGCGATCAGCAGTCGATCATGGCGTTGGAGACTTTTTGCCATCGGTTGAAGAAATATATCGGCGCCTATTCGGCGGTGCTGGGGGGGTTGGACATTCTGGTGTTCACCGCCGGCATCGGCGAGCATTCTCCGCTGGTGCGTGCGGCCAGCCTGAAGAACATGGAGTATCTGGGCATCAGCGTCGATGAGGCGAAAAACCAGGCCAACGCTTTTGATATCGGCGCCGGCCGGGTCAAGGTGCTGGTGATCCCGACCAATGAAGAACTGGCGATCGCGCGCGATACGTTGAGGATATTAAAAGAGCATGTAAGCTAACCGGTTTTTTATCCGTCCTGCGAGCGAAGGCGCCGGGTAAGCCATCCTGCCGGTCCTTCGTTAGAGCAAAGCAATCCCCCCGTGCCCTGTCATTGCGAGCGCAGCAGCTGAACCCGCCACACCAGCAGAGTGTCGCTGGGGCGAAGCAATCCCCTCACGCTTTGTCATTGCGAGCGCAGCAGCTGAACCCGCCACACCAGCAGAGTGTCGCTGGAGCGAAGCAATCCCCCCAGAAGAACAACGCCATATAAAGTCTTTGTGGCGATTTTGTCCCTTGTCTTTTTGTAAAACAATAGTATTTTTTTATTTGTATACTTGAGGTACAAGTATGGAAAAATACTATTATGTCTATATCATGACCAACCAGTATAACACTGTCTTATACACCGGAGTAACCAACAGTCTGGTTAAGCGAATGTATCAGCATAAAAATAAAATATACAAGGGATTTACTCAAAGGTACAATGTGGGCAAGTTGGTTTATTTTGAGGTTTTCCAGGATGTGTACGCAGCCATTCATCGCGAGAAGCAGATAAAGGCGGGGTCGCGGCAAAAAAAGATCGATTTGGTCTGTTCCATGAATCCACATTGGAAGGATTTGTCAGAAGATTTTTAGGGTATTGTCCTTGCGAGGGCCGCGGTTTTGGCGGCCCGAAGCAGTCCTCCGTACTCTGTCATTGCGAGGGCCGCGGTAAGCGGCCCGATGCAGTCCTCCGTACTCTGTCATTGCGAGGGCCGCGACAGCGGCC